>PMSX01000238.1 GCA_003167495.1 Bryobacterales bacterium | reverse complement strand
TCGGTTAACAGCCGAATGCTCTGCCGTTGAGCTACTGAGGAGCAATGCGACAAGATCCGCAACAAATCCCTAATGTCGGCTTGTGCAAACTGACGCCTCCTCTATTAAAGCACAGCCGCCAATCGGGCTATAGCAAATAAAGCAAGGCGAGTTCGCTGGTCAGTCGGCTAAACCGCACTGGCTTGGTCGATGAAAAAGTCGTCCTTCGCGGCTACCGTTTGACACAATAATGAGCGACTCATTCTAACCACCGAACAGCATGAAAAAATCCATAGGCGACAACATTTTTCCGACGGGCATGGCCTTTGAGGATGGTTTAGCGCTGCTCAAGCGTGCCGGCTACGACGGCGTCGAACTTTGGCTCGGTGAACGCCCCTGGTTTCAAATGACCACGTCCGATGCAGCCGTGCGCGACCTGTTCACGAAGATTCAGGACACGGGCCTGCGCGTGTCTGATGTGGCCAACGCCCTCGACTGGCAGGAAAACATCTGCGCTCGCGATCCCGCGGTGCGCGAATCTGCCATCCGCCACGTTCGCCGGCAGCTTGAAACGGCTCAGATGTTTCAGAGTGACGCGATTCTGGTTGTGGCCGGCGTCGTGAAAGAAGATCTGCCGTACAACGAGGTCTACAACCGTTGCCGCGACGTCCTGCAAAACCTTGGCGACGATGCCGCCAAAGCGAAAGTCAAAATTGGCATCGAAAACTGCTGCGCCGAGCAGAAATTTCTTCTCAGTCCGCGCGAGTTTGCCACCTTTCTAGATGAAGTCAACCATCCCTGGGTCGGCATTCACCTCGACGTCGGCAACATACACGAAACCGGTTTCGCCGAACAATGGATTGAGATCCACGGGCCACGCATCACGCGCCTGCACATGAAAGACGTGCATAAACATCGCGGCCGTTGTGGCGACGAAAGCGTCTACACGAACATATTGCTTGGCGACAACAATTGGCGCGCCATCCGCCAAGCCATCTCCAAGGTCAATTACGATGGCTGGCTCATCGCCGAAATGGAAGCCCGTTATCGCTATGCGCCCGATCAGCAGATTTTTGATACCGCCGCCGCGCTCGATAGGCTCATCGCCGGGAAATTGTAGGTCCGTATGCGCACCCGCCGCGACATGCTTCGCACCACCCTTGTTTTGCCTTGCCTCAAGCTCGATCTACCCAGACAGGCCCAACAACCCACCATCATCGTAGAACCTCATGTGTTGTCACGGGAATCCGCGGCTCACTTTCAGACCCTCTTGAACGGGTGTAAAGTCACGCCCCGCGATCTGGTCGTTCTGCCTGCCGCCAGGGAGTTGACCACTGATCTGGCCCGCCGCCTCGGCACCCGCGCGTCCAGTGGCGCTTGGTTGATTCTTGAGAGTGGGCTCTGTTTCACCACGCCAGTTATCCGCCAGCAACAGACTCGCCTCTGGGCCACGGAGTTCGGACTATCATTTGGTACTTCCTCCCAAACCACCCAGCTTTACGTGGAATATCTCTGGCCCAGCCGCCAAATCATTCGAACATTCGGTGCCTGTACTCCACTGTCGCCTATTTCGGGAGAAATCATCGCTCACTCGGGCGACGCGCCAGTCTGTTGCATTCGTCGAGTCGGACGCGGAGGCATCCTATTCCTAGGTTCCATGCTCGGGCCCGGCCTAGCCGCCGGCGAACGCGAGGCACATCGCCTGGCTCTCACCATGGTCGAATCCATCGCAAACGAAACCTAAAAATAGAACTTCAGCGCAAACTGTATTTCACGCTGGTCATTCTGTCCGTCACGCGTCGAATTGATTACGCCGAAAGTGGTCGGGGACGTGTAGTCTAGCGAGCCGGGCGCGGCCACCACTCCGTTGCCGCCGAACCCGGGGGGCGAAAAGTTAGGCGTGTTCGTCAAATTGAAGATCTCGGCCCGAAACTCCAGGTGCGTGCGCTCGCTTATGCGGAAGTTCTTAAAGACCGAGAAATCCAGCCGGTGAAAACCCGGTCCTAAGAACTGAGTCGGCGCGCCTCCCAAAACTGCATAGTTCGATTGTCCGATGGTTGTCGCTACCGGCGGACTGGTAAACGCATTCGGGTTCAGCCATTGGTTTACGCTGCGGTTGGGAGCATAAACGCTATTGCCTGGAACCATTAGTGCGTCGCATCCAAAGCCAGATGTCGTGCTAATCACACAAGGCACCGTTCCTGGTTGGCCATTTTGCAGCGTAAGAATCCAATTTGTGCTCCATCCACCGAACAGAGCTTCGACAAACCCATTGCTATGGGTCATGTAGCTCCGCCCATTGCCAAACGGGAGGTCATACGAACCACTCAGGTGAAACACTTTAGGAATATCGAAATCGCACAAGCCATAGTCGCCCTGGATACCAAAGCCGGGTAACAACGCCGCACGATAAGAGAGTGCCGTCTCATTTAGCACGTCAGTGGCATCGGTCCGGCATTGCGACCAGGTAAAGTTCGCCAAGACACTCAAGCCCTTACTGAAGCGCCTTTCATAGTTCGCCTGTAAGGAATCATAGAAGCTATCTCCCGCAAAACTTGAGTATGTTCCGCCCGGTGCAAAATCCGGATACTGTGAGTAGTTCAGTGTATTCAAGCCAGGTGGCAGAATCTCACTGGGCGAATTCGGCGCGAGGTAAACGCCCAGGTGCCGTACAGTGTTTCCGACAAAGCCCAGCGATACGGTGTCGTTGCTCGAAAGCTCATATTGAAGAGTGAAGTTGTACCCCTGTGTGTACGGCGTCTTTACGTGATAGTCCTCTCCGGTGAGTGACACACCCGCGGGCTCCACAGCGGACGAGGTCAGTGGAATCCCCGACAAACCAGTCTCAATTGTTCCAATTGATCCATTCGGGTAAGTCACCGGTGCGTTTGGCGTCAGAGCCGGATAACTCAACTCATATTGAAATGGAAAATCGACGTAGGTCTCGACCACCGAGTTCTCAAACCCTCCGTAAAATAGTCCGTACCCACCGCGGGCGACGAATTTATCCGTAAATTTATACGCAAAACCCACTCTTGGCGAAAAATTCGTAAGTTGCGAAAAACCTAATCCCGGTTGGCTCGAACACACGATTTTAACATTGTCCGTCGCCGCGGCGGCAATGAAATCGGCCGAAAGTGGGGTATTACAGCGTTTCTGTGTGATCAGAAACTCAGACGCCGCGCCGGTCCCAGATGGCAGAAAATTCGACTGGGCGCCAAATCGCTCCCGCTGCTGCCCAAAGTACTCCCACCGCAGGCCAAGATTGACGGTTAGTTTCGGAGTAACATGAAAATCGTCCTGGAAATACAGGCCATAGTAATCGTGGCGCTGATCAGTGTTCGCGATGTTCGACGCCTGTATGCTGTCCGATCCACCGACATAGTCTGCGGCGCCAGGCACTGAGCCCGGTATGGGCGTCAAGAGCAATTGCGCCAACCCTGTGTTCCCGCCGCTGGTTTCCGGCACCTCCGTATATGCTCCGCTGAAAGTAAACGCTCCTCGTCCGGCGGGAGGTTGCAAAATCGCCATGCCCAGTTGCTGCCATTGAATTCCGGCCTTCAGCGAGTGCTTGCCCAATACTTTGGTTATGTTATCCGAAAATTGCATTGTGTTGCTGTATTCAACGGAAGGCAAATATTCGTTGCTGCCTAGCGTGTTCAGGCCTGCTATGAAGAACGACCCCAATCCTCCGTTAGACGAGACCTGCGGAACCCCTTGTATCCCAAAGTTCGAAGAAGCGGTCAAGTCGTTGGCATTCGGCTGCAGCCTGGTCGCCGAAATGCGGCTGTAGCCGATACGCGCTTCGTTCACTGTTGTTGACGAGAAGGAGTGTGTTTCGCTGATCACACCATTCCAGGAAAGCGAGGTCTGATCGCCCTGCGAAAACGACCCGCCATCCGCCAAGCCGGTGAACGGCCCTGGAAGCAGCGAAGGATTGTTCACGTAACTCACCCGCCCAAAAATCGAATCCTTGTCGCTGATGTTCTGGTCAAGCCGAACGTCAAACTGGTTCACCTCGTTTTGTAGCACCCGGTCACTGGCGTAGTTATTGAACAGGCCAGGCGAATTAGGCGCAGGGTACAAATTCAAAAGTTTGATGGCGTTTGGATCGAGACGCGACGCGGGCAGAATGTTGCCGGTAAATGGTTCACGCGCATAACCCACGAAGCTTCCTTGCGCGGCGCCGTCGCACGGCACTGTTATGCCGGTCACCGTGTCGGCCACTCCACAGGAGATCGTTCTAGTGGTTGATGGATCGAAAACTTGGCCTAAGGCAGTCGTCCGCCCCAGCACGTCGGTTCGCGTACCGCCTTGCGAAAGCAGCTCCGAAAGATTTGTATAACTGCTGCTGCGCTCCAGCTCCGTCGGTACGGTGTTCACCGACGTCGCAGCCTGGCGAATGCGCGTGCCTTCATAGTCTGCAAAGAAGAACGTTTTGTTCTTCTTGATTGGACCGCCAATGGTAAAGCCGAACTGGTTCTGCCGGTACTCGCCCTTAGGAATGCCGCCGGAATTTTCGAAAAAGTTAGCCGCGTCCAACGCATCATTACGAAGAAATTCCCACAAATTCCCATGAAAAGCGTTGCTTCCCGATTTTATACTGGCGTTTAGCACCGCGCCGGCCGACCGCCCGAATTCAGCGCTATAGTCGTTCGTTTCGATCTTGAATTCCGCTATCGCGTCAATTGGCGGCCGCACTGCGAACGCCGTTCCGTTCAGAAAGTCCACTAAGTTTGAATTGTTATCAATGCCATCCAGCAAATAATTGTTCTGCGCGGGCCGCGTACCATTGGCCGCGAAACTGCCGCTCGCCCCCAAACCGCGCGTGTCCTGTTGATCCTGCGTCACACCAGCCGATAGTTGCGCTAGAAACGTGTAGTTCCGGCCATTCAGCGGCAGCGCATTCACCGCTTGCTGCCCAATGACTTGCCCCACACTTGCATCCTGTGTCTGCAACGACGGCGGCTCTCCAGTTACCGCCACGGTTTCCGTCATTCTTCCAGGATTCAACTGAAAATCCACCACCACGTGTTGCTGCACGTCCACCGTTACGTGCAAATGGTCCACCCGCTGAAAGCCTTTCATCTCGGCTGTCACCGAGTAGGTGCCAATCTTGAGGGGCGAAAACAAATACTCGCCCGCGCTGCCAGTCGATGCAGCAAGCGAGGTTCCCATATTTTCGTTCACCAGAGTCACCTTGACATTCGGCACAATCGCGCCAGTCGAGTCACGGACAACGCCTTGAATCGACCCCGTATCAACCTGGCCCAAAAGCGTTGATGAACAGAACAAAAACGCAAAAAGCATCGTCGATTGCGTCACGAAACCACGAGTCATAGATTTCTCCATCTGCAAAACTGATTCGCGAGAATATCACGTGCCTCGCGAAAGTGCAAGCTAGTACTACCCGAAGCACTCCCCCACCGCTCGTCCGCCCGGGATCGCCATTTGCGATACACTTTGAAACCAGAGAAGGTACACCACTTGACCCACCCCACAACCCTGGACCGTCGCACTTGGATCAAAGGCGCGGCAACACTCTTAAGCACAACCGCCGTTGCCGCCGATGCTAATAATCCGAAGCCCGCGTCTCCCGCGGCAGGAATCACCATCGCCAAAGACGCCGCCGGCATAGTTGAAACCACAGCCGGAAAGGTGCGTGGTTATTCGCACAACGGCATTTACATTTTCAAAGGCATCCCTTACGGCGCAACCACCGCCGGCGCCGCCCGCTTCCTGCCACCCGAGAAACCAACCCCTTGGCCTGGCGTCCGCAGCTCTCTCTATTACGGCAAAGTCTCCCCGCAAGGCCCTCGCACCAGTTGGGAGAACGACGAAAACGCCTTCATGTTTGAGTGGGACGACGGCCAGCCCGGCGAGGACTGCCTGCGCGTAAACATCTGGACTCCCGCCACAAACGATAACCGCAAACGCCCCGTCATGGTGTGGCTGCACGGTGGGGGCTTTTCCGCCGGCTCGGGCCAGGAACTGAAATCGTACGAAGGTGAAAATCTCGCCCGCCACGGAGACGTAGTTGTTGTCAGTCTCAATCACCGCCTCAACATCCTCGGTTATTTGAATCTCGCCGAAGTGGGAGGCGAAAACTACACGACGTCAGCCAATGTCGGTAATCTCGACATTGTTGCTGCGCTCGAATGGGTCCGCGAAAATATCGGCGATTTTGGAGGCGATCCCGACACCGTGCTCATTTTTGGCCAATCGGGCGGCGGCAGCAAAGTGAGTAGCCTCATGGCCATGCCTGCCGCCAAGGGATTGTTCCACCGCGCGGCTGTGCAAAGTGGTTCCATGCTCCGCGCTATCGAACCGGAAGATGCGGGCAAGCTTACCGCTGCCGTGCTCGCCGAACTCAATCTCTCCCGTTCCCAAGTCAGTGAGCTGCACGACATTCCCATTGACCGGCTTCAAGGCGCCGCCGCCGCCGCGCTTAAAAAAGCCGCACCATCTACCGGCCTACCTCCCAGCCCGCGTGCGCGTCGCACTGGCTGGGGTCCAATGGTAGATGGCAAGGTTCTCCCGCATCATCCTTTCGATCCCTCCGCGCCGACCATTTCGTCCAATGTGCCCATGCTGATCGGATCAGTCCTGAACGAATTCGTCACGGGCATCGGCAACCCGGATGCCTTTGCCATGTCGGAAGCAAAGATGAAGGAGCGCGTCAAGGCCTTGCACGGCGACCGTTGTGACGCAGTGATCAACGCTTACCGCAAAGCGAACCCGCAGGCCCGGCCGTTCGAATTGCTTTCACGCATCTCCGCAGCGCCTACTCGGCAAAACGCGGTTACCCAAGCCGAACGTAAAACCGAACTCGGCGGCGCACCTGCCTATGTGTATTGGTTCGCCTGGCAAACTCCCATTCTCGACGGGCGGCCGATGGCGTTCCATTGCTCGGAGCTACCCTTCGTTTTCGACAACACCGACCGTTGCGCCGCTATGACTGGCGGCGGACCCGAAGCACGCGCACTGGGAGTTAAAGTCAGCGAGGCCTGGATCAACTTCACTAAGCACGGCAATCCGAATCACAGCGGTTTGCCCGCGTGGCCAGCCTTCGACAAGGGCAAAGCGCCTACGATGATCTTCGACAACAAATGCGAAGTGAAGAATGACCCGGACGGACCGGAGCGCCGGGTCGCGATGGAGGCTTAAACGCAGAACACCCTCTTTTCCGATCACTCTACAGACGCCGCCGAACCCCTCTGCGAAGGCGGCGTGATCCTGCGCGGGTTCGCACTGTTGGAGGCCGCACCGATTTTTGGGCACGTGAACAAGATTGCCGCCGTCTCGCCATTCCGTCACATGATTACGCCGGGTGGCTTTCGCATGTCCATCGCGATGACGAACTGCGGTAAAGTGGGCTGGATTTCTGATCGCAAGGGCTATCGCTACACGGAAATCGATCCGGAAACTGGTAGCCATTGGCCTGCCATGCCGTCTCTGTTTTCACAGCTATCCGAGCGCGCGGCCACGGCCGGAGGTTTTGCCGGATTCGCTTCGGATGCCTGCCTCGTCAACCGTTATGAGCCAGGCGCACGGCTCACCTTGCATCAAGACAAGGATGAAGCGGATTTCCGCCATCCTATTGTCTCGGTTTCCCTAGGGTTGCCCGCGACATTTCTATTCGGTGGCAACACGCGCAAAGAGCGGCCCCGGCGCTATCGTCTCGAAAGTGGCGACGTGGTTGTTTGGGGCGGCCCCGCGCGCCTGACATATCATGGCGTCGCACCGCTGAAAGACGGCGTCAGCGATCTTACCGGCGCCTGCCGTATCAATCTTACGTTTCGCAAAGCTTCCTGATCCCTCCCAACCTATAATCGGACTATGCAGCGTAATGAATGGATTGCGTCCCGACAAAACGATCCGATCCGCACCCAGATTCACTATGCCCGCAAGGGCACGATCACAGGCGAGATGGAATATGTGGCCCGGCGTGAAGGCCTGACACCCGAAACGATTCGCGACGAAGTGGCGCGCGGGCGCATGATCATTCCCGCCAACATTAACCATCACAGTCTGGAACCCATGTGCATCGGCGTAGAGTCGAAGTGCAAGATCAACGCCAACATCGGCAATTCCGCGACCACATCCAATATTGACGAAGAGTTGGCCAAGTTGCAATACGCCGTGAAATATGGCGCCGATACCGTAATGGATCTTTCTACCGGCGGCGATATTCCGCGCATCCGTCAAGCCATCATTGACGCTTCGCCCGTGCCCATCGGTACCGTACCTATCTACGAAGCCTTGAACCGTGTCCGGCGGGTCGAAGATCTCAACATCAATGTGCTGCTCGAAGTCATCGAAGAGCAGGCGCAGCAAGGTGTGGATTACATGACCATCCACGCCGGCGTGCTGGTTCAATACGTGCCGCTGACAAAGAAGCGCATCACCGGCATTGTCAGCCGCGGCGGAGCCATTCTGGCCGAGTGGATGGTGAAGAACCACAAGCAGAATATGCTTTACGAAAACTTCGACGCCATCTGCAAGATTTTCCAAAAATACGATGTGAGCTTTTCACTGGGCGATGGACTCCGGCCCGGCTGTTTGGCCGACGCCAGCGATGCAGCGCAGTTTGCCGAACTCAAAACACTCGGCGAACTTACCAAGAAAGCGTGGCAATACGACGTGCAGGTAATGATCGAAGGTCCGGGTCACATTCCGCTTGATCAAATTGCCTTGCAGGTGGAAAAGGAAAAGGAGATGTGTTACGAAGCGCCTTTCTATACTTTAGGGCCGCTGGTAACGGATATCGCGCCGGGTTACGACCACATCACGTCGGCCATTGGCGCAGCCATGATCGGTTGGTACGGCGCATCCATGCTTTGCTACGTCACGCCCAAGGAGCATTTAGGTCTGCCCAATCGCGAAGACGTCAAACAAGGCATTATCGCGTATAAAATTGCGGCGCATGCGGCCGATGTCGCCCGGCACCGCAAAGGAGCGCGCGACCGCGACGACGAACTTTCCCGTGCGCGATTCAATTTCGATTGGCGGAAACAGTTCGCGCTATCTCTCGATCCCGAAACCGCGGAAGCGATGCACGATGAGACGCTGCCCGAAGAAGGATTTAAAGACGCCGCTTTTTGCTCTATGTGCGGTCCTAAATTCTGCTCTATGAATCATTCCGCCAAAACTCAAGAATTCACAGACGCCGATGCGAATGCGGTTCTCGCTGCGGCGGCGCTTCCTGATCCGCTTGTAAAATTGCCGTGAACGCATTTCGGGCCGATGATCGCGTTTTGCTGTTGGCTATTCCAGCAAAGCAGGAGTTGGCGGCGTTAGCCCGCATCTTAATCCGCGGAATTGTGGTGGCCTTGGGCACCACCGAAGAGGTGGCAGAGGCTCGGCCGTTTTTCGACGATTTTGAAAACATCATGCTGCTCGACGCTGCGCCCGACAAGATTCCCTGGCACGGCGCGGGCTTCAGCAAAATTGTAGTGCCGCACCAATACGAGCGTATTCTGCCATACCTCGCCCAAGATCTCGACCGTTTGTTGGCGCCGGGCGGAGAAGTCATTCATAAGGTGGCGAGTTGGGCTTAGCGGTTAAGTCCAATTTGCGTGCCAGCTCCGCAGCTTGTTTTCCTCCCGCCACATCGCCGCTACGCATCAGCGCCTGACCCAGATCATAATTAAGTTCGGTCGACATCGGATCGATCTGCAAACCTTGCCGAAATGTTTTAATCGCGTTCTCCCAATCGCCCGCCGAATACGAGATCATTCCCAGCTTGCCGTAGGCCGCCGTAAAATCGGGTTCCAGCGCAATCGTCTGCCTAAAGCCTTCAGTCGCTCGCGCCGTCTCGCCAAGCGCTTCCAACACTGAAGCCAGCGCAAACTTCGTGGGCGCATCATCGGCATAAATCCGCACGGCTAGCGCAAGAACCTCGGCGCCCTTCCGCGCGTTGCCACTCTGTGCAAACGTAATCCCAATAAAACTGAGCGCGCGCAGAAAATGCGGATAGATCTTCAGCGCCTCCTGCGATTTCTTGATCGCCGCCGCCGCGTCGCCACTCGCCGCCAGATTCTCGGCTTCGCGCTGCAACTGTTCGGCACTCCATCTGAAATCGCGCGGTAACCTCTGCAAGATCACCCACCGGCCATCTTTTTGTTGCTTCACTTCACTCGTCTCGCCATAATCCAGCCGCTCGCCCGCATCAAAAGTCCTGCGCCCGAGATATCCGCCTATCGACGCCGTCTGATCTACTGACGTCTCTTGCGCGACGGTGTAAAAGGATTCGCCCGCCCGAATTCGCTCGCGCGCCGTGGCGGCAGCTTCGGCCGTTTTGGTCACAATGATCCGAAGATAGCCGCTGATGGGTGGGACTTGTGTTTTCAACTCTGCGCCGTGGCTCGCGGCTTGAATCTTTTGCTCGGGATGAACGCGGATGAGATGATCCACCAAATGCAGCGGACCCATTTCAACGGACGGCATGTGGCAGGCGATACAGCCCTCCGCCGCATTCACTGGGCAGATGGCGGCATGCTTTTTAACGCCGCTTGCGTGACAGGCAAGACACGCCTGAACGGCCTGTTTATCGTCAGTCGCGTCGTTATGCGGATCGTGACAGGTAGTGCATGAGAACGCCTTGCCGCTCTGCACGAAGCACTCTGAACCTTTGATGGCTCGGACCTGATTCGCCACCAGCAAATCATCGGCGGAAGGATCGGCGAAGCGAGCAAGACCTATATGGCACTGTGCGCAAACGCCAATACTGTCCTCCGTCGACAGGCGCTTTGGATTGATGATGCCCTGCCTTGGGTTCACTAGATGCTGCGATCCTGGCCCATGGCAGCTCTCACAATGCACCCCACCAGTTTTGCCAGCTCCCAATAGGTTCGGCTGGCCATGACAACTCAGGCAGCGTTTCTCGAATGTGGGACTCATCACTAGTCCAAGCGCGGCTTCGAGTGATTGTGGCTTTGCGGAGGAACAACCGGGAGCTAGCAGCAGTTTTTTCTTCTCGGGGCTCCAGGCGTAACGCGCCTGAATCAGTGCAGGCCTCGCCAAAGGAATTCCGTCAACTTGCGAAAGGGGGATTAAAAAACCGAGACCGTGCCGCCGACCTCCCATCAGGATGTCAACCGGCAAACTCATCTTCGCGACCGAATAACTGAATGTGTCGCCGGTGCGTTTCAATTCGTACGGTAGATCGTCCGACACTGCGGCATCGAAAGTCGACGGCAACGACGGTGTAAGCCGCCCTTGCCAGGTAGTAGCCATGGCCGTTCGCGCTTGCTTAACGGCAATATCTTTATGGCAAAGCGCACACGGCTCAGGTCCGACGTAATGCCCATCCGCCGGTGACGCAGTCTGACACGCCATCAACAGGAAGGCGGCGAGGACCTCGAAGTTTCGGGAGACCTCGCCGTACTTCTTGTTCACTGCTTTGCTAGAAAAGAAGCTTCATTGAGAACTGAATCTCTCGCTGGGTGTTTTGCGTACCAGTAATAAGTCCAAAGTTTGGATTTCCCAAGGTGTTATTTGGTTGTCCAAAGATGACGGAGTTACTGATGTTAAAGAAGTCACAACGGAATTGAAGGTTGGTTCGCTCCTTGATGGGGAAGAGGCGTGTCAAGGACAAATCGAGGTTGTGCCACGGATCGGTTCTCAAGCTATTGCGTCCCAAGTCTCCGTAAGCTCCCGCAGTTGTGGCAGTTGCGGTGGTCGGAAAACCAAATGCCGCGGGATTCAAATATTGAAGCGGGCCCTGACCTGAGGTATATGGATTAGACAGCAGGAGGTTTGCCCGGTCCACATTGTTACCGTTTCCGGCGGTGTCTGAATTGGCCATCGTCACATCGAACGGAATTCCCGAATGCAGAGTGAGAATGCCGCCCACTTGCCAGTTACCTACCACGTAATCGGCAACGTTGTTGTGAGTGCTGAACTGCTTGCCTTTCCCAACTGGTATATCGTATACGAAGCTTCCGGAGAAGATGTGAGGCAAATCAAATCCTGAAACACTACGGTCGTTGTTGGTGTTGTAGGGCGTCTCAGTCTCGCAACCTTCCGCGCCGAAATCACCCGAACAGCCCTTGTCCATGGACTTCGAGTATGTGTAAGAAATGATGTAGGTCAGGCCGTGCGAGGCACGCTGCTGTAAACGGAACTGGAAAGAATTGTATTTACTCTGACCAACGCTTTTGTCGGTGAAAGCTTCTGGAATGTACGGATAGGGACGGCGCTGGATTTCGGTAGAAGTCGGCCCCGGAGTTGGATCGGTATTGCCGTAGGTACCCTCGTTGAGTTGCCCATCGTGGGCGCCAACATAGGCGAGAGAGAGAACGATATTTCTTCCCAGCCCCTGCTCGACGGCGACGTTCCATTGATCCGAATAAGGCATTTTGTACTTGCCTGGATCTACATACCAGTCGTTAAAACCCGAATTAAGGAAAGGCGAAGCCGCCGGATAAACTACGCCGCCGGTAGCCAGGTTGAACGGGTTGCCAATGCTGGCGGGTGTTGTACCCGGATGATTCAGGTTCTGAGTGATTAGTTGGCCTAGAACGGGCCAGGTTCCTTCATAGTTTTGCGCCAATTGAATAATGGCGTTGTAGTTGTCATAAAAACGGCCATATCCGACGCGCACAGCGGTCTTATCTGTCAAGCGATAAGCCAAACCAGCGCGCGGCTGCCAATCGTCGTGATCGTTTGTGTAGATGGAGCCGTTGCCGTGAGGGGTGACCACCACATGAGGCGGCAGCCCTCCGGTACCGATAAAGTCAGAAATGGGGACGATACCAGTTAAGCCTAATGACGCCATCTGGGCTTGGACGGTGGCCGTGCTGGCGCCATATTGCGCGTTTGGAATGCAGGGGAAGCCTTGAGTGGCGCTGCAAGCGCTGGGCTGGTTGGCAATAATATAGGTTCCGTTGTTAAAATCAACGTCGCCCACATAGGCATCTGGAGCAGGTTTTTGGCCGTAAATTGGCCATAGAGTCACGTCGTAGCGAAGGCCTAGGTTCAGAGTGAGCTTGGAGTTTAGTTTGAATGCATCCTGGAAGTATCCGCCGCTGACCCACCCGCCGTGCTCGGTCTCGAGAACGTTCCGCCGGTTCGCGCCGTCGGGAAGGCCAAGCAGGAACGAAGCCAATGAATCGCCTGTACCACTCGGGCTGCAGTTCGCTACTCCGCTTGTGCAGGGATTTTCCGTTGGCACTGTGCTGAACGAGTCTCCCGTGTAATATATCGGGGACTTTGTGTTGTTGGTAGTAGCGTTCGCACCCATTTTGAGCGTGTGCCTGCCTATGATTTTGGTGAAACTACCACCGAAAGTCCAATTGTCGGCGAGAACGGTATCCTGGACGCTCTGTCCCGAGCCCCCGAGGTATGAGGTGGACATATTAGGAACCAACGCTCCTGATAGGCCATTCAGGTTGCCGATAAGGTTAGGCGATACACCAAGAGTAATCAAATTAGCCGCAAGACCCGAATTGGTCCCTAATGGGCTATTGCCGGTATCTGCCTCACCCGTATTGCGTCCGAAAAACGCGTCCATTACGGCAGTGGGACTGAAGGTGTGGACCTCATGGATAACCCCATTCGAACCGTAGACGTTCGCGAAATTCGTAGCGCCGGCGTATCCGAGGGACCCGGTCTGCGGCTCCCAGTACTGAGAGACTCGAGCAAAAAGGCTGTCATGTTCGCCAAAGGTCTGGTCGACGCGAATCGAGTAGGTATCGTCCTTCAGACGGGTGGCAGAGTTGTCGATGTAATTATTGCCGCTTGAAACGTACGGGCCGGTGGGGTAGTTCACTCCGGCATAGGCGGCCGCGATGGGGTTGATCCGATTAGCCGGGANNAGAAGGTCCTATTCTTGCCGTTATAAAGCTTTGGAATTGATAGTGGACCGCCGACAGCAACACCGAACTGATTTTGCTTCAGTGCATTGCGCTGATCGCCTAGCAAATTGCTAAAGAAATTATTAGCGTCAAGATCGCTATTTCTCAAGAATTCCCAGGCGCTGCCGTGGTACTGGTTGGTTCCTGACTTAGTAACAACGTTCACAATTCCGCCCACCGCCTGGCCAAACTCGGCTTCGTTTTCCGATTGAACCTTAAACTCCTGCACGGTGTCGATGATGGGCGAGACGTTATAGTTGCCGATGAAAGACCCCAAGTCAATGACGCCGTCCTCCAAGAACATATTGCTGCGGTTGCGCTGGCCGTTGAGAGCCGGAAACGAGAACGAGCCGATGGCGTTTCCGGCGAAGCCACCGCCGCCGCCCGAATTCTGCGCCACGCTGACGGGGCTGGCGCCTGGGGTTAGAGTGAGCAATTGCGTGAAGTTGCGGCCATTCAGCGGCAAATCCCTCACGGACTCTTCGTTGATGACGGTTCCCAGCTCGGATGTGGAGGCTTGAATCGCGACCGCCGCGGCTTCCACCTCAACCGTCTGTTGCGTGGAGCCCACTTTGAGCCTGAAATCATAGGTTGCCGTCTGGTTCACCTGCATGACGAATTCCGGCTCAGAGAGCGTGTTGAATCCCTCTTTGGTCACTTTCATGGTGTACGTTGCGGGCAACACGTCGATGAAGCTATAAATGCCGGCACCGTTGCTTTGAGTGGAGCGAGATATGCCGGTTCCCGCGCTGGACAGAGTGACGGTGGCGCCGGGCACAACCGCTCCGGTGGCGTCGGTGACGGTGCCGTTAATGGCGGCGGAAGATTGCTGAGCTTTGGCAGGATAAGCGACGAATAACGCCGCCAAGGCCACTGACAGAACTACCAGAGTACGGTAGAACTTGTATCGTGAAAAGAATCGCAACATGGTTCCCCTCTTCTCCCGGCGAGACCTCGGCCGGCTGAAATATGAAGATTACCGCTTACTTTTGCGGTAAAGTAATGCGATCCTATCACAGGTCAATGTCCTGGCGCAAGTCATTTCGGCGCGAAAAGTCAATAGGCCATTCGATGGACGGAAAAGCTATACTTTCCGCTGGGTTCGGGTCAAGGCTTGCTTCGAATCCTGTTCACAATCGCCAATGCTTTCTCAATATCGGGATCGTTCGGCTTCAGCGATTTCGCAGTCAGGAGATGCTCCTGGCCATGCTGGAGATCGCCGCTTTTGCACTCGATCAGGCCCAGGTCTTTGAAAAGATCGGCACGCGACTGGCAATCCCCACATTCCTTAATCGCTTCGAGGAATTGAGAAGCCGCCTCTTGATAGTCGCCGCGGTTCGCGGAAGCGAGCGCAAAGTTTCCAAGCTGACCAGCTTGCGTCGTGATCTGATTTTCCTTCTGCGCCCGTTTGAAGCGTTCCTCATAAGCGGCCGCTTCCTTCGAATTGGCTTTTGCCATCGCCCGCCATAGGTTATAGAGAGCCTCAGTTTGATTTGCATCCGCGGCCAGAGATTTCTTCCAATATTCGATGGCTTCCGGCGTCCGGCCCAATCTTTGCAAATCCTGACCGAGTAAAAAATAGGCATCGGCGTTGCCCGGTTCCAACTCGACAAACTTCGCAAACGCGCTCACCGCCTCCGCATAATTGCCCAGTTTCGTATTAGCAAGCCCGAGCAAGTAAAACGAAGCAGCAAATTTCGGGCTTCGCTCGCACGCTAGTTTCAATTCCGGCACCGCTTCCTCATAGCGGTTTGAATCCGCCAGTAGTCTGCCTCGGTTATAGCGAGGAGCCGCCGCTTCTGGAGCTAAGGTTTCAGCCGTCGTAAACTCCTCCAGAGCCTTGTTCAGCTGATACTGATCGGCCAGCGCGATGCCGAGATTCAAATGCGCCTCCGCCGATTTCGGCTGCAGGGCGACTGCCTTCTGGAAGTCTTCCAAAGCCGCGTCAGCTTTCTTCATTTTGGCTTCGACCATTCCCAACGCGTTCACAGCGGTGGCATTGCCGGGGGCTAGCGCCAGCGCTTTGCGCAAGTACGTCTCCGATTCCGGCAACCGATTCTCACTCGCCAAAATCAATCCCAGGTTCAAAGAAGCTTCCATCAGCTGCGGGTTGTTTTCAATCGCTTTTCTGAGCAGCCCTTCGGCCTCGTGCACCCGTCCTGTCCGGCCATACAACGTTCCCAAATTGCTTTCTGCATCGGCAGATTGAGGGTCGAGATCAACCGCCTTCTTAAATTGCTTCTCAGCGTCGGATTGATGACCGTCCGCGGCATCCAGCAATCCAAGTTCGTTGTACGCCACGGCGAGAGAAGGATCGAATTCGATTGCCTTTTCAAGCGCATTCCTTTGCTCTGCGCGCTGCCCCAACTCGCCTAGCGCGATTGCAAGGTTGAACCACGTTTTAGCATTTTTCGGATCGAGACTCAATGCGTTCCGGTAGCGCTCGGTGGCCGACTTCGCATTACCCTGCACCAGTAGGTTGTTGGCGTCGTTCCCGGCGGACGCGGCCAAATTTACGTCGACTGATTGCTTTTTCTGCTCCCGGAACTCGCCCAGTTCCTTGTTTGCTTCCGCTGGCAGATTCAGCGCTTTGAGCACATTGGCCAGTTGGAAATGCGCTTCCGAGGAGTCTGGCCTGATTTGAATCGCCCGCCGCAAATGCGGCAAAGCTTCCTTCGGTTTGCCTTCCTTGAACAACACAAAACCGAGGTCGTAGTGTGGACCGTATTCGTCTTTTCCAGCAACCGCCAGACGCAGTTCCCCTTCGGCGTTCGCGTACTCTCCCATACCGCGATAAATACTGCCTAACAGATAATGTCCTTCGGGGTCCTGAGGCTTTCGTTTCACATACTCGCCTGCCAGTGGAAGGGCGTTCTCAAAGTTGGAGATGCTGGCGTAGGCTTTGACCAGGGAGAGCCGCGCGATGTCGTTTTCGGGTTCAAGCTTGAGCGCCGCGCTGTATTCATCCGCCGCCTCGCGAAACTGCTTTACATTCGCATACACGGTAGCCAGATTGAAGTGAGCCTGGGAAAGATTCGGCTGGGCCTGTGTCAAATGCGACAGAATATCGATCGCCCGTGCTGAATCGCCATTATTGGAATACGCGACCGCCAGTTCGATCTGCAAATCGGCATCGGCCGGAGCAAACCGACCGGCTTGTTTGAACTTCTCAATGGCGGCGCTATAACGCCTCTCACTCGAATAGAGATCTCCCAAGCGTTCCAAAGTATCCGCGGAACGGGGGTTTAGTTCGAGCGATTTGTTAAATTCAGCCTCGGCTTCGTCCCGGTGTCCCGCTGCCTGCAACGCGAGTCCGAGAGCGTTTCGCGCCTGTTGCGAATCAGGTTTGTATTTCACGGCTTGGCGAAACTGAGTGGCGGCATTTCCAGGCTGTTTGTCACTCATTAAAGCCAGACCGAAATTAAAATGCGCCTCCCAGGAAGCCGGATTCAATTTAACAGCGTGTTCAAAGGCCGCCAGCGCGCAATCAAGCCGCTTGTTCTGGGCAAAATATGCGCCAAGCGAACTGTAGGCTTCGGCCGTTGGTGCGTTTTTGATGGCGTTTTCGATATTCGCCGGACCGTGGCATTGAGCCATACTGACCGCCGGTAAACCGCAGACCAGGGCCAATAGGGCGGCCAGCCGGATCATCGGCTCACCCGCCCCAGCAGGTCTCGCATGAATGAATCTTCCGGAAAGGTGGCAACATACTGCTCCATGAGCACCCGCGCTTCGACATACGATTTCAAGTTGATGTACTGAAGAATCAACGTCTTTTGCATGACTGCGTCGTACGGGTCCATTTCAATACCTTTTTTTAGATATTCTATCGACTCGTCGCTGCGTCCAAGTTTGCCGAGCGCCTGGCCTAATTCCGAGTAAACGCCCGCGTTATCTAGCGGCAAAGCAAATTTCAAATGAGCCACGGCTTCTTCACTTTTGTCCTCAGCGAACGCTTTATGCCCTAACGAAGCTTGTACAAAGGCATCTTGCGGCTGAGTCTTGCTCAGTTCGTCCAGAAGATCGAGGTAGCGGCGCTGATAATCGGCACTCTTCAGTGAAAGTTCCCCATAAGCGCGCAGCAACATCACCTTGGACAGCTTGGCGACGCGCCCGGGAGGTGTATTCACAACAACTAAACCGTCGATCTCGTTTTGTGAGACGGGCGGAATCGCTTCTCCCTCCCGCGCGGGTATGCGGTGGTTCGTCAACGCCGAATGGGAGATTTGCTGCACGCTGCGCTTCTGCATATGGCAACCCGCACAGTCGTCGGGAGGGTTTAGCGCCGCTCTCACTTTTATGGGGAGTGAGCAGCTTTGAACGTTGTGACAGGTGAGGCACTTGGTTCGGTAATATCCAGCCACCTCTTCGTGGCGGGGCTGAACATGCGGATCGTGGCAAGTCAAGCATCCGAGTTTGCCGCCGCTTTCGCGAAAACAGCGGCTCGCCTGCATAGCGGAATAGTGTTCCAACAGATCCGCCTCCTTTTGATCACTTGTTTGCAGCGGCATTTTCAGAATGACCGCCGTATCAAAAAGCCACTGTCCAGGGCGGAAATCGATAAAATTCTTGCCCGGTTGAAGAACGCGCGTATCGCCTCCCTGATGACAGTTCATGCAAATGTTCTCAGCAAGCCGCGGCGCTAGCTTCGCCGGATTCACAATTGCGCCGGCCTGTTTGCCAAGCGATTTGACGTGCGCGTCTCCCGGCCCATGACAATTCTCGCAGCCAATGGCAAGTTCCGCAAAGGGAGGATCGGCATAAGCGCCCGGCCTGTTCTGCACCGGTAAAGCGCGGCCTGTGTGACAGTTGATGCACTCCTCCGCAACCACACGGCTGAAGCCGAGATCAACGTGCTCGTAACCTGGAGAGAACTCCCACTTATTGGTTCGTGAGTAGTAAGAAAGAGGAGCTTGAAAGAGATAGTTTCCGCGCCTTATCAGGAATGTCAACCCGTTTGTGCCCGAGCCCACTGCGTAGCTAAGCTGATGGTCAACTGAAAATACGCCGGGTTCGGATTCGCTCTCGACCCAGCCTGAGTCAGTGTGGGAGACGGCGAATACGTGCGAGCTCCCAGGCTGAGCAAGTGTTGCTTCCGGGGGCAGCCGATCTGTCTTCCAATCGCTTGCCGGTGTCAGAGAACGTCCCATGTTGGTCTGCATGAACGATTGGTAGATCGCACTGTGGCAGCCGTAACAAGCCTTCGAGCCAACATATGCGTTGTGGGCCGCTTGTGCGTTTATCAGAGACGCCACGGCGGCAAAGCTAATCAACAGGCGCATCGTTAATGCCGCCATGAAGCAAGCTGCTCCTTCGCCCAACCAGCCTCCTTTTCCGTGTGGCAGGTTAGGCAAACGTTGGGGCTTTCCTGCTGCCCAAAGCGCTCTGTTAAATCTGCGGTGGGAATCTCTATTTGATGTGACCGCGCCTTGAACAGTAAAGCATTCATCAGGCGCGGCATATGGCAGGAAACACATTGGCTCGCTTCGCTGTTTGCGGTGTGGCGGCTATGTTCGGCGATTCGATTCCGATACTGCGGATGACAGGGCAAACACATCTCATTTGGATTGTTCCAGTATTTCAAAGAGGTTTGATTGCTTTGGAAATTCTCCAGGTGCGGTGAATGGCAAGTGGCGCATTGAGCGGTTCCCCGAAGATAGCAAGCCGAACGCGTAAATGCTTCCACAATAAAAGTCGTCTCTCTGAATCGGCCATCTTTATAAAAAGCCTTCCTTGAGAAGGCATCATAGGGCAGCATCCATGTGGCAGGAATGAAACTGCCTTTTGTGGAATAGTTCATTTCACCGCCTTCTCCAATTTCCCGCACAGCGCTTTGCCGGTGGCACTGCGCACAGACACGCACTCCATCCCGATTCGCCGCTTGCCGAAAATCGAATGGCGGCTCAACCGGATTGGCATGCTCAATCTTGCCCTTCGCGGCTTGCTTAGCGTGCAAAGCCGAAGGTCCGTGGCACATTTCACAATCGATGCCCGGTTCGAGATAGACAGCATGCTCCATGGAAGCACCTGTCTTCAATTGGCTGGTATGACAAATCGCGCAGTTCTGTTGATAATTTGTAGCCGCGGTGAGTTTTGGAAAATCGGCAATGACGGCGCGCGCACTCCCCGGCGGATCAATCATCTTCCAATAGTTGATCCACTTTTTTTCAAGCACGTTGTATTCGATGGGCAGAACCTGCAGCCGGCCATCCGGCAATTTTGTGGCATATCCCTGCTGCCACTTTGAACCGATTGTGAAATCCACATAAAAGCGTTGCCACTTTCCTTGGCTTCCAATCTCAAAGTAAGGCCGTCCCGCAAAGCCCATGCGAATCAGTCCTGCCTCGTAGTCACTCCCAGATGAAAAATCACCCAAAATATTCTCCGCCCGGTACGGTCTGAACATCTTCGCCATACCGGTTTGCCTCCACGCTGCATATTCGCTTGAGTGACAAGTCCGGCATGCCTCCGGCCCGGCATAACCATCGGCCAAAATCTGTTGGTAAGTCTGTTTCTGCGGCCCCCGGCGCAGATTCGCATCAATCGCTCTCGCCGGCAGACTGCGCAAAAAAGAATCGAGCGGCCTAGGTTTGGCTAATACCAAAAGAATGCGCTCCGCTTTGGCCCGCAACGTGGGAGAGTTGTTCCACACGAAAGCTAGATCTGCCGCGGCTTCATCCGTTTTCTGAAGCCTTAATTCGAGAATCGCCCTGAGGTAAAACACTTCCGCATCGTCGGGGTTCCAGGCGGCGGCCTCGTTCAAGTCTTCGAGCGCACTTGGCCCTGCCGCAGCGCCGGGTTGCGACGCTTCGGCCCTCGCTCGAGCGAAATATGCCGAAGCTTTCAATTGCGGCTTCAGCGCATCCCACTCTTTCTGACTCATGTTGGGCGGCCGCTCAATCTCATCCAGGTATTCAAGAGCGTCACGTGAGTCGGCCACCGCCTTGTTGAATAACCCTTTCTGCGCTTCTATATTCGCCAATAGAATGAGCAGCGACGGATTTTCTGGAAGCAGACGCAACGAAAAGCGCCCCGCTGCAAGAGCGTCGTCGTATTTTTCAAGATCGATGGCGCTTCGCGCTGCCACATCGTAGGCCTGCGGCAGCAGCCAAGACCGCGGATATTTGTTTAAGAATCTGTTAGCCAACTCAAATCGCCGCGCGGGCTCAGTGGCCTTGAAAGCCCCCAGGAACGCCGCTGCTTCCAACGGGTCTTCAATCTGCGAAAGGATCGTGAATTTTCGATCGTCGTTCTTGAGGATGATCGTATCCGCATCCTGCCCCGGCAATAGGCAGGCGAACACCAACATGAACGGAAGCGACCTATTGCGTATTTTCATGCACGACGAGCACTTGATCGGCTTTAACGTTTGCCACCGTTTGTGTTGTACCGCTTGGCCATCGAATCTCAAGCAATTTTACGACGGTATTGCCGCCTAAGCCAAAATGCACGCGTTTGTCGCTGGCCGATAAGTAGCTGCCGGCGGTACTCACCAAGCCATACTGCTCTCTCCCGTCTTCCGTAATGATGTGCAACTGAGCCCCAATCCCATCTCGGTTGCTGCGTGTGCCAACGGTGTCTACCAATAGCCAGTGATTGGCATTCCCCGTCCATTCCATCAACACAGCGGGCTGTTCGTTGCAATTCAAAACAATGTCCGCTAAGCCGTTATTGCGCAGATAACCAACAGCAGCTCCACGCGCCGCCAAAGGGCGCAAAAACACTTCTCCACTTTGCTTGGAAACGTCGCGAAAGTATGGCGAAACATTCCGCAGGAGCAAAGGAGGTTCAAGATATCTGACATCGGGCTGAGTCAGCTCAATATTGTCCATGACGTGCCCTTGAGCTACGAAAATGTCTTTCAATCCGTCGTTGTCGTAGTCTATAAACTTCGCGCCCCAGCCCGAATGCGCCACGCTCGCGGCGCCCAGACCGATTCGTCCAGTGACGTATTCGAAAGTTCCAGCATGATTGTGGAAGAGCGCATATTTTTGCTTGGCAAGCGCATTTACGAACACGTCGGGCGAGCCGTCGTTGTCGTAATCCGCGAAATCGATTCCCATGCCGGCGAACGCGTTGCCGTCTTCGTCATACGCCACCGCAGCCGCGGTTCCGACCTCTTCGAACTTGCCATTCTTGAGATTGTGAAATAGCTGCTGGGGAACGGAATCGTTAGCGACGAAAATGTCGGGCCAGCCGTCGCGGTCATAGTCGTTGAACGCAACGCCCAAACCTTTTCCCGGCGATTTTGCTATACCGCTCTCCTCGGAAACATCGCGGAAGCGCCCGTGCCCCTCATTATGAAACAACAGATGACTGATGGGAGGAAATTGATCGGGGTGGCAATACCCCCGAAACCCAGGTTTGGTCAGGCCGCAGAAAACATCTTTTGAAAAATCCCAAGTGACGTAACGGGAAACGAACAGATCCAGCAGCCCATCGCGATCATAGTCGATAAACATCGCTCCAGCAGACCAGCCGCCACCTTCCACGCCCGCACTTTTCGTCACATCGCTGAAAGTTCCGTCGCCATTATTGTGATAGAGCGCGTTGTGGCCGACCGCCGTGACGTATAAATCGACAAATCCGTCGTTGTCGTAGTCTCCCACGGCAACTCCCATGCCGAAACCTTCGCCTTTGACGCCGGCTTTTTCGGTCACGTCCGTGAAAGTACCGTCGCCATTGTTGTGATAGAGCCGGTTCCAATATTTTGGATTGGATTTGTCGGGTATGGCCGAAGGCGACATGGGATCCTGCAACTCGGCGCCGTTTACAAAAAACAAATCCAGCAGCCCGTCGTTGTCATAGTCGAGCATCGCCACTCCTCCCACCATCGTCTCCGGAAGATACTTGCGAGAAGTATGACTCGAATGATTGACGAAGGTAACCTTCGAATGTTGGGTTAGGTCCGCGAACGTTTGGCTGCGAACATTTTCGCCCTCGAAGACCGTTAATGCGAAAACGCTACCGGCTAAAATGCCTATCAAAAGCAAGGCAATCGGCCCGGTTTGGTTGGTCACGGGCATTCGTTGAGCTTAGATTATCACCAGCTCGTTCAAAGGTCGCTAGACGCGCGCAGCACCAGTTCCGGCCGCAGGCGCATCTCGCGAGCTTCGGTTTTGCCGTCGCCATTGACCAGTTCCAGCACCATTTTTGCCGCACACTCGCCCATCGTTTCGCTCTCTTGATTGACGCTACTGAGCGGCACGCGCAAAGCGGAAGCATAGAGGACATTACCGCAGCCCACAATGGCTACATCTTGAGGAATTCGGAAACCCCGCTCCAGGACGGCCTGCATGGCGCCTGTCGCTATGGGATCGCTAAAACAGAAAACGCCATCGGGGCGCGGTTTCAGCTTCAAAAGAGCTTGCATAGCTCGATAGCCCGTCGCCACCGCGGCATCGTCGAGTTGCGTGCGGTGACAAATGTATTTTTCGGATACCTCAAAGCCATGCTGGATGAGAGCCGCGCGATATCCGGCGAGACGATCGGAGGCCGTACTCAGATAGTCGCCCCCAATGTGCGCAATGCGGCGGCAGCCTTTAGCAATCAAGTGCTCGGTAGCCAACATCCCCGCTCTCACATCGTCCGTTCCAATGAAGTTCGCTTTAAGACCCGCGAGTTTCCGGTCCACCAGCACATAAGGAACGCGCCGCGCCGTAATGCGGTTGAAAGACTGCGCCGTTTTCTGCGTCGAGGCAATAATCAAAGCGTCCACATGCCGCGCCAGCATCTGGTCGATTTCCTGCCGCTCGAATTCCGCATTCTCTTCCGAGGACGAGATGATCAGACCATAGCCCTGCTTCCTCAGCGTTCGCGATACACCCTTGGTAACCTGCGCAAAAAACTGGTGCTGCAAATCCGGCACAATTAACCCCACCAGATGAGTTTTGCCGGTTGCTAATGCCCGGGCATTTGGATTGGGCTGATAGTTCAGCTCTTTAATGCGCTGCAAAACTCGTTCGCGGGTTTCAGGGCCAATATCACGGTGGTTCCGCAGCACCTTCGAAACTGTGACTGCGGAAACTCCAAGATCACGCGCGATATCCTTCATCCGAACTGACATAGTCTGGTCAGACGCTCCGTTAAACAAACGAAGCTGAATTCACACTACTATACTGAGTTCCCCCAAAGCGAGTGATCCAGAGCGACTCTGGCCTTAAACAGACTCTGGCACAGGTGTAATCCGCAATCCAATCGCATAGCCGGCTGGACCAGAACTTCGCGTTGTCGAGACTACGAGTTCCTGTCCCTGCTGCTTGAACTCGCTATCTTGACTTGATCCGAGCAATCGAATCTTCGTTCCGCTCACCGCTCTAACGCCCGAAATCGATAAAGATCCCACCCCTGGCTTAGACTGCACGTAAGCATAAAGACTGTTCTCTTTGCGCGTAAACCGAACATCTGGTGAACTGGATGCCTTCACCCAAGGCCGGCTATCAAAAATTCCTTCGCCATTGACGGCCAGCCAGGCGCCTAGCTTGTCGAGGCGGTCCATCTGAATCTCAGAGATTGATCCGTCAGATCTAGGTCCAATATTGAGCAGCAAATTCCCATTCTTACTCACAATGTCAACCAGCAGCCAGACCAATTTGTCGGCGGCAATCACTTGCTCCGGCCCTTCCGCCTGGTTGTAGCCAAAGCTGTAACCAAGCCCGCGGCACGACTCCCATTTCTTCTCGGTAATCTTGTCGTATTTGGCGTATTCCGGCGTGGTGAAATCTGAAAAATCAACGCCGAAGCGGTTATTGATCACACCTCCCGGGACCGAGTTGTAGTAGTGCGCAAACAATTCTGGAATCTTGCCGGCCTTCGGATAGCTGATGTCGTTCCACATCACAGCCGGTTGATAACGGTCAGTCAACTCAGTCCAATGAGCATCGGCATACCGCGCGTATTCCTCAGTCTGCGGAACTCTAGCCATGAGATCTTGCATTGTGACAATGGGCTGTTCGGTAAAAGTCCAATCCAGACCTCCCGAATAATAGAGACCCATTTCTAAGCCGGCGCTTCGAACAGCCGCGGTCAACTCTCCCGCCAGATCGCGAGTGGCCGTAATCTCAGACGAACGGCGATGCGGATTCTCCACGGCGCTCGGCCACAAGCGAAATCCGTCGTGATGCTTGGTGGTCAATACGGCATACCGCGCGCCTGTTTTCTTAAATACACTTGCCCATTTGTCGGGCTGCCATTTCGCAGTGTTGCGATTGAAGATAGGTGCGAATTGGTAGTAATCGAAGTCTTTTCCGTAGGTTGCTATGTGATGTTCATAGCCGGGAGAGCCTTTAATCCGCAGCGTGTTTAGATACCACTCCGCGTACGCATTGTCTGTGAACCACTTGCTGGGGTCTACTTTCCCCAGTTCGCCCGATGTAGTGGCCCAAGCCGGAACCGAATACAAACCCCAGTGAATGAAGATTCCGAGCTTGGCATTCTGATACCAATCGGGCACCTTGTGCTCACCAATCGATTTCCAGTTCGGCTCAAATCTTGGGGTGCTGTCAGAGGCCTTCGCCAGCGGCCTAAACGCGGCCGATGCGACAAGGCCGGCGGCAAACTTTCTACGATTCATCATCTCTGTTCTCCAAATCTTAGGAACGCAAGGTAATCACGGTCACATCTGGATCGGGCGCTTGCACAGGCACCTCAACCGTTACACGTCCATCTTGCTGCTTGAACTGTAAAGGTTGACCGGTCTCGAGCAAAGAAGCCGAGTTGAACTTCGGCAAATCGTCCGCCGCCACTTCCAGGGTTGTGCCGGGCCAATCAAACACGTGAACAAACACATCCCGACCTCTGGCGGTCGTACGAAAACCCTTGGCCCCCTGCACAGGTCCATAGGTTGATCCATGAATAGCTGCGCTATTACGATCCATCCATTTACCGATAGCCCGCAGCCGTTCCTGGAACTCCGGTTGAATCACCCCATCGGGCTGCGGCCCGACATTCAAAAGGAAATTGCCGCCGCGGCTTGCCACTTCCACCAGCGTGCGAATCAACTGCCTGGACGATTTGAATTCGTGGTCGTTCTTGTTATAGGCCCACGTGTGGTTAATCGTCATGCACGTCTCCCAGAGTCTGAACTCTTCCGGCTTGGGTACGTAATTAGGCTTGGTGCCGGTATCGCGGTTTTCCCAATCCAACTTCTTTCCCTTCACGGGAATCGCCGCCGGCAAGAACTGTTCGGGCGTTTCAAAGTCGCCCGGAATCCCGATACGATTGTTGATGAGAGTCTGTGCCTGGCATGCCAGGATGGCGCGATGCATACGCTCTCCGTCGAACTTGCGCTGATTGTGGAGTCCATCGAACCAAATGAGAACCACATCTCCGTATCTGGTGAGCAACTCACGCAATTGAAGTTCCATGTAGTCCAGATACAAAGGCCAGACAGATCGCGTGGGTTCGCCGTTCCAGTTATCGCGTGCCGGCTTTGCGGTGTCTCGGAACGCCGGATGATTCATGTCAGGCGGCGAATAGTAGAAGCCAATCGGCATTCCCGCACTGTGGCAAGCCTCTGCAAGCAGACCGGCAATATCTTTCTTGTATGGCGTGTTCGTGATCTTGTAATCGGTATAAGCGGAATCGAACATGCAGAAGCCGTCATGATGTTTGGTGGTAAACACCATGTACTTCTGATGCGCCGCTTTGGCTAAATCGACGAACGCGGCCGCATCAAACTTCGTTGGATTGAATTGCTGCGGCAGTGCTCGATATTGCTCTTCGGTGATAGGAAATTCCTTCGAGGGTTGCATGATAGGCCACGATGCCTCCACGCTGGCAAGCGAATAAGGCCCCCAATGAATGAACATCCCGAACTTGGCTTCGCGATACCACGCCGTGTAATCCGTTTCCGCGCGCAGAAGCATTGGCGCAAGCGGACTCGCGGCAAACATCGTAAGCAGTTCGCGCCGAGAAGGAAGATGAGCGCTCATGTCTCGATCACTATATCTCAGAAAGAATCCGCTACGAATTTTTCGGTGCTATCAACACGGTGGCTATCGATAGCAGCGCCAGCCCGGCGGCCATCCCGAGTTTTGCGGCTTTGGGTGAGCCTTTCCATTCCGCGGTCAGCATTCCCGAAGCCGAAGCCGTCATGATCATAAAGATCTGAAACAGAGCCCAGCCGGCCGACGTTCCCAGCGTGCCCAGGTACACGGAGCTCACACCATAGACGGCGAAAGCTCCCATCCAGAGAGCGCCCATCACCACGCCGCACCACGAATCTGATTTCCAGTTGGTGTGAAAGGTACTCCACGTTGCATTGCGTGAAAGCAAGAAAGCCGAGTAGAAAACATTGGGCACGAGTCCGCCCAGCAAAGCGACCGGCCAGACGGCATAGCCGGCCTGTTCATTGGATGCTCCGAACCGCACAGCTTCGCTTGCGATGCGATCTCCGAAAGCAAATGCGTAATTCAGCATGGGCGCCATGAGTCCACAGAGAACCGCAATGGCGATGGCAGAGCCGTATCTTCCCTGCCCTCGCACGCCCTCGCGTTTGCGACCCGCCCAAGCCGCCACGGCAATACCGGCAATCATCACTACGACGCCAATCCAAATAGAGGCCGCCCGCGAACTGAATGCGATCTCGCGGTGCTTAACGATCAACGGAATCAAAGTGCCT
This sequence comes from Bryobacterales bacterium, assembly GCA_003167495.1. Taxonomy (GTDB): domain Bacteria; phylum Acidobacteriota; class Terriglobia; order Bryobacterales; family Bryobacteraceae; genus Bog-105. Next base: position 1,423 of record PMSX01000238.1, on the reverse strand, counting down.
AACAATGCTCCAAGCCCCACGATGATGGAATATCCCAAGGCCATCCCTAATCTCGTCACTGAAATGCCAAACAGAATCTGCGCCACGCCCCAGCCAGCCCCAAACAGCACAGGGGCCATAAAAGCCTCGGCAGGCAACGCCGCATAAATTACGAATGGATTCCCAATCGTCGCAAACACCAGCGTCCAGGGCAATATCAGCAGTGACACTATGCTGAACACCAGCCAAACACTCTCCCATGGCCAGTGTTTGGCGAACTTCATCGGTAACATGCAGTTGCCGGAAAGCAATCCCGCAAGCAGCGTCAGCGCCAATCCAATCCAGAGACGTTCCGTCATGCCCGCGGCCCGGGTTTCAGATCACAAGACAGACCAGCATCTTCCGGCGTTTGATAGATTCCGTCCGAGACTTGCGCCGGATGCACGAAGTGGTCGCGCATGTGCGGAATGTATTCCAGAAACAGCGCTTCGTGACCCAACGCGACATGATTGAACAGAACCAGATGTTGATGAATCTGACCCATGTCGCCGACGTGCGGCACCACCGGCAGACCGTATTTGCGCGCAAGTAAGCTAACGGCGATGAATTCCGAAACGCCGGCAAGCCGCGTGCAATCTGCTTGCACAAAATGCACTGCCCCGCGCGCCATGAAATTGCGGAACAGCACTTTGTTTGGCACATGCTCGCCTAGCGCGATACGCATAGGCTCGATCTTTTGGGCAAGTCTCACATGGTTTTCAATATCGTCCGGGTGGGTGGGCTCTTCGATCCAGTAGATATTTGAATCTCGCACAGCTTCACAAACTGACTCCGCCTGCTTCAGCGTCCACTGTTGATTCGCGTCCAGCATCAACTTACAATCAGGCCCGGCTAACTCCCGCAATAGTTTGGTGCGCCGGATATCACGCGCGGCGTCCGCCGAACCGACTTTCAGTTTGAGCGCGCGAAATCCGCTACTCAACGCGTGCTTGGCGTTCTCGAGAAGTTGATTGTCTTGATATTGAAACCAACCTACCGACGTATCGTAACCGGGATAACCGCGGTCAATGATTTTTTCGCGCTCCGCCCGGCCACTCTGTTGACTCTCAATCAAGCTAACAGCATCGCCCCTCGTCAGATCTTCTTCGAGATAACTCAAGTCCAGTAACTGGACAATCTCTTGCGCTGTGAGACTTAGTAACAATTTCCAAAGAGGCACTCCACGCGCTTTCGCCCATAGATCAAAGCAAGCATTCGTAACAGAGGCGAGCGCCAAATGCACTGCGCCTTTGTGCGGCCCCAGCCAGCGTAGAGACGGATCATCGGCAAGTCTGCGGCTGACCGCGCCAAAATCGGCCATTAGCTCTTCAATCGGCAACTTTGGCAATCTCTTTGCATACTCGACAATCAATCGGCAGACAATATCGTTGCCGTCTCCGAGTGT
>PMSX01000327.1 GCA_003167495.1 Bryobacterales bacterium | reverse complement strand
GGGCTGCACACGGCCCACGATATGTCCGCCTTTGGATATTTCTCTCGCAGATAGCGAGCCACCGGTTCGCAAGCAACTATATCGCCAAAGTGTTCGATCAACCCGATGATTATTTTCATCTCAGATGCCCATAGAAAAACAAATGGTAACAACTCAGTGCGGTTTTGGATGTGAGATCACGAAAGGCCTCCCGACGAATGCAGTGTGAGGGCTGAGAATGGGTGGACGGAGTGGATGTGGATACTGACGTGGTTTAGAATCAAAGAGTCCGTTCTAGTCGGGGCGTAGCGCAGCCTNNCAAATCGCCCCGCCCCGACCAAAAATCTTCTTCTGAATCAAGCACTTTCGGAAACTGTGATTGTAGGGTGCTGGATACTTACGAATGCCTGAGGCAGTTCGCTTGAGCTTAATTGCAATGAGCCTAGTCTTCATTGCGGTGGGCGGCTATTACCGAATTCAATCCCAGCGTTCCGGCGAGCGGCTTGACCGCACAAAGGAAGGCTGGCCGATTCTGATCAGTATCCGGCTGATGGGTTTGTTGACAATTGGGTCCACAGCGGCTTGGCTATGGAAGCCGGAGTGGTTTCAATGGGCCTCGCGGCCAACGTCACTCGGCATCCGCTGGATTGGTGTTGCCGGTTTCGCCTGTGCCATCGCTTGGTTAATGTGGATGTTCAAAACGCTCGGGAGCAATCTTACGGACACGGTAGTGACTCGAAAGAGTGCGTTTTTCGTCGACCATGGGCCATATGGCTTTGTTCGGAACCCCATGTACACGGGTGTGCTGATGGCGGCCATAAGCCTCGGCTTTGCGCTTGGAACATGGTTGCTTCCAGCGGCCGGATGCGTCGTTTTTACATTGTTTGCGTTGCGGACACAAATTGAAGAAAAATATCTGATCGAACGATTTGGCGATCAGTACCGAGATTATATGCGGCGCGTGGGACGCTTTTTCCCAAGGCTGCCAGCGTAAAGCGAAGCTATTCATTGTTGGCGTGAAGCGTGAGGAGACGTTCGCAGGCGCTTCCAGCGGCGACGTAACGCGCGATTCCAGTACATCAATACGCCGGTGATGCTCAACAGCGGGATTGCCAATCCAACTAGCGCCCAAATTATCTTTACGCCGAGCCCCCAATAGGTCCCGAAATGGAGAGGCACCTCGAGCCAGATCAGCCAATCGCCGAGGCTTTGATTGACGCCGTAACGCCAAGTGGAAATGTAGCTGCCGTCGTAGGGATTGAAGTAAACGGTATCCACGTATTCATAGCCGGGAGCGTCACGGCGGCGCATCAGGACGGCGAGAGGTGATCTTGCGCTGTAAGGAAATACGACGCTGTGGAGAGATGTGCCGGGGTCGAGTTCATGAGCGTGCGCTATGAGTGCTGCTAGATCAGGATCGGGCATGGTGAGCTGCGGCGTGACGGTCACGCGCGGTGGCCGCGCGGTCAGGATTCTGGAGAAAGAATCGACCAGTAAGAAGGCCTGGCGGGGCCACGCAAAATAGATGGCGCTCACGGCCCAGAAGGATGAGATCAAGAGGGTCCAAAAGCCTACGGAGACGTGGAGATCGAAGTTGATGCGACGCCAGCCGCGAGCCAAGTCAACTTTGAGGGCGCGTTTCCAAAGGCGGATCCCGGGCCACCAGATCACGAGGCCAGTGAGATTCAAGAGCAAGAGGAACGCGGCGCCCACTCCATTCCACATGCGGCCCTCGCCATGACGGGGGAACAGCAGCGTAGCATGTAAGTCACGTGTTATATCGAGCCATGTTCGTTTGGGTTGAATTTCGCCGATGACGCTTCCGTCTGAGGGTTTGCAGGCGATCTTTGTACGGCCGGGCAGGCCATCCAAAACGGCGATAAAAGCAGGCTCGTCTAAACTCGGTGTGTTCACGGAAACCACGCGGCTATCGGGATAGGCAGTTTGCACATTATGAACGACAGTTGCCACATCCGTCTGGAGCTCGTGCGCAGGGGCATGAGGTTTGCCGAGCCGCTCTAACTCACTACGAAACACGAGTAGGGAGCCGGAGAGGCCGATGACAACGAGATAGACCGTTAACAGGATTCCGGCCCAGAGGTGGATCTGGAAATTAAGGCGGCGGAGAAAGAGCTGACGGGGCCGGTGAAGAAAGAGATTGACCATCCGTCGCGGCATTCGCTAACGGACGAAAACTTGTTTGGCGTGGACAGGGCGTCCGGAGGGGCTAAAGCTGTCTTGCTCGCTGGTGAGAGTTTTGCCATCTTTGTCGACCGTGAGGTTGCCAGAGCTATCGGGACGGTTAGCGCCTTTCACCACGAGTTTGTATTGCAAGGGGCTCACCTTGATGAGGCGAACCGTTCCAATCGTCTGGCCGTCGGATTTCTTGACGTCTGCCTCCTCGCCGTCGGGCTTGGCGGTGTAACTCATGCTCACGAATTCAATCCGGTTGACGAGAACGGAAAAGGCAAAGGAAAGTTTGGCGTTTGAAGGTTGAATACGAAGGGTGAGGTGTTCGAAAGGTACTGTTTGACCGTCGACCTCCTGGCTATTCAAATGCCAGGTGCCGAGGAGGGGGTCGGCTGCATGCGAAACGGTGGCGCATAGAAGCGCCATTGTCCAGGTTAGGATTGATGGCCTTGTCACGATGAACTTTAGTTCTATCATGACGATGATAAGTGCCGTCGTTTCGGCGGAAATCGAATCGAAACTAGTCGCGGCCGGCGGACCTTTCTTTAGCGCGCGTCATTTTGCGGATTCTTTGACCCATCTGGCGGATTGGAACGACAGCCGCTCTCGAATCGCCGCGCGCTCCCAGGAATTGAACGCTAGCAACCCCATGGCGGCTTGCTGAAAATCGGCTTTCCCCCAGCGGGCTTTCATGATCCCATCGGGCGCGTGATCCGTGCTTCCGAGCAACACGTGCCCAATCTCATGAGCCAACGCGTCTCCAAGCAGTGCAGAGACGCTGATTTCATTCGCCTGGCCCAGCGGCTCGACGCGGTCATAGAAAATCGTAGCCTGAACACCCGATTGCGCATTGGGCAGCGCGTACCCCAACGCGCCTGGCAACACCCGGGCGGGAAACCCTCGCACGATTCTCACGACCAAATAGCCGCGGTCATCCGGCGCAACGCCTGGAAACACAATGGCGCTCTGATCCTCCATGTGAGCTTCGGGCGAGTCTGCGGGAATCCGCTGCCAGACGGCTTCGACACCTGCCGTGGCTAGCACCCGAGCCGCTTCCCGCGTGGCTTCCTCGATCATTCGCGGCGAGGTGCCCGCCGAGTCGCATAGGTGAATCACAAGGCGCCGTCCCGGGTGTTCCGGGCGGCTATGCTGCGCCGGCAGACTGGCGGCAGCGAGAATCCCGAGCGCGAGACGCATTTTTAGGGACCCGATCATGGCGTGGCCTCCTTTGGCCGCAGCCAGATTCCGCCGGGTCAGCGAGGGTCTCCATAGCCCGCAACTGATTTGGTTATGAAAAGTATCTGTCGGCGGAGCCCATTGATAAATAAATAGTTATGGGAGTTCTGTCCGTCCTTTTCGGGAGACTTCACTAGCGAGTTCGGCGTGGGAGAGACCCCTATCTGCGCAGGCCAGCGAAATTCGTGTTAGACTCCAACTCAACATGCGTGTTACTGAAACACGTCCAACGGTGTACCGGTTCGGTGGCTTCGAGTTACAAACGGGGTCGGGAGAACTCCGTAAGCGCGGAGTGCGCATCAGGCTCCAGGGGCAGCCGTTACAGATTCTTGTTCTGCTGCTGGAGCATGCCGGCGAGTTAGTAACCCGGGAACAGATTCAGAATAAGCTGTGGGACCCGGGAACGTATGTGGACTACGACAACGCGATCAACAGTGCCATGCGAAAGTTGCGCGAGGCGCTGGGTGACGATTCGGGGGATCCGCAGTTCATCGAAACCTTCGCGCGGCGAGGGTATCGATTCATAGGCGACCTCGATGCGCCCTCTCGAACAGCGCCGACTCCGCGAAAATCGCGGAAGGGATTAGTCGCCGGCGTGTGCAGCGCAATCCTGGTTCTTGCGGTAGCCGCCGCAGGCTGGTGGCTGTTGAGGCAGCGACTGGAAACCAAGGGTGCTCCACGCACTCCGGCGCCGCTTAACGCCGCCTCTGGTTGGGAATCCACTCCCAGTCTCTCGCCCGACGGGAATCAAGTCGCCTATTCGTGGAGTCAGGGAAGCAATTTGGTCGCCCACATCTATCTTAAGTTGATTGGGGAAGGAAATCCCGTTCAGCTAACCGCTGACCCAAAGTCTGACGAAGGCCCAGCCTGGTCACCGGACGGCCACACTATCGCATTTTTCCGAGATCTCAACTCAGACCGCGGAATCTACGTCATTCCGGCATTAGGCGGCGCGGAGCGCCAGATTGCCGAGGGCCGGTTTTTTGGCCGGAAAATGGCGTGGTCGCCTGACGGTCGGTTTTTGGCCGTGAGTGAACGCCAGCCAGCCCAGACGATCGAGGCGTCCCTGTCCTTGATTTCCGTCGCGAATGGCGATCGCTTTGTCCTAACCAAGCCGCTGAACGCGAAGACGGCTGATTCCGACCCCGTATTTTCCCCCGACGGCCATCGGCTGCTGTTCACGCGGTACAGCGGCCTCATGCACGCCGACCTGTATCTTCTGGATCTTGCGGCCGGTTACCGAACGTTGGGAGATCCGCAGTTGCTGAGACAAGAGAGCGGCGCTATAGACGGGGCCACCTGGACCGCGAACGGCAGCGAGGTTATTTACGCGCTCGGGGAGGGTGCCACCGGGAAGTACCGGCTTATGAGAATTCGGGCTCAAGCAGGGTCGCAGCCGGAGTGGCTGACATTCACCGGCGAGGGCAACTTCTGGCCGGCGATCGCCCCGCATGGGAACCGGCTCGTCTATACATTGGACCTCGAAGATGCCGATATATTGCAGGTCCAGCCCGGCCGGCCGCCACGCAGCTTTGTTTCCACGACACGAACGGAATACAATCCGCAATATTCTCCGGACGGGCGGCGAGTCGCATTCTCCTCCGACCGCTCCGGCTTGCAGCAGGTCTGGGTTTGCGATGCGCGCGGCGGCGATGCGGTGCAGTTAACTCGCTTCGAATGGGGCGCCTCTGGCACGCCGCGCTGGTCCCCGGACGGACACTGGATCGCGTTTGATCACCAGGAAATGGGTGGGGGATGGCGAATCTATGTCATGGCGTCGGACGGCGGTCTGGTCCGCAGACTGACGCAGGACGAGGGGGACTCGGTGATTCCCAGTTGGTCCGCGGATGGCAAATGGATTTACTACTCCAACAACCAAACCGGCCGCTTGGAAGTTTGGAAACGAGCCTCCCAAGGCGGCGGCCAAGGCGTTCAGGTGACGCACAATGGTGGCTGGGCTGCTTTTGAGTCTCACGATGGCCACTCGTTGTATTACGAGAAATACCTCGTCCCTGGTCTATGGCTACTTCCTCTCGGAAGCGGAGAGGAGAGGAAAGTCCTGGAGTCGGTGGCGTACCGGAACTTCGTCATCGAAGACGAGGGGATTTATTACATGCCGGCCCCCGCTGCCGACGGTGGTACGACCGTGCGATTCCATAGCTTCGCGACAGGTCAGGATAAGGAGCTTGCGCGCGTCAGCGACGTCTACAGTGGACTTGCAGTCTCCCCGGATCGAAAGACGATCCTCTTTTCGTACCGTGCCCGAGCGGGTTCCAACGTGATGGTGGTGGATGGTTTCCGATAGCCGCCATAGTGAATTTGTACGCTGTCTCGTCGTTAATAGCCTGTCACTGGCGGCGCTTCCTGCGTTGCCGGTCATAGCTGCCTACCCGCACGTCGGGAAGTCTTTTCTTAGCACAACACACTGAAACGCTGAAGGAGGAAAGCCTACTACTAGGCATGCATCCATTTAAGTGGGCGACTTATCTGCTGAGCTTGGTGTTAGCAGCGGCGCCTGATCCAGCGGATCTGCTCACGCTTGCGGTGCTTGGGGTCTTTGTTTTGCTAGGGGTAAAGTCGAAAGGAACCCGCCGGCCGGAATGAATAACCGTGTTTGGAGGGCAGCGAAAAAGAGGGGACACGCCTGCGGAATTGAGTATGCGGCAATGTTGACAGGGGCCCGGAGTGTCCCCACGTTTTCTTTCGGGTCATGAGTAAAGTACCGAGGGCTGTCGGTCGGCGGCAGCGAAGAAGCGGAGACACGCGTGCTGTATTTTCTAACGGGAAGGATTCACGGGAGCCCAGAGTGTCCCCACTTTTTCTGGGGTTAAGGCGCGTTTGTTCGAATTTGCGACAGGCGATCCCAGATCCGGCCAGAATTTATAGGCACAGCGTTTGAACCAGCGCGTTTCAAGCGGCCAGTTAATTGCTACCTAAGCTATTTATGTTCAAAGACTTGCGCTATGCCCTTAGGATCTTTCGAAAGAATCCAGGATTTGCGGCGGTTGCGATTTGTTCGCTCGCTATTGGAATCGGCGCAAATTCGGCCATTTATAGCTTCGCTGACGGGCTGTTGCTGCGACCACTTCCGGTGGCGGAACCGAGCCGGATCTTGAATATCAGTCATGTGACGACTGGGGCGTTCGGAGCGAACACTTCCATCTCTTATCCAGACTACGTCGACCTGCGGGATCGTAATCACACGTTCGATGGGCTGATTGCGACATCCTACGCTTCGTTCGGGTTCGCCGCGGACCGGACCACACAGCCGCGCAGGAAATTCGGGATATTTGTTTCCGGCAACTTCTTCCAGGTTCTGGGCGTGACGCCGCAAGTGGGCCGCCGTTTTCGCACGGACGAGGACAACGTTGCGGGGAAGAACCCGGTTGTGGTGTTGGGTCACGATTTGTGGGTGTCTGAATTTGGCAAGAACCCCGCAGTGTCGGGCCGGAGCTTGTGGCTGAACGGGACGGAATTTACGATCATTGGCGTGGCGCCGGAAACGTTTCCAGGATTGGGCCAAGTGAAGCCAGCGCTATTTGTTCCATTGGCCATGTCCGCGGCTTTAGGGGAGACGAACAATCTGGTTAAAAGAGATGTTCGCTGGCTGGAGTTGAAAGGCAGGCTGAAGCCAGGGGTGGGGATCGCGCAGGCAAGAGCTGATGTGGAATCGATTGCAACGGCACTGCGCGGTATGTACCCGAAGAGCGACGAGAATCTGAAGCTGAAGGTTGAAACCGAGTTCCAGATGCGGGCGGAGAATTCTCCACCGGACACGGCATTGGTGGTTATGCTTGGGTTGCTCGCCTTGTGCGTACTGCTTGTGGCGTGCGCGAACGTGACCGGATTGCTGCTGAGCCGATCGACTATGAGAGTGCGTGAGATAGCGCTGCGGCTGGCGGTGGGGGCCAATCGCGCTTCACTCATTCGACAGCTCCTGCTTGAGAATTTACTGCTTGCTTTGGCAGGCGGGGCGGCGGGTCTGCTTGTGGCGATGGGCGCGATAGAGTTCTTCAACTCACTGCCCATGCCAACCGAGATACCGTTGGACATCAACTTCCGACTTGATGAGCGCGCGTTGCTGTTCACGCTGGCAGCCGCAGTATTGAGCACTTTCGTATTCGGCCTAACTCCGGCGCTCGGGACCACGCGGGTGGATCTGATTCAAGCGCTGAAGGAGAGGGATGCAACAGCCTCCCGAGGTAGCCGTTTGTGGGGCAGGAATCTGATTGTGGGTGGGCAAGTGGCGCTGTCGCTTGTGCTATTGCTTATCTCCGCGGTTCTGGTGGATGGATTTCGGGGGCAGCTTCGACAAGGCCCCGGCTATCGAATCGATCATCTCCAATTGATGAGTTTCGATCCAAATCTGCTGCACTACGGCGATTCGCAGCGGGATCTGTTTTATAAACAACTATTAGATAAACTTCGGCTGACGCCCGATGTAGCATCAGTGGCCCTGACGTCCAGCATACCGATGTCGCCGGCTGATATTAGCATGATTGGCGTGGTGCCGGAGGGCCATACTCTGAAGCGCGGCGAAGCCGTTGCTACGGCTTTCGATAGTGTTGTGACGCCCGATTACTTTCAAACAATGGCAATTCCCGTTTTGCGCGGGCGAGGATTCCTGGAGTCGGATAAGATGCATGCGCCGCAAGTGGCCATTGTCAATGAACAGTTCGCGCATCATTACTGGCCCAACGAGAATGCCATTGGGAAGCAGATACGTCTGAAGGAAGCTACCGGAAAAGCGGTTGAAATCGTGGGTGTGGCAAAAACATCGAAATACGTATGGATTACCGAGTCGCCCATTGACTTTGTTTATCTGCCGTTTGCTCAGAACGCACAGGCGGATATGACGTTGGTGGTGCAAACGAAAAATACGGATGCTGCGACGCTGGTGCCGGCTTTGCGGCAGGTTGTCCAGAGCCAGGATCGAAACATGCCGATTTTTGAGGTAAGAACCATGAAAAATCTATATGAGGCTCGCGCGGTTGCTACACCGAACCTGGTTAGCGAAACGGTTGGCGGTCTGGGTCTGATGGGCCTGATTCTTTCCGTCATAGGGCTTTATGGGGTGGTATCGTACTCGGTGAACAAGAGAACCCGCGAATTTGGGATCCGGATGGCGGTTGGGGCAGACCGGCAAGGCGTGCTGGGAATGGTTCTCAAGCAGAGCCTGGTACTAGGCGCCGCAGGATTAGCGGTTGGATTAATCGCTGGAATTTTTGTGACACAAGCGGTTACGTCTCAGATGATGTTCTCTTTTCACACTGGAGTCTTGCCGTTTTTCGTGGTTTCGTTGGTATTGCTGCTGACGGTTGGGTTGGCGGGTTATGTTCCGGCGCGAAGAGCGTCTTTGATTGATCCGATGAGGGCGTTGCGAGAAGAGTAGCCGAAGGTTGGGCTTATCAGAACTAGAAATTTTCCAGCTCGAGAATTGGCACCGCGATATCCGGATTCGTGGAGCGCAAAATGCCGTCTTTAGCCTCCCTGATGCCATCGGCAGTGTAGTGGAAGGCACGACGTTTTCGCGGATTGACAACCCAGACGTGCGGCACGCCGAAGGCGAGATAATCGTCGATACGCTCCTGCACGTCGTCCATGCTGTCGTCTCGGGAGAGAATTTCGATGCATAGGAAAGGCGGTTCACGCAGGCCGTTGGCATCCCCGGTGTTTTCAACTGGCGCGGCACGGTTGGCGAGGCCATCGCGCCCGATGGCCAGCGGCTGAATGTAAAAGGACCGATGCTTGATTTAGATTGGATAGGCTGGAAAGACCGCAGGTTGTCATCGCCTTCGACGCCGACGCGGCAGTGAAAGACCAGGTCCGTTTCGCGCGCGCCGAACTGGCGCAGCACTTGCGGCGGCAAGGTGCCTTGGTCGGATTTCTGGAATGGGATCTGGCGCACGGCAAAGGAATTGACGACCATCTAACGAGTGTCGGACCGGCAGCAGTGCTCAATGAAATTGCACGCGTGAGTTCCGTCGCATTCAATCGGCGGGAGGCATTGATTCGCGCCAAAGCCTACGCCGTCACATCCGCAAGGAAACATCTATCCTGTTCTCGCGAATGCCAATAGTCCGTTGCGTCATTCCCGCGACTGGGAGGGCGTGCTTGCTTTCAACGAGTTCCTGCTGGCTCTATGGCCATCAAACCTTGCCCATGGGGAGCGACTTTGAACTGGAGCGACCACAAAGATCGTTTGACCGCCGAGTGGCTGGAGCGAAAAGGCATCCTGCTCGATGTCGGCACGGCGGCACAAGCAGCGCAAACGGTCTCGAAAGATCGCTCCTTCCATCCCGTTCGCAATATCTGGAGTCTGTTCCGTTGGACGGCATCACCCGTCTGGATACGTGGCTGACAACCTATATAGGTGTGGACGATTCGAACTATGTTCGTGCTGTGGGAGCCCGCTGGTCGATCTCGGCGGTGGCAAGGATCTACCGCCGGGAGTCAAAGCCGATTGCTGCTTAATTCTCGAAAGGCACCCAAGGCAGCAGGAAGTCAACAGCATTGAAGACATTGGCGGGGTAGTACTTCACCGACGAACTCGCGGACTTCGACAGCAAAGACTCCGTGCCGCAAACGCAGGCGTTTGGATCATTGAACTCTCTGAACTCGATTCGCCCGGCCGGGCGGAAGTGAGCCGCATCAAGGCATTCATGAGCCGGACCACGGATCGGTTCCGACCACCTTATGGCAAACGCTTGATTGAATCACCCCGCCAGTGCGTTTTTGCCGGCAGTGTGAATCACTCCAGTTATCTCCGTGACGACACCGGCGGTCGGCGCTTTTGGCCGGTAGCTTGTGGGCGAATTGACATCGACTTCCTTGGCCCGCGACCGGGGCCAACTGTGGGCGGATGCGAAAATTCGATTTGAGCGTGGCTGTGTTTGGTGGTTGGAGACAACAGAACTCGTCGGCATCGCGGCGAATCCCAGTAGCAATAGCAATCCAGCGACCAGTTGCAAAAGCGTTATTTGCAGTTCCTGACGCGTTAGAGGAGCAAGGACTCCCTTACAGCTCAGGAGAACACCCGCCACAAGCCGCAAAAGGAGCAGCCCACTACCATGCCATCCGTTGGGGAACATGGAGAATACACGGTCACGATTGTCAGAATCCGACCATCTCGCTTGCGGACAACGTGGCGGTCATGAAGCGCGCGGTCGCCGAACAGAATGGCCCGGTGATCCTGGTGGGACACTCATATGGCGGAGTAGTGATCACGGAAGCGGGTAACGATCCAAAGGTCGCTGGCCTCGTCTACGTCACGGCGTTTGCACCGGACAAAGACGAATCGGCGGCGTCGCTTATTAAGAATGCACCGCAAGGTGCGCCGGCTCCGCCGATCCTGCCGCCTCCGGATGGATACCTCTTCCTCGATAAGGCCAAGTTCCCGGCCTCATTCGCCGCGGACGTAAGTCCAGATGTGGCTTCACTGGTTCGACGCAGATCGGAAAACTGGTTGCGAAGAACTCGCTGGACACGATGAAGCGCTTGACGCTGGAACTCGGCGGCAAGTCGCCGAACATCATTCTGGACGACGCCGATTTCTCCACTGCCATTCCGATGGCTGTCGCAGCCTGTTACCTGAACAACGGTCAAGCCTGCATCGCGGCTTCGCGCCTGATCGTGNNCCATTGGCCAGCATAAAGCAGTATAAGCGCGTTCAGGAATACATCAAGTCGGGCATCGAGGAAGGCGCGGAACTCGTTATCGGCGGGGAAGGTCATCCTTCCGGGCTTGAGGATGGGAATTTCGTGAAGCCCACTGTGTTCGCCAACGTCACGCGAGACATGCGGATCGCGAAGGAAGAGATCTTCGGACCGGTCTTGTCG
>PMSX01000314.1 GCA_003167495.1 Bryobacterales bacterium | reverse complement strand
AGTGTGGACCGATTCATGTTGAACAAAATTTATTTACTTGTGTTGCCAATCTTATTTCTTGGATTTCCGATTCTGGCAGTCGCAGGCCCGGAGACGACGGTTTCACTAGCACCGCTAAAGCCTATGAGTGCAAGCGCCAGGACGGTTATCAATAGCTATTCCTTGCCGCCGTTCCAGCTGTTAGTTACGGGAGATAGCGAACTCTTTCTTCCAAATTCCGCCTTTAATTGCCAAACGCCTGTAATGACAAATGAGCCTCCGTCAGAACCCAAAATCGACGGTCCCGACTCACCAGTGGTTACGTTCAGAGATGCGACTGGGCTTATACATCTTTTTGTGTCCGGTGATTTCAATTTTGCCTTTACCGGACCGACATTTGAAAGTCTTACGCAAGATTGCAATTCAGTGTATTTACCGCATTGGAATAGTGATCCACTGCAATTTCAGTATGCGGAATGGTTGCGCGCGCCATATTCTATTGACGGCACCCACGTGTACGGCATCGTGCACGACGAGTATCATTGCGCTACGGCTAATCCCTACTTGAACTCCGATTGTGTTTACGAAGCTTTGACGCAAGTTAATTCCACCGATGGCGGCTATCTCTTTACCGATGAGGCAATGCCACAACGTTTGGTCGCGACAATACCATATGAAGTCATCCCGCCGTCGACGACCGGTGTTGGCGATAATTCGAATATCATCCAAAATCCCAACGATGGCTATTATTATATGGAAGTGATTGACCACTCTAACGGGGTTGGGCCGTGCATGATGCGTTCCAGCAACCTATCCGTGTGGTATGCCTGGGATGGCGGGTCTTTCTCGGTACTTATGAATGACCCTACAGCATATAATAACAGCCCCTCGACTTACTCCTGTGCCCCGATATTCACATATCCTTTCATCGGGATTGGCAACATCCGCTTTATCCCGGAATACAACTTATTCTTGGCAGTCGGTGATCTAACAGGCTCGTATTATTATGTCGTGTCAAACGATCTGGTCCATTGGTCGGCGCCTGTCTTTTTGTTTTCGCTAAACACTTTTACGAGTCCGGGCACTTGGCGAGCCGGCCAAAGTCTCCCAGTAACATACGGCGACCTCATTGATGTCGATTCCACAACGTTGAATTTTGACGTCATCAACTCTGGGGACAGTTTATATCTTTACCTGGTGCGCACCCATACGTTTATTAATTCAGAGGGTGTAGCGGCTCTTGATAATTCAAACCGCGACATTATAAGGTATGCTTTGACTTTATCGGGTTCGGCGTCTCCCCAGCCAGCCGCAGCCCCAACATTCAGCCTTGCCGGCGGGACCTACAATGAACCCCAGACACTCGCACTCACCTGTGCTAATTCTTCCAGCGCTATATACTACACGGCCAATGGCTCTGCGCCCGCCCCGTCGCCGTGGCTTTCCATTTTGTATGCTGGCCCCATATCCGTAGGCAGATCGCAAACGATCAAGGCTATTTGTGTGGCCGCTAACTACGGGATCAGCCCTGTCAGCGCGGCCCATTTTCACATCGCCTACGAGAAAGGCGCACTTCCTTCGCTTGGCACGGTGTGGTCCAGCTGGTACCCCTCTGAAATACTCGACGAGTTCCGCACGTCTCTTAGCTCGGATACGCAGTCCAAAGACCTGCGGCCACCTCCCGCCGTCTCCGCCAGTGCGTCTTTTGCATATCCTCTAATACCCGTGACTCCTGCTGTTGAGCGGCAATAACAGTCGCCGCAGGCGCTAAAGGCAGCTTCATCTGCGATCACGAAATGAGTTACGCGCCGTCTTTGAAGACCACGTAAACCTGCACTCGACGCCACTTATGGCCTATGCCGATGTGATCCAATGGCCAGCGTAGCCCTCATCATACCCGCACCAACGATAAGGACATCAGGAGTGTTTGTGGGCGCAGTCATAGCATCCATTACTTTGATCTCTCACCTGCGGCGATGTACAGTTATAAAATGTTGGTCTTAAGGATGGGATCGCAGACGCGGCGAATGCCGGCTATTTCGCCAGATTTTTGAACTCGATTGACGATCGCATGAAGATGGAAAGCGCACCGGCTCCGCATTCTCGACTTAGAACGCTGCTCTGGCTAATTGCAGGTGGGTTGCCGATTTTCGTAGCGCTGCAATTCTTACGATTGACGCTGACAAACCCGCCTGTCACGTCTGAGCTGCAGGCGCCTGAGGATGTGAAAGCCGTTTTGCGAGACTCTTGCTATAACTGCCATTCAAACGAGACGAAGTTGCCGTGGTTCGATCAGATTGTTCCAGCATATTGGCTGGTCTCGCACGACGTCAAACTGGCCAGACAGCACCTTAATTTCTCTGAAATAGGCGCGCAGCCACAGGCCAAACAAAAAGCCGTTTTGTACGAGGCGGTCAATCAGATCCAACTCGGTGCGATGCCGCTGCCTTCTTACCGGCGGGTGCACCCGCAGTCAGTAGTCACCGAATCGAAATTGCGGGTACTGCGCGATTATCTCAATCTTTCGGCTTCCTCAACACTTGCAACTGTTGCAAGCCCGGCTGAGGTTCAGTTAGAAGATGCGCAGTACGCCAAATGGATACAGTCCAGCGGTCCGGCTGGTGGGGCGCCGAACTCACCCAACGGCGTTGGGTTCGTGCCCGAATATAAGAACTGGCGCGCGATCAGCAGCACTGACCGCTTTGATAACAACACAATGCGCGTGATACTGGGTAATGACGTCGCTATTGGAGCAATCGCGGAGAACCGCATTAATCCTTGGCCAGACGGCACGATCTTCGCTAAGGTGACGTGGCACACTCACTCGGACGGAACCGGCTTGGTACAGACCGGAGCCTTTCAACAGGTGGAACTAATGATTCGTGACAGCCGAAAATATGAATCCACGAAGGGCTGGGGTTGGGGGCGCTGGTTGGGTACCGAGCTTAAACCCTATGGCAAAGACGCGGCGTTCGCAAGCGAGTGTGTCGATTGTCATACGCCGGTCCAAAAGAATGATTATGTGTATACTCTGCCTCTGGAGAGGCGGCCGTGATGGGTTGTCGATGAGGAAGGCGAGCTATTTTGCAAGCGCGGGTTTACTGATTGGACTTACCGGCTGCTCTGAGCCGAATGCCCGGGTTATGACGAAGCTTAATCGGGGCGCGGCACTTAGTGGCAACCTTCCCTCGGATCCACTGAAGTGGGAGGTGATCACTTCGGCGGTCAATCATCAAAACGCGACTATGTATACAGTATTCGGCAACGATCAGGCGGTGCAGTACGCGAGGACACACGCGCAGCACGATTATCCCGCCGGTTCGGTTGTTTCGCTCGTGACCTGGAATCAGCAGGAAGACCCGCGCTGGTTTGGAGGCCGCATTCCCTTGTCAGTCAACTCTGTGGAGTTTCTGAGTGTGAACGCCGGCGTAGATGGGCGTCCGATTTACCGCTATGAGAAGTACGACGGCACGCCGCTGAAGAAGGCATTGTCCGAAGAAACGGCCCAGGCGGCAGGGCGGGCAGCCTACCTTCTTTCGCAGCGCGCAGCTGTGATGCCGTAAGGTCAGATATCGACTCTTTTTCAGGTGTGTGCCGCGGCTGGGGATTGGGAGATTCCAGGTACAGATGAAAAGAGCATGACAAGCCCCTCCAGCAGCGATAGCACGCTATGGTTGGGCGTGCGGCCAATGCCGCGACGATTTACGGTGCCGGAGAGGTCCACCAGCTCAGCGTCTTGCGATACTTGTCGAGTGCGACGTGATCGAGCACTTGCTGGATCACGTTGTCAAAGGAGAATATTTCCCGAGCCACTGCATATGAGGATCGAACTCTTTCCGGAGTAGCTGGATCGGCAAGACAGGACGTCAATACCTGATCCACCTGATCTGTGAATGTGTCCTGGTCTAAGTTGTCGATGTCCACAGTTAGGAAAGACGGACAGTTCTGGAGCGTCTGCTGCAGGAATGGCGTGGTGTCGGACAACACGGCGGCCTTGGCAAAGAGGCCAGCCAGGATGCGTTCATGCATACCGAACCTGAGAGTGGGCAGCGTGTTCGCCAATATTCGAGTTTCGGCATACAACGCCTCCAGCTCAATTGCCGCTATTGGACCATGGAAGCGGGCTCTGGCGCGAGACTGGTCCAGGTGCGACCAATCGCCCACGATCAGAGCTTTGTGCCGCATCAGCGCCGTCACCATGCGCTCGGCGCGGAACGCTCTGACGTAAAAGTCCACCTTGCTGCAGATGGAAAAGAACATCTCGGGGCGCTCCCCCCAGTAGATCTGTCGGTCCGAAAAGACCTTTGCGCATACCGCGACAACGGCTTCATCTACGCCGGTCAGTACCAAGGCGGTGCAGTCTAGCAGGATGTCACGGACCATGCCGGGCAACTCGTCCCAAGTGGCGCGCAGCGCTTTGGGATCGACGCCAGTTTTGACGAAGACGATGTCGTGCTCACGCTGGCACCACGGAGTGCGATCGGCGACCGGGTTCTCCGGATAGCCATTTACTGCCATGGTGGCATACGCGCGCCCCTTCAGAAAGCCCGTATAGGTCTGGAACGAATCTTCGGCGCCATAGAGGAGATACATTCCTGGTCCCTCGGCCGCGTGAAGCCGGGGTGCATGATAAGGGTTGTCTGCGAGACACGACACGAATGGAATATTGAGCCGCGTCCAAAGGTTATCCCCGTTGTCAAGTCGCATATCCATTCCCATACCCTGAATGCTGAAGCAAAATTCAGGCCGGACGGTTAGGCTTTCGTTGAGTCGTACCTGCCAGCCCGGTGCCATGAGATCGATCAAGTTGTGATGCAGGCCATGTTTCTCAAAGCCGGCAAGGATCTTTTCCGTAAACCACCGCAAGATTCCGTTGGCATTCTCGCCGACGAAAGCAAGAATGTAGGGTTGGGTCACTTCGTTTTCCTTCATAACGCCATGCCGGGGAGTGTATCCGTAAAATGCTCCTAAGAAAAGAAGTGGCTCTTTGAGGAAATGGTCTCAGCGGCTTGCGCTGTACTCCCTGGCGGTCGCCGCTCAGATTGGGATGGCGGGATTGCCGAATACTTTGGCGCCATCGTGAACTCTTCTGAGTACGATGCTGCCTGTTCCCACGAAGGCATTCTTGCCAATGTGAACGCCGGGTGCGATCACGGCTCCACTGCCTACGAAAACCTCTTCCCCTAGGGTCACGCCGCCTCCAATGCCACAGTGCCCGCTGATTTGGCACCAGTCGGCAATTCGATTGTCGTGACTGCAACAAGTGTGCGGCCCAACATAGACGGAATCGCCTAAGACCATATCTGAGGTCAATACGACAAAGGGGGCAATCATTACGCCTTCTCCAAGGGTGACACCGTCCCCGAGGACGGCTGTTGGATGGGTCAGGGTCGCGAAACGGCCGCCCTTGCGCTGTATGATCTCGCTGTAGCGCCGCCGGTCTGCGGGTGTACCGATGGCGCAAAGAAACAAATCGTTTTCTTCAGGTTCGTAAGCCTCGACACTGGCGAGGATTGGGATTTGCCGCCCGAACCCGTCCAATAGGCTTGAGCGTGAATCGAGAAATCCTTTGAGACGCCAATCGCGACCGGCGGCTATGGATTGCGCGACGAATGAGGATATCTCCCGGCCGAATTTCCCCGCGCTTATGATGACGATGTCCTTAGGCATCAGGGAAACTCGATCAAATCGCAAAAATCGAGCGGACCTAAGGGGATCAGCATAGACGCCCACGTCAAGCCAACGCCGAAGCCGGCCAGGCAGGCCTTGATGTGCCCGGCGAGGAGCCGCTCGCGAAGGTTGTGAACGATCGCCAGCGGGATAGTGACCCCGCTCGAGTTGCCGAAATGCTCGACTATGTTGCTGGGCATTTTCTGGTGGGGGATTTTCATCTGGTCCGCCAGCTTTTCAAGCATGAAGCGGTTCGGTTGATGGAATAGGAAGCAATCCACCTCCTCCATACTGCTTTGCGCGGCCTCAAGCAATGCCTCAATCATCGGCGGTACCTCCACCTGGACAAAATTGAACACCGCCGTGCCATCCATACGGAGGTGGTCCTTGGCTCGGAAGTTATGGTCTCCGCTATCTTCGAGAACGGCGGTTTCGGGCGATGAAGGCAGACGGAAGCCGCCCGCTGGAATCATGAGTGCGTCGCACCGTGTGCCGTCGGTCTTTAGGTTGGCGTGGATTGGCGTTGTGTCGGCCGAGCGCTCCACTATGGCGATCGAAGCGGCATCGCCGGCTAATGGGTAGCTGTTGCGATCCTTGATCGAGATTCTCCGGCTCAGAACATCAACGTTGATCAACACAACTTTGTGCACGGACGGCTGGTCAAGCAGGAAGAACGCCTGGAAGAGGCCCACTAGAAATCCGGCACAGCCTTGGTTGATATCGACGCAATACATATCCTGTTTGAGGCCGAGACGCCCGTGAATCACGCTGCTGGTGGGCGGCATTAAGTAATCCGGCGATTGTGTCACTACCAGCAGGGCGTCGAACTCGTCGCGGCCGAGCAAGCCGCCGGCGAACAGGTTCTCTATGCCAAAGCAGGCGAGATCGGAAGAGCAGACCGGCCCGTCAACGATGCGGTGCTTGTCATATCCCATCACTTGTTTGAGTTTGAGCGAACGCGCCAGTGGAAATTCGAATCTCGACATCTCTTCCAGGAAGGTATGTTCGTTAGCGGGCACCACGGCTAGCAGACCGCTGATCTTGCGTTGGCTGAAGGTGAAATTCATGCCCTGCAGTATTTCTGGAGCATCCTTTCTATAGAGGCGGCGTTCTGGAAGTTCTCCGGAACGATATCCAACCCCGAGATGGAAATGCCGTAAATCTTGTCGAGGTCGGATACCAGAGTGACGACATCGAGAGAATCGAGCATACCCTCGCCGATGAAGTCTTGAGACGCAGCGAAATCGAACTCGGGACGAATCTCGTGCAATATCGATAGAATTTTTTCCATAACGAATCAGCGTTTGATCAGAACAACGTCCACGATTGAATCGGGCCGGTAGCCGTACCACTTGTCGATAAGAATGGCGCGGCTATTGCTTTCATGCACCCAGAGGACCGATCGGCGGCAACCGGCACAATCCTGGAAGTATCGCCGTATCAGCATGTCACTGAAGCCCTGAGTTCGGTAGTCCGGCAGTACAAGCCAATAGCGGAAAGCGGTTGTGATCCCGCGGCGGTCGTAGTAGAGAAGCGCGGCTATGCGTCCGGCGTCGCGTATTAGGAGAATCGTGCCGCGCGTGGCCGCCTGGCCGATCTCTTCGAGCGGCGGGAGCTGATCGGCGTACGGGTCGAAATTGACGGCGAGTGCGGTCTGAATCGACTCGGCATCCTGCTCCTGCGCAGTCTCGACGTTGTGGTCCCGGTCTGTTGTCGGCGGCCGCTGGGAGAAGAGCCGTTGCAAGCGTATGAGTGTGCTGTAGCGCGAGAAGCCAGCTTCTTCGAACGCGCTTACCCAAGGCGCGATCTTGCTCCGGCGTCCGATCAGGTCCACCACGAACGCGCCCGTCTGGGGCAGCTTTAGGCGGTGGAGGGCAGCGACCAAGTAATCGCTCCCGGCAGCAGCGTAGTATAGCCGGCCAAAGAGAGGCCCTTGGCTCAAGAAAATGACCGCGCCTGGAGATTCCGACGCGAGCAATGTACCCGCGCGCGCGGCCGGCTCAAGGGCGGCATCTGTCAGAAAGAGATTCGTGCTAAACGTCCCACCGTGCGCCTTTGCCGAGCCGATCATCCTTCTAAGATCGGCCACCTGCCGCATAGCATTCACTCAGCACCGCCGAAGCGCACGGGCAGGCCGCGCATCTTCTTGAAGCGTTCGCCGTATAGTGCTTCCTCCGCGATTTCGATTTTGGCCGGTATCTTGAAAGCGGCCAACCTGCCGCGGCAAAACTCGCGCATCCGCTTGCGGAAATCCCGCAGTTCTTCCGGGCCCGAAAGGCTAAATCTCGCGACAACAATTTGGCCGGTAATTGAATTCGGAGCGCCACTGACGGCCACGTCTTCAACGTTCTCCATTTCGAGGAGGACGTTTTCAACCTCGACAGGATAGACTTTCTCACCACCCACATTGATCAGTTCCGATTTGCGCCCGAGTATACGAATGTACTCGCCGTCAACTTCGACGGAATCGCCCGTATTGAACCATCCGTCCGAATCGAATGGCGATGGTGCATTGAGATAGCCCAGCATGGCCGATTTCGCTCGCACCCAAAGAGTGCCTTCCTTAACCTTCGTCTCGAAATCTTCGCCACCCACTTTGACCCAAAGCGAGTCCGTACTACGCGACTTGGAGCGCAACACACCTAACTCCGAGAGCCCGTATGTCTGCAGCAGATCGACTCCGGGCAGGATCTCATGGAGCCTCTGGAGCGTACGCAGCGGCATTACCTCGGTGCCATAGGTGATTCTGCGAAGCGACGAAAGGTTATGGCGCTTATATGCCTCCGAGATGAGAAGGAGGTTCAAAAACGTCGGCGACGTGGGCAGGAGCGCAACGCTATGACAATCTATCGCCCGGCAGACCGTCTCCGGATCGCGTCCCTCCATAAAGACAATCGTCCCGCCATTCGAGAGAACGTAGAAGAGAGTGTTGAGTCCGCCGAGGTGATCTAGGGCCAGCATCATCAGTGTGACTAGAGAATGACGCCGAACCTTGAACTTTTCCAGCAGCAGCGTGAAGTCGTGGAGCGCCGCCTTGCTCTTTCCCGTCGAACCGGACGAAAAGACGATTAAACCCGGATTGCCCTTCCCATCGGCCTGTATCGCCAGTTTGCGGGTGAGGGGATTGCGGACCTCGATATCGCGTACTGTGATCGAGAATTGATCTCCGCCCGAAAAGGCGATCGCTACCTGGACCTCCGAAATGTTCTTGAACTCCTCGCGTTGCGCCGGCAAGCCGGTGGCGAGAGGCGCCACAATGCATCCGAGCTCAATGGATGCGAGCAGCAAGGCCACTGTTTCCGGCGAGTAGTCACCCTCAATTGAGAGAACCGTACCCGGCGCTGCATTGACTTCTCTGAGCCGTTTTCCCCATACCAAGATTTGGCCGAGCAGCCAGCCGTAGTTGAACGTTTGTTCCCTCCAAATCATGAAGGTTTCAGCGGTGCTTCGTTCGAACACCCGATACAGCCAGTCAAGACGCCGCATCTCAGACGCCTCCCAGATAAATCACTTGGCCGGTAATATAGTCGCTTCGTCGATCAATAAGGAACTGGAGAACATGAAAGACGTCACTTGGCTGACCCATTCGCTTGATCGTGAGCCGACCCATTAGTGCTTTGATGACGGCTTGCGGAACGCTGCGAACTAGCGCGGTATCGATTGGGCCGGGCCCAATCGCGTTCACTGTGATACCGTGCTCCATCAATTCGCGGCTCATAACTTGCGTCAATCCTTCGACCGCGGATTTCGAGGCCACGTAAGCAGCTTCACCCGCGAGCTTGAGTGGCACGGCGACCGAAGAAAGATTAACGATCCGGCCGAAACCACCGGTCCGCATCAGCTTCGCACTTTCTCTGGAAACGAGGAAGGTACCGCGAACATTGATTTCCATGATGCGGTCAAGCGTCGCTGCTGTCGTTAAGAGACTATGGTTCATGGAGGCGACGCCGGCGTTATTCACCGCAACATCCAGCCGGCCAAAACGTTTGCGTACTTGGGAAAGAAGAGTCTTCACCTGAGGCTCCTCGGAAACGTCGACGCAAAAATGGTGGTATCCGGGAAGACTCCAATCTGCTGGTTCGCGGCTGCAGCCCACGACGGAATAGCCCGCAGCTACCAGTTGCTCCGCTAGATATCTCCCGATACCGGTTCGGGAGCCAGTGATGAGGGCAACCGGCGTCTCCTCCATTTCAACTCTTCTGCTGTTCAAGGGCCAGCGTGAGAACAAAATCAGTTAGGCTGGCCACCGACCGGAAAGGACTTCGCCGCTGGGAAACACTGCGCTCATCCGCCAGTGAAATCGAGAGGTCGTACAAATCGTTTACCTTTTGTTCGACGTCCAGAACGACCGACACCAAGCTCAAACTATCGAGAAATCCGGCGCAGCCGAACAAACAGGTCTGCTCGTTCAAGATTTCCGGAACCACCAGGGGTGGAACGGCAACCTCCTTTGTGGTCTGACAAATCAACTCGATAACAGTGGCGCGGTCGATTTGTATGGGGTTATTCATTTACGCCTCCATTCAGCGAATTCTTCAGCGGTCACGCCACGTTCTCCATTCGTAGGCTTAAACCGTTTCGGTCGATCTTCCCGTTGGGGTTGCGCGGCATTTCGGAGAGCTGATGAAACGCGCAGGGCAACATGTACTTTGGAAATACCTGCGCCAGTTTTTGGCGAATGGTGGCGGGACCTAAATCGCTCGCCTTTGTTTCATAGAACAGAGTGATTTCTTTCTTGAGCTGGTTATAGAGGACGCAAGCGTTGGCAATCTGATCTATTGCCAGGACTTGGTATTCGATTTCCGGCAGTTCGATGCGGTAGCCCATATGCTTGATTTGGTAATCGAGCCGGCCGACGAACATGATTTCGCCGCGGCGATTTCGATAAACAAGGTCGCCGGTGCGATAAATCAGCTCCGGATAGTTGGGGTTGAGCGGGTTCTGAACGAAACCTTTCGCGGTCTTTTCGGGATCGTTCCAATACCCCATGGCGAGCGAACTGCCGCGCACGCAGAGTTCTCCTCGCTCTTCGATCTCGCAGGGCTGGTTGTCGGAGTTGAGGATTAGGATGCTGGTATTGCGGCAGGGGAAGCCGATGGGCAGCGCCTCATCGTCGGCAAATTCGCGATCGAGCACAAAATACGTGCAATCCACGGTGATCTCGGCAGGCCCATATAGGTTGACGAAGAGGGCTTCGGGGAGCGCTCTTCGCCAATGGTTCAGATGCCTCATGGGAAAGACCTCGCCGGCGAAGAAGATGGTTTTTAGGCTGGAAGGCCCAAACGTTTCCAGTAGCCCCTGGTTGCAGATGTTGACCATGATCGACGGTACCCAAAAGACGAAACTAATGGCCTGCTCGACTATGAATTCCATAAGCTTTACCGGGAAGATGGCAAGTTGGTCGGGGATGATGACAAGAGTGGCGCCTTTCGCCATACAGAGATTGAGTTCCAAAGTGTAGTGATCGAAATACGGCGGCGATAAGCTGCCGATGCGCTCTGTGCCTGTGAACGCAAACCGTTGGAAGCACCAGTCCATGTAATCGATCGTGCTGCGGTGATTGAGCACGACTCCCTTGGGCGTACCGGTAGAACCGGAAGTGTTGATGATGCACAAAGGGTCGGTGTCGATCACGGAGTCGAGACGACGTAAGAGAGCGGCATTATCGTATACCGGCGCGGCATTGCAGATATCTTCAATGAAAAGCAATTTGTCGGGAGTTACTTCGATGGCACTGAGTTGCGGAGCCAAGGCGCGTGACGAGATTACCAGGACTGGGTCGATGTTCTGGATGATGTTCCGGGTCCGCTGGGCAGGCGATTTCACATCGAGATTGGTATAGACGTTGCCGGTGTAAACAATCCCGAGATCCGCGAAAATCACGCCGGCGGATTTGGGAAGATGCACGGCGATGGGCTTGGAGACGACAGCGGTGCGCTGAAGTATGGCGGCAGCACAGCATTTGGCATGGCGCTCAACTTCGGCAAATGTGTAGGATTTCTCCGGATCGACGATGGCCACCTTGGCCGGAAAGTGCTTTGCGCCGCCGTTTTCGAGGTATTCAAGAATATTGGTTTGCATGGTACGGGTGATCGCGCAAAGGAACGGCGATGGCTTGGTGATTATCCGCCTCGTCGATACAAGCAATTGAACTGGCGGCGCTTGCGCGCTGAGGCGGCAGGCCGCGCCGCGGCAGATCATGCTCCAGCATTCCGCCGGCAGCGGGCAGAGCGCATTTGTAGGGCACGAACAGGGTGTGCTCGTCCCGCCAGGCGCGGTCCCCGTCCGTTATGTTGCCGCGGAATTTACGATCATAACGATAATCGGAGTGCAAGCGTTCTTCCATATAGTGCGTGTACGTCAAACACTCTCTCACCGTCACCCCGAAGAAAGGGAACTTCACGCCGCTGCGCTTGTGTAAGACAGTGGGCGAACCCTTGCCGTCGGGCGCGAGGAATAAATTCAGAACTCCTAATCTCGTGCGGTAATCTTCGCCCCGTTCAGTGGAAGTCAAATGATAGTGAATGCGCCCGTTTAATTCAAGCCAGCCCCGAAGCTCCGCCGTAACGCTCGAATGGGCTGTTCATAGCGTTCTCCTAAGTGCCGGTGCCGCCTCCAATTGGACTCAGCTTGCGCCAGAAGCTTCGCAGCGCTGCCGCGGTCGCCAATTTGCAAGAAAGCAGTCGCGAGAGCCCCTTGAGCGGGTAGCATCTCCGTGCTTAGCGGGTCGAACATTTCCGAATCCAGCTCGACTGCGCGCTGCAATCGAGGCAATGCCTGGGAAGCACGGTGCTGCCGGAGATACGAATTCCCCTCGTCGAGCGCCGCACGGGCTTCCCAAAATCTAAGATATGGACGGATCGAGCTCGACGCTATTGCATCTGACGCGCGCTCCGCCAGACGGGCTGCATCGGCGGGATCGTCATTGACCAACGCCAGCTCAGCGCGCGCTGTGAGATTTCTCAACAGTTTAAGCGACAGCGGATCATGATCCGACAGAGGGCCATAGGAGCGCTCCATGATCGCCGCAGCCTCTTCCGGCTTCCTTAACGCGAATGCGAGTTTGAGACGCGCGGAAGTGTACTCGTGCACCTCGAATCCAACCTTCTTACCGATGGCAGCCGCTTCGTCCAAGCTTGCCTGCGCCTTCTTGTACTCTGCGAGATCGGTCAGGACGGAAGCCTGCTCTGACAGCATTTGCGCCAGATAGCGGGTCCCGGGGCGATTCTTACGGCGGTTTTCCACCGCCTGCGAAATGGCCGCCAAACCCTCTTCCAAATGTCCACTCGCGGCCAGTGTCTGGCCATACAGCATCAACATCTGGGGCGTATAAAACGGATCGTCCGCACCTTTGGTTTTCAAACAGACGTCGCGCGCGTGCTTCAGATAGCGGAGAGCTTCCCGATATTGCGAAATTTGTGAGAAAAAACCGCCCAAACGAGCTTCGCTCTCGATGGTGTCAACGTGCTCTTCGCCGTTCAAGGCTCTGGCCGTTCTTACCGCAAGCTCAAAATTCTGCTTGGCGGCATCGTATTGCATTAACTCGGCATCGGCTTCTGCCAGCGTCGCGGCGTACATCGGCAACGTCGGATCGCGATTACCGTTCGCTTTGAGCGAAATTGCTACGGCTTCGTTCAGCGCCGCCGCGGCCTTTGCGTAATCCCCCGACACTTCGTAGATTGTCCCTTGATGGTACAGGGCCGATGCGAGTTCGGCGGAAGGCGGCATTGCCCGGTATAAGCCGACAGCTTCTCCAGCGTAATCGAGAGCCTTCCGCCGGTCGGTGCTTTGATAGTGCTCGGCAAGAGCCAGCAGCAGTTCGCCGCGTGCCCGCGAAGTAAAATCGCGATTACGATCGAGAATCGCCTTTGCCTCTAACAGCACGGCCTCCCTTTCGTTCACCGCTCGTGATGCGTGCATGCTCGCACCCAGATGGGACATCGCTGCGGCCACCCTGAGGTCATTCGCACCGAAGGACGCCTTCGCCACCGCCACGCGTTTTCGATCCAGTGCAACCGCTTCATCGGAAAGACCGAGTCCGTAGTATAGGTCCGCCAGGATACCAAGCATGCGTTCTTTTGCCGCCGGGGCATTATCCAGCTCTGTGTCGATCTTCCGGGCGCCGATATCGAGGAGTTGGCGGGCCGTGGTCTGACGAGCCTTAACGGGATCCGCCTGGTCGCTGCTGTTCGTCTCAAAAATATCTTCTATGAACTTCTGTACGGCGTCCGCGGTCCGCGCTTCGCTCGCTGCCCGATCCCGTTGCGCCAGCGCTGCCTTTCCGGCTTGGTTCGCTCGTATCGCCTGCCAACTGCTCGCCACAATCCCACCCACCAACACCACAAACACCGCCGCTGCACCCGCCACCAGGGCCCGGTGCCGCCGCGCAAATTTTTGCAGTTGATAGCTGGCGCTCGGCCTCCGTGCCGTAATCGGTTCGTCATTTAGATACCGCTGAATATCCGCGGCCAGATCCGCCGCCGCCGCGTACCGCCGCGCTTTGTCTTTCTCCAGTGCCTTCCCGACAATGGTTTCGATGTCGCCCCGGTAGTCGCGGTTGATGGAGCTGAGAGATGTGGGATCCTCTTCCCGGATCGTTTGTATGGCTTCGTGCAACTGGCGGTGGCTTACGTCGTAGGGCAGACGTCCGGACAACAGTTCATATAGGATCACGCCAAGCGAATAAACGTCGCTGCGCGTATCTACTGCTTGCGGATCGGCCAGTACTTGCTCTGGGCTCATGTAGGCCAGCGTTCCCACTATTTGCCCCAGGTCGGTTTGACGCGTCGCTTGCGCATCGCTCTCCGTCACGCGCGCTACCCCGAAATCGAGAATCTTCGGCTGTCCTGTCTCATCCACCAAAATATTGCCCGGTTTCAAATCGCGATGAACCAGCCCACGCTCGTGTGCATGCTGCACCGCATCACAGATTTTCGCCGTCAAAGCCAACCTCTGTCGGGTGTTGAGTCGATGAGCTTCCGCGTACCCCAGCAGCGATTGTCCGCGGATGAACTCCATGGCAAAGTACGGCTGCTGACCGAAGCCGTTGTCGGCGGTGCTTGCTTCGTAGATCTGAGCGATCCCGGGATGCTGGAGCCGTCCCAGCGCTTTTGATTCATGCTCGAACCGCCATACTCGTTCGGGCGTGGCAAAGCCGGGCTTGATCACTTTCAGAGCCACGCTGCGGCGCGGTTGTTCCTGCTCAGCCTCATATACGATGCCCATGCCGCCTTCGCCTAGCACGCGAACAACCCGATAGCGGCCGATGGCGGCCGGGAAAGAATGCGTGGTTGAGCTCGCTACTCGACTAGTCGCGCCCACCGACATTGCCAGAGACTTGGCCGCGACTTCCATTGCCGGTGCCTCCAGAAAACTTTCGTCTCCCTCCGTCTGCGATAGAAGCGATTCCACTTCCTCCTCTAGCGACTCGTCTCCGCCGCAGGCTTGTTGAATAAAGGCTGCCCTGTTGCTCTTCTCCTGCTCGAGTGCCGCATGGTAAACTCGCTCAATTTTCCGCCAACGATCATTTTCCATTGGAGGGCTCCTTGCTCAGTTCGCGCCGGAGCCAGCTCTTTGCCAGCTTCCAATCCCGCAACACCGTCTCTTCCGAAACGCGCAGCACTTCGGCCGTTTCCTTCGCGCTGAGTCCGCCAAAAAACCGTAGCTCAACAACCTGACTCTTACGCTCGTCCAATAGCGCCAAAGCCTGCAGCGCATCGTCGATAGCAACCAGGTCGGTACCCGGCCTCCCCGTGGCCGCTACCGCCTCGTGCAACTCTAATGGAGGCACGTTACTACCCCGTTTGAGCGCTTGGCGGGAACGAGCCCAATCCACCAAAATGCGCCGCATAATCCGCCCGCATACCGCGAAAAAGTGACTTCGGTTCTGCCAGCTTGGATTCGCCGAATCCAATAGTCGAAGGTACGCCTCGTTTACCAGCGCGGTGGCTTGCAGCGTGTGTCCCGCTCGCTCGTCGGACATGTAGCGTTGCGCCAGCCTGTGCAGGTCGTCGTATACCATCGGCAGAATCTCCTCAAGGGCATCTTGCTGACCTTCGCTCCAAGCTTGCAATAGCTGTGTTAAATGCTGAGCCGGCATTTCCATCCTATCGACCGCCGCCTATTAGACTACCTGTTCTTTGGCGGGTGTGGGACCGCCTCCAGATCCTTACAAGAAAACTTGCCAGACATTACGGTTTTCGACGGCCTTTTCCGCCCTTAATGATGAGGCAGTTGTTGCGAAGCAGCCTGTCAGGTGCCAAACAAATCCCTCATTGAGTAAAAAAGGACCTAAACCAATGAAAAAACTCGCATTTGAAGCGGCGTTGAATCCCGTACCTCAGGTGTACCATCCAGCCCATTCGCAGCGGCACATTTTGGAGCGGCATGCATTCGACCAGGATTACGTAAGCCGCCTGACGCAGCGCGATCCTGAAATTGAGAAGCACTTTACACGCTACTTCGGCGACCTGCTCGTCATTAAGCTGCGCTCGCGCCTCCGTTCCGGTCAACTGGTGGAAGATGTGCGTCAGGAGACCTTTCTTCGGGTTTTGCACGTTTTGAACAAGCGCGGAATCCAACATCCCGAGCGCTTGGGCGCGTTCGTCAACTCGGTTTGCGAAAACATTTTGTCGGAGTTCTTCCGCGCTGGCAACCGTTATCAACAAGCGGTCGAGAACGCCCCTGAACCTGCCGATCAATCGGCCAGCGCGGAGTTGGAATCCATGTCGGAGGAGCGCAAAACTCTCGTCCGCGCGGCGCTGAGTCAGCTATCGAATACGGACCAGGTAATTCTTCGCAAGGCATTTCTGGAAGAGCAGGATAAAGACGAGATTTGCCGAGAATTGGGGATACGCCGGAGCAATCTCAGAGTGCGGATTCACCGCGCCTTGGAGCGGATTCGTGCGGTTATTCGCTGTGGGGGAGAAAACGCCCTGCATCGCTGAGCCGGCCCTCGAATATGCTCTCCAGCGGGGCCACTCCTTAGCTGGAAGTGCGCACTAATGACCTGGCGAGAAGCTAAAGTATGTATCTCCTTTGGCGAAGATCTGAGCCTGCAACCAGTTGTGCTTATCATCGTGCAAAGTGTTCACGAGGGTTCCGTCCTGCCGGGCCATGATCACCTCGTTTCTCTCTAGCTTGATTGTGGCTGCGTATGAAGCAGAAGGGTTGTTGGTACTGCTGAAGTCGTCTTTAACTCTTTCAGTGGTTTCCACTCCATCAATATTCCTTGTAATGGAGATGCCTTTGGCGTCGAGTTTATAGGTGATCGTATTGCCGCCCACAGAAATCTGCCACGCCATTTTCTTAACCTTGAACTCCTTGGAAAAAAGGATCGTGTTCGTGGAGTCGTTAGTCATCAAACGGATGTATTTGTCAGTTCTGCCGTGGTACCATTCGCCATTTTTCTTGATCACTTCGTCCATATTTACAAACTCCATTTTCGTTTCTTTTACTTTTATTGGCTGTAGGTCAAAAGCAACAGATGCAGTTTGATTTGCCTGGATTCTTACTTGAATGATGCTCGCCGAGTGATTGAGGGCAGCGGCCGCGAACTCATAGTCGCCGGGTTGCAAGGTGAGAGCCTTACTAAGATCGGACACCGGGTGCTTGTCAGTTTCGTCCGATCTCTTATAGGCGACTGTGGCATGGGCGGGCGTGACGGTCACCCTCGCATAACCCGCTTCCACGCTTAATTGCTTGTCCCCGGGCAAATCAAAGGCCTTGCCAGGTACGAAGACTTGCCCATAGAATGTGCGCGAACTGTAACCGGGCTTGCTGAGCTGAATGGTATGCGTTCCGCTAGCAACGCCTGAGTAGGCGAAGCCGCCTTTATCATCCAACTGGCCGATGGCGGAGTCATCGAGGCTTACGGTTGAGCCGGGAGTTCCACCTGTAATAGTGAGAGGCGCGACCGGCGGACCTTTAGGCGTCATGTCAACGCGCCGGTTGAAAGGGATGCCTTTTTTCAAGGTAATCGTGAAAGTTTCGTCGTTCATGCCTTCGGCGGTTAACCTGCATTGGTACAGGCCGGACGCAGCGGTCCAGACCCAAACACCGGGCTTTTGGGGGCGCACGGGACGGTCATCAATGAAGAGTTTGGCGGTTTTGGGAGTGACAGAGATACCGACACGCGACAAGATGGGTGCGGTGCTGATGGCGTGGCCGAGATCGGTCACTTCTCCGGGGCGGGCGTCGCGAGATTGCGGCTGGCTGTCGCCAACAGTGGCGAAGCTGCCACCGGGGTCCTCATCGACCGCAGGGCTTTTCGCGGGAGTAAGTGTCTCTGTTTGACCGGCTGACGGGGAGTTGCTGGCAGCATCGCTCGTCGCGTTGGTGGCCTCATGTCCGGAACTGCCGGGGGCTAAGAGATCTTTGCTCTGGGCTTGGTCAGCAACGGCAGGTTTGTTTGCCTGGCCGTCAGCCACGAGGGCGGGGTGCGGCCTGTTGATGTACAAAAGAGTCAAGCCAAGAATAATGAAGGACACCAGACAACCGACCATGAGACCGACCACGTTTCGGTATTCGATGCCTAGACGGCTTTCGACGTTTTGAACAAACAACTCTCCGGCTTCGCGAATCTGTTGAACAATCCGCGGTCCGTTCGATGGCGAAGGCGGTTTGGGAGGAGCAGGTTGGATGGGAGAAGCCGGCGGCTGTATCGGAGGCGCGACAATGGGAGATTCCTCGGGCACTGTCACTAGGCGTGCATAGCTCTCTAGTTCAAGGTCGATGTCGGTGGCACCCGACACGCTCGGTTCCTCGTTTTTAGCGTGGGTGGGCGTCTCCTGAAGGTAGCTCTGTGCTGGCGCTTCTTTTCCTTTGGCTCGCGCAAGGAGAGCGACGACGTCTTTGACAGATGAACGTTCTGGGTCGAGCCGCTTCGCCTCCATAACAGAAGGTTCCGCCGCAGAGGCGTCTTTGTCGAGCAGAGTGTGCGCGTGCTCCACTAACAGATCGACGAGCGCATTAACAATTACACTATTGTCGCGGTCGAGATCATGGGCCTGGCGAAGGAGGGCAATGGCCTGTTCTGAATCGCCGTTGGCGAGAATCGCTTTGGCTTCTTCAAATAAGCGGTTGGCTTCGCGATTTCGTTCGACGCCTTCCTGGGAGAGACGTAAGAGAGTCAAGAGTTCGGAATTCTGCGGGAATTCGAGCAGGGCTTCCAGACTCAGCCGCTCGGCGTCGGCATAGCCGGAACTGCCGAGGGCACGATTTATTTTCCCAATGAGGCGGGACTTCTTGTCTTCTTCGGAGTGTTGCTCCCGACGTCGTTCGAGCCGATTGATTTCCACGTCGATATCGGGATAGAGAGGATGAAGATCGGAAAGAGTGGTCCACTGAGCGATCGCTTCAACGAACTGGCCGCGCTCCTCATACGCGCGCGCCTTTGCGACGATCGAGGTAACGAGGTCGCGCAATTCGCGAGCAAGGGAGAGCTGGGACGAGAATTGCCCCGGATAGCGTTTGCAGGCTTCCTCAAGCAAACCCACGCGGCGGTCGAGGTTGGGTTCGGTGTCCACAGCGCCACCGACCTCGGCAATGTAGGAGGAGAGCTGCTGTCGCTGGGATTGTTCCACCTTAAGCCGTAGGACGTGAAATTTCTGGTTCTGCGGGTAGCGCACTAGAATGGCGCGACAAATTTCCAGCGCTTTCTCGAAGCTGTTTTCGGAGAGCTCGCGGGTTCCTTCAGAATAAGAATTATTGATACGATCACGTTCGGCGCAGAGGTCGTTGTAGAGCGTTTGGAAAACTTTGTCGCGTTCGGGGATACAAGCACCGGCGACATTTCTCGACAGTTCGCGCAGCTTCTCAAGCTTGCTTAGGGCAGCGCCGACTTCACCGACTTGACTATCCCGTAGGGCCGAAGTATACAACTGCGATATCTCGGTTCGCGCCATTTCAACTTCCTTTTCGCGGCTATCCAGCTGGGCCTTGAGGCCGACGGCGTCGGGATCATCGTACCTAAGATTGAAGACTTCTTTCAAAGCGCGGCGTGCTTCGTTAAAATCGCCGTGGTCGAAGTGGTTGCGAGCGCGATGGAGCCACTCTGAGGCCTGCTGCTTGCTGCGTTGCTCTTCGAGCTGCTTGCGAAGCGTGCGGGCCTCGAGGTTTTGGGGATCGAGTTCGAGAATCTCTTCGAGTTCTTCCAATGCCGGTAGAGCCTCTTCCTGCTCAATGCGTGTTTGCGCGCCCGTCAAGAGTTGACGAATTCTTCTTTGCTTGTTCGCCTCGTCAATCTGCGACCGGAGGTGAGTGATGGCGGTATCGAGATTGCCTTCAGCCGCGAGTTCGTTAAGGATTCCGCATGCAAGATTGGAATCGCCGCCGTTGAACGCTTCTTGCGCACGGTCGATGCGAGGACGGATCACGGCGGGATCGAAGCGTTCGATCGGCTGATCGTGCTGAGCTTTTTGCAGCGTTTCGGCGAATTCGTGGGCAGTGGCGTACCGGTAACTGGGATGCTTGGCCATGGCGACTTGCACTGCTTTGCTGATCAGTTGCGAGACTTTGGAATTTCTTTCTGAAATAGCCTGGGGAACAAAGTTACGGATTGCTTCGGCGGTATCTCGGAAGGTGCCGCGTTTGAACGGTTGATGAAGCGCTAAGGCTTCGTAGGCGACAACGCCGAGCGAGAAAATGTCAAAGCTGCGATTAGGTTGCGCGGTGCCGTCGAGCTGTTCCGGCGGCATGTATTGAAAGGTGCCCTTTAATGCATTAGCGGATTTGTTTTCGATGGTGTAGACAAGGCCGAAATCGATGATTTTGACGGTATCGTCATCCATGATGAAGATGTTGCCAGGCTTCAGATCGCCATGAATCAGACCCATTTCGTGCGCGGCTTGGAGACCCCGGCACACTTGCACGACTAGGTTGACGACAAAATCGGTGGTAAGCCGCGGACTAGACGACTGGATGAGGGTGGCTAAGGTGGTTCCTGGCAGCAACGGCGTTATCAAACAAGACTTTCGGACGCCATCTTCTTCGATTTCGTCAACATCACCTACCTCTCCAATGTTGGGGTGCGGAACCTTGGCTAAGTCCAGGCGCACACGCTTGAACATTTGAAGCATTGTAGGGTCGGCGGGTTCACGCAGTGTTTCTAGTGCGACGTAAGTGTTAGTGCGTGTATCGAGCGCACGGTAGACCGTGCCCATCCCGCCGTCGCCCAGAAGCCCCTTCACTTTGTAACGATTC
Source organism: Bryobacterales bacterium (assembly GCA_003167495.1). Taxonomy (GTDB): domain Bacteria; phylum Acidobacteriota; class Terriglobia; order Bryobacterales; family Bryobacteraceae; genus Bog-105. Next base: position 9,351 of record PMSX01000314.1, on the reverse strand, counting down.
GTAGCAATATTTACTGGCATTTGTTGAGTCCGCTTTAAGATTAACAGCGGACAAAGCCGCCTGACGACCCTAGTAAGTTTGTGTATTTATTGGTACTTAGATACAAATTCGCCATAAACCTGTTAGCCAACTTGGTTCTATTAAATTGACCTCAAGGTGATAGTTCTGCTGGTCGATTCGCGGGGAGCTCGCCGGTGCGGCTGTAGGTGTCAACGAGCTGGAGATGGCTCCAAAGGAGAAAGGTAGCTTAGCTTCGTCGAAGCCAGCTAGCGTCCAGCGCTCTATTGTTGTGCCGGTGTGCTGGGAAGATTTTCTTCCAAATAGCCGGACAGAAGAGTGTATAAATGAATGGTTGTTCCTTCGCCCTCGCGAATGGCGTGAGTTCGGTTCGGATACTCCATAAAAGTAAATTGTTTGCCACACTCCACAAGCTTGTTAATCAGCATCTGCGAACCCTGAAAGTGGACATTGTCGTCGCCTGTCCCGTGTACCAGCAGCAAATGTCCTTTGAGTCTGGCCGCAAAGTTTATAGCGCTTCCACGCCGATAGCCCTCTGGATTATCCTGCGGAAGGCCCATGTACCGCTCCTGGTAGATCGTATCGTAGAGTCGCTGATCTGGCACTGGAGCAACGGCCATTCCAACTCTATAAGTGTCCGGCGACCGGAACATTAGGTTCAACGTGTCCGTTCCCCCTCCGCTCCATCCCCAAACCGCAATTCGGCTCGAATCCAGGTAGGATCGTTCAGCACAGAGCTTCTGTATTGCCAGCGTTTGTTCTTCCGCAGCCAATGGGCCCACTGAGCCATACACAATCTTGCGCCATTCGCGGCCTTTAGGGGCCGGCGTACCGCGATTGTCAAAGCTCACCACAACGTACCCTTCCTCCGCCAACGCGCGATGAAAGAGGCTACCACCCCACCTGTCAATGACCGTCTGCGCCGCCGGCTCTCCATAGACGTTAACCAGAACGGGATACTTTAGGGCCGGGTCAAAATTCTTAGGTCGAATTAACCATCCGTCCAGCGACACTCCCTTGCCTATATCGATTTGAAAGAACTCACTCTTATTCGCCAACAGGGGCTTAACCTTGTCCCTAAGCCGCGAATTGTCCGCGAACATATGAACAGAATGCGAGTCAGCAAGCCCCACCAACTCGAACCGCCATGGATCATCGAAGCGGCTAAATCCATGCAGTGCCCACTCCCCGCTCGGCGAAACAACGTAAGAGTGGTAGCCCGGTTCGTTTGCTGGCGTGATTCTCACGCTCACGCCCAAGGTCCCGCTGCCGCCGATCCCTACCCTATACAGATAGGCCTGCGTTGCATTCTCCGGCGACGCCGTAAAGTAAAGCACATGTTGAGCTTCGGATAATCCGTTAATACCAATAACGTCAAAAGCGCCCGGCGTCAAAAGCCAGGCGTCGGAATTATCGCGATTCACCAGATAAGCGTGCCGCCAGCCATCCCGTTCGCTTAACCATATAAACGATTGACCAAACGGGCGAATCTCGTTCACATCCACCCACGCTTTATCCTGATCTCGAAAAATTCTCCTGGTCTCACCCGTAGATGCATCTGCCAGCAACAAATCGGCTGTGTTCTGCAGCCGATTCAGTTGTTCAATCACTAACTCATTGGAGTTGCCTGCCCATTCCATACGAGCTATATAGTTATTGCGTGGGTCTCCAAGGATATTCATCCGTCTCGACTTGCCCGAGCGCACGTTGAGCACACCAATGCTGGCTGCAGAGTTTGTTGTTCCAGCTTTGGGATACGGGATCATTTTGATGGCTGGGTAGATCGAATCCGTGTAGTCCACTAACGGATACTCTCCGATACCGCTCGAATCGAAGTGCCAGAAAGCGATATGCTTGCCATCCGGACTCCAGCGGAAAGCATCTCGCAGCCCTAACTCTTCTTCGTAAACCCAGTCTGACGTACCGTTGATGATCGTGTGCGACCCGTCTCGGGTCAGCTGTCGAATGCGGTCATTATCGAGATTTTGAACGAACAAATTGTTTAAACGTACAAACGCAACCGCGCCGCCATCTGGCGAGAACTTGGCGAACTGCATGGTGGACGGCTCACCATCGCCCCCAAGCTTCTTCAGAGTGTTTGTATTTAGATCGAGAAGCCAATAGTCGCCTCGCGTATGTTGTCTCCAAACTGGCTTCGAATTTGTGAAGACGAGTAATCGCTGCTTATCCTTGGATAGCTGGTATCCTTCAATGCGGAGCGCCTGTTTTTGACCGGCCGGAACTAGCTTTTTTGCGGAAATGAGGATTTCGCGCTTGCCGGAGGCCGTGACGTAGCGAATCAGGTCTTGCCCGTCCGGCACGTCTTGGGACTTTTCCAGCGCGGTGTACGTCGCTCCGTCATCCAGCCATTCGAAACTCGGGGGCAAATCAGCCTCAAATACATGTTCCTCATATATCTGGTGCAGCAGATCCTGAAGGGCGGCCGAAGGTGCGCCCAATACAGTGCTGGCCAAGAAAGGCAAAACCCAGTAACGTGAAACAAAAGGAAGCACTCGCCCAAGGGTTGTCATAAACGGAGTGTACTGGAGTTGGATTCCGACAATCCATCTTGCGAAACAAATCCCGATTGTCATTCTGTAGATTGTTTGTTAATGCGATTTGCGTAGATCGCACTCAATCAGCGTTACTGACAGTGCTTCGAAGCTATATTGAACCGATTTGCCGCGCAGAGCGGCGCTGCGAACCGAAATCGCAATGCGATTCGGATCGTCATGTGCGTTCATCGCCTCGGAGTCGCCAGCATGCAAGGTATCTCTGAGCGTCATGACCTGCGAGCCAACGATAGAGCCGGCAAAATTCTTCAGGTCCATTCTCACCGTGCGGGGCCGCGTGCTGGAGTTGACTGCGTAAATCCGCAATTTTGTCCCATCGGCGCTCATGGTGGCGCTCAGGTCTGGTTCTTTGAGATGCCACGACAGATCGTCTGGGCGAACCACTTGCAGCGGGAAAGTGCCCGCGGCGCGCTGATATAAGGTCTGCGAATAATAGGTCGGCGAACGGTAGAGCCATCCGGGGCCCGGCTGGATAACGCCCGACCCGAAACTGTCGGAGAGGTTCGACCGGATGGCAATCTCCACCAGACTGCTATAGCGATGCATCAGGTTCTGATAGCGCGAGCAACTGAGTGCATTCCCTAGCGTCAGCAACATCCCGCGCGTCAGGCCCATCTGGCCGGCAGTGGTGTTCCACTCCGTCACGGCCACTCGCACGTCCTTGCCGTTGGCATAATGCGTGATTTGATCTTGCAGGTCCTGAAAGCTGTGCTCTTCAGCGGTGAGGTTCGCGACGTCGTAATGATGCGGGCACAGATAGTCGAGGTAGCCTCCACCAAGCTTCAGCGTGTCCTCAGAAGGGAACGAGGATAGAATCTTAATAGCCGGATCGACACGACGCATTGCTTCGGCAAAGGCTTTGACGGAAGCGTCGTAAGCGCCGCCGCCGATCTCGTTGCCGATTTGCCAGTACTTGATCCGGTAAGGGTCCGGGTGGCCATTTTGACTGCGGACGCGGCCCCAAGGAGTGTCGGAGCCGCCGTTGAAATATTCAACTTCGGCGGCAGCGTCTTCCGGCCTCTTGCCGGTCCATCGCACGCAAATCAACGGCTCCGCTTTGACGTAACGGCAGAGTTGAACAAACTCCTCCACGCCGATAAAGTTGGGATCGAGGCCGCCCCAAGGCTCCGTGGCGTATGGCACGCGGCGGTCCCAACTGCCCAGGCATTTGTCCCACTCAAAGACCTCTAGAGTACTGCCACCGAAGCGAACGACACCGGGTTTCATGGCAGCAAGGGCTTCAACCACGTCCGGCCGCCAGATACCGAGTACAGCCGCTTCATCGATCAGATAGATACGGTCGAGCCAGAGGACGCCGGGGCCTTGAAATTCGATCGTGAGAGTGGCGTTTGGAGAAGATCGGCGCGCTGTCAAAGTTACGTCCACGCCCTTCCAAACGGGAGAGCCTGGGCCGAGCGAAACCGGCTCAGCTAAGGTGGTGCCGTCGCCGTGCAAAGAGGCGCGCGCTTGCACACTTCCCTCACTACGGAGGTGTAGACGGAGACGATAACGATGAAGCTGGGAGACGTAAAAGCCATCTTGTGAGATGCCCGCCCAGGCGTGGGCAGCGGGCAACTCAATCTCCTCCGACTGTTTACCATTGAATGGGTCGTGGGTATCAAGAGAATACCGGGCAAGATGCACCGCACCGTCGGGGTACCAAGGCCGATAGGGCTTATCAATATCGCGTTTGTAACTGGGCTTCCATGGGGGTTCGTCCTCGAAGCTGGTTGCATCCACCTGTTGGGCAACCATCGAAGAAAGAAGACGACAGAGTGGTTCGATGAACTGGCCGCCTTGTTTCAAGTCGATCGGCCGGTCGCTGATGTGCGACGAATTAATTTCGACCACTTCGGTCTGGTCTGCTTCGTCGACGGGATCGAGGTGCACATCGTCAAACCAGACTTTGCCGCTTGAGTGTTCGAACGCAGCTAGACGCAGCCTAATCCAGCCAGGTGAGGGAACACGAAAGAGAACCTGGGCCTGCTGCCACCTTTCTTTTCCAGGTGCGGGCCGGCTCGCGCCCTGGTCGCCGGCTGGCGTTTCGATACGCAGTGCGGCCACTCCAGCGCCGTCTTCTTCCTGCACCCAAACTGTGGCTCGCCACAACGTACCTGTTGGCAGAAATATTTTCTGATAGAGACTGAAGGTTGAAGGATAGCCCGCTTTGACGAGTAGAGATTGGCGCCCTTCTCGCCGGTTGGCGGTATCGATTTGAACGGAGATGTCCGACAGCGAATTGGGCGTGGTGCGGCTCCATCCAGAGGCAATCTCTAAAGACTCGAACCCGCCATTCACAACTGTGGGGCTCTGTGCGAGGGAGGCAAAGAGAAACAGGAAAGGCGCTAGCGGCATGTAATGTTCCAGTGTCCGAACTATGCTATCGAACGGGCGGGTCTCGTTGTCAAGAAGGGGTGCCAGGGGCGCAATCGAGGCACTTCGGGACAGCGGTGAAAACACAAATCGATTTTCGTCGTCCCTGACGTACACATCGCGTGACGTGGCAAGTACTGATGCAGGAAAGATGCCGATTTAGGCCCGTCTGGATCGCCGGACCCACCGGCGTTCTGGGCACTAATGCGCCTGAAAAGCGGAATGCGTCAGCCACACGTGTTTACCATCAAGCTGCTACCCGGCAACGACCTCGTTACCTGGCGCGACTCCAGGCTACTATCTTCGGCCGACGGTTCACACTTCAATCAAACGTGACTCAACGTCCTCGGTTTCTATCTGGCACAATATCTCGTTTAGCCGTGCTAGTTCAATAGGCTTCGAGAGATAGCCGTCCATACCAGCTTCTAGACATCTTTCGCGGTCACCGCTCATGGCATGTGCGGTCATGGCTACGATGTTGTGCCTCCGCTTCAGTTGAGCCTCCAAGCGGCGGATCTCGACTGTCGCTGCTAAGCCATCCATTTGAGGCATTTGGACATCCATCAGAATCAGATCGAAGGGCTGCTCTCGAATGGCGGTGATCGCTTCGAGGCCGTTTGAAACAATTCGAGGCGAGAAGCCTCGCCGCTCCAGCAGGGCCTTGATCACCTTCTGATTTACGAGATTGTCCTCCGCGACAAGAACGTTGCGACGTCGCGCCTGATCTTTCCTGAGGGAATGCCGTGTAACTGGGGCAAGCGGCACTTCCGCAGACGATGGCGTCGCCAGAACGGCCATAATAGCTGCCCGGAGTTCGGATTGCCTTAGCGGTTTCCTCAGGTATGCACTAATACCCAACTGTCTACACCGAGCGCCATCCCCGCGTTGACCGCCTGATGTCAGAAGTAAAATCTTCAGAGTTTTAAGCGAGGCGTCTTCCGCAATTCGCTCAGCCAGTGTGAAACCGTCCATTTCGGGAATGTGCTGGTCTGAGAGCAGCAACCGGAAGGGAGATCCCGCAGCGACCGCCGACTTCAGCAGATGCAGCGCCTCGTCGGCGCGCCTCGCGAGCGACGGAATCATTCCCCAATCGGTAATCGTCTGAGCCAGGATTCGGCGGTTTGTGGCATTGTCGTCAACAATCAGGACGGCGACTCCAGACATCGAAATAGTCGGTACCGGCTGTGCAGGCGAACTTAGATTTGCGGCCCGTCGGAAACGGGCGGTGAAGTGAAACTTGCTGCCAACGTTGGGCTGGCTGTCCGCCCAAATTCTGCCTCCCATCATTTCGACGAAGCGCGCTGAGATACTCAGCCCCAAACCCGTGCCGCCATACTTTCGAGTGGTGGAAGTATCCGCCTGGACAAAGGGTGAGAATATGGCGGCCAGTTTTTCCTGAGCAATGCCAATCCCGGTGTCGGAGACTACAAAATGGAGCACGACCTCGTCATCGCTCGTCGACTCCATTTCCACCTCGATATTCACTTCGCCCGCGTCGGTAAACTTGACCGCATTTGAGACCAGATTCGTTACGATCTGGCGGAGCCTCGTCGGATCGCCCACTACCATGTGCGGCACGTCCGGCGCAATATTAGAAGTTAAGGCTAGCTGCTTTTCGAATGCTCGCAACCCTAGGGTTTGAGCGCTCTCCTCGATGTTGTCGCGCATGTCGAATTCAATCGGGTCGAGAGCGAACTTGCCAGCCTCGATCTTCGAGAAATCCAGAATGTCGTTGATGATGATCAGCAATGACTCCGTAGAAGACTTCACCGTCAGCAGATTCTCTCGCTGACCACCGTCTAGATCCGTATCGAGCGTGAGTTCGGTCATGCCGAGAATGCCGTTCATGGGCGTCCGGATTTCGTGACTCATGTTGGCCAGGAATTCGCTTTTTGCACGGTTCGCGGCTTCGGCTGCCTCCTTGGCCCTTCGGAGCTCCGCTTCCACACGAAGCCGGCCGGTGGTATCGCGAAAATTCCAGACTCTAATCAGCGTCCCCGAACGCGAGCGAAGGGGCCGCGAAGAGTGTTCGAAGGTTCTGCCATCCTTGAAATGCAGAACATCGTGGCTGCGTTGGTTGGGGTCTGAATATAATTCGCCGGCCCTCTTAAGAAACGCGTCCGGGTCGACCAATTGTTCGAGAACAAATTGCTGCGCTCGTTTAGCGTCGCACAATTCGTTGATCTGATCCGGGATCTTCCACATCTCGACGAAGTTCCGGTTGGAGGTGATGATTTTACCCGAAGCCTCGCATACCAGCATTCCGTCCTCGGTGGATTCCAAGGTTTCGCGAAGTAAATCGGTCTGGCGAGCGACGCGGGTTTTCAGCAGTCCAATCCAGGTGAGCGTTCCCAGAATCAAAGCAGCCATGCCCGCTATGGCCACTAAGAGTCTTTGGAACGTCCACCACGAAGGATGCGAAAGAACAACAATATCCCTAGGCGAGGAGAGCAAGATTCGGAAGCCGCGAGCCACGTGGGCCTCATTCACCTCCGTAATACATACTCCCGTCAAACGCAGATAAGAACTTTGCTGAAGCTGATCGAGAAAATCGGATGCTCCCTCGATGCCCGCTTCGAAAGTTGTCGCACCCGATTGCAAGGTCAGTAGGTCTTCGCCTCCCATGCGGCTTCGGCCTAGAAGTTGACCGTCCATTCTCACCAAGGCAGCGTTGAAGTCGCCGCTCAGCGCCTGTTTGACTGTTATCGCAGTCGGGACCGGATCTGGGCCTCTGCCAAGCGAGCGAACCTCCGCATGCTTCAGGATATGGGTGTATTCTCCGACTCCCGGAAAGCCGACCGCGCTTATCCGCTCGCCAGGCTGTAGAAGAGTACTCTGAATGGTTAAAACATCAATATTTGCCGTTTGGTCGCGAACAAACAGTTCTTTGTTCCCTCGTTCTCTCGTAACGACGCCTTGAATTCGAACCCGGTGACCCGATGATCCGTGAAGGCTGAAGCGGAGGATGTCCGTGATTTGCTTCTGAAAAAGTGCGAAAGGATTCGGAGGAGCCGGTTCCAATACCTGGAATTGGGCCTCGTTGGGTACAAACACACGCACTCCCACCCACTCATTTCTGGTATTGTAAACAGCGCCGGCCACGCCACGAATGCGCACTTTCGCATCGACAAACCGTTTGGCCTCCGTTTCCGACATCCAAGGAACCCTTGCTAGCAATTCGCCGCCGTTCACCGCGAGATCCAAAGCTGGCGCAATGTTCAACGGAGCCGGGACCTCGTCCCGTACGACATCGTGAACAATGCCTTCGACCTCAGCCCACTGACTATCCTCCTCCGTAGAAGCGAGCTGCTCGAAGGAAAGCTGCTTCGAAATTGGCATGGGAGCGGAGTGAATGACTCGCACGTGAACCTTGTTGAGCTGCGGAGCGAAATCGGGACATTCAGTAATTCCTTCCAGTTCGACCAATTGTCCAGCCTTTACGACTGGTTTCAGTCCGGTTGCCAGGCCGGCGATACCGGCGCTTGAATCCTGAATAAAAAACGATGTCTCGTCGATATACGTGATCACCCCCCGGAGCCGCACAGGGTACCCACGGTTAGCTTCTCCCGCCGAGAGTTCTCGCACTCGTTGGGCTTGAGTCAAAACTGGAAGAGCAGCCCTCTCTGTTTGTCCGGGAAGCAATGGTACCGCAACCACCGTCAAAATTGCCAGCGTTCGCGCGAGCATCGGCACGGCCAGGCCGATCTTGTTGGCGGATTTCAAGTGTAGCCACCCATTGTTCGCTGCTCGTTCAAAAAGAGGAATTCTATTCGCTGCGACTTTCACAGTTCCAGGTTTCGACAGCCTCTCCAGCGATTTCAACTCAGCTGAGAAAAACCCGCGCTAGGGCAGACTGACTGCACCCTACTCGTCACATAGAACTCTTCGGTAGAAAGCGAAAGTTTCTTTAACCCCCATAACTCTTACTCTGGCTGTGCCTAGTCCAGAGGCCATTGGCCAAGTAGCGGTGCGGCTCAAAATGCACCATCGTTATCACACATGCGCAATGGAAGGCTTCGCGCGGGCATCGCCCCTCTCGGCTGCGCTTTCGCCGGACTGTTCGGCCTCAACATCGGCGTTTCGTTTCGTCTTCCTCTCCCGACGATTCGATAGACCAGCGTGGGCACGCGGTTATTCCGTCGTCAAGCGCCATCGCCCGACATGGTTCCTCACGCAAAATGAGGCACCCACAACGTTTCCAGCCCTTTGCGTTCTTCAAACTCGCATGTCTTTTCTTCAAGTAGAAGTTGGGCTTCGCAGCCACGTTGATGGTGGCTATAGAGGCTCAGCGGCATGGCTCAGAATATCTCCGCTTGCCCTGTATTGCCCTGACAAATTGCTAATTCCAGGTAAGTGACTGATTCTAAACTGGCGGAGAGAGTGGGAT
>PMSX01000373.1 GCA_003167495.1 Bryobacterales bacterium | reverse complement strand
ACCGCCAGCGCCAGGCCGCCCAAAGTCATCAGGTTCATAGTCTCGCCCAGCGCGCTCAGACAAATCACCGAAACCAGGATGGCCAGCGGAATCGAAATGGCGATGATCAGGGTGCTGCGCCAACTTCCCAGAAAGACCAGGATCATGATGCCGGTGAGGCACGCGGCGATTATGGCTTCGCGGATGACGCCGTTGATGGCCGCGCGCACGAAGACGGATTGGTCCGACAGCGGTTCGATGCGTAAGCCGGGGGGCAGCGCCGCTTTCAGCACCGGGAGCAGCTTGCGCACTCCGGCGACGATATCGATGGTGGAGGCATTGCCCGCTTTGTACACGGTGACCAGAATGCCGCGCCGTCCGTCCTGGCGCACGATGTTGGTTTGCGGAGCGAAGCCGTTGCGGACGCTGCCCACATCGCGTAGATAAATGGTGGTGCCGTTCACGGCCTTCACGGGCAGGTCGTTCAGTTCCTCAATGGTTTGCGGGCTGCCGTTCATGTCTACGTTGTATTCGAACGGGCCGATCTTGGACGTGCCGGCGGGCAGGATCAGGTTCTGCAGCGTCACGGCGTTGACGACATCCTGCGGGGCCAGCCCTTTCGATTGCAGCAGGGCGGGGTTGATATCGATCATCACCTGAGGAGTCTTTCCGCCGAAGGGCCAGGGCACCGCCGCGCCGGGCACGGTGGCGACTTGCGAACGCAGGTAATTCATGGCCACGTCGCTCAACTCCTGCTCCGACATGGTGGGGCTGGACAGCGCCAGCTGCAGGATGGGCACGGTGGATGCGTTGTAGTTAATGATCAGCGGCGGCGTAATGCCCGGCGGCATTTGCCGGAGCACGGTCTGCGAGATGGCCGTCACCTGGGCGATGGCAGCGTTGATGTTCACGCTCGGCTGGAAAAATATCTTGACCACCGACAAGCCGTTCAGCGTCTGCGATTCGATATGCTCGATGTCGCTCACATTCGAGGTGAGGCTGCGTTCGAAGCCCGTAACCACACGCTTTTCCATTTCCTCCGGCGCCAAGCCGTTGTAAGACCAGAGCACGCTGACAATCGGGATATCGATGTAGGGGAAGATATCCACGGGCATGGTCACGATGGCAGTGCCGCCGAGGATGGCGATGAGCACCGCCATGACGACGAACGTGTATGGCCGGCTAAGAGCGCGGCGAACGATCCACATAAAAATGCGCGAACTGAGCAGCCAGACACAACGGGCGCCTGCATGGCGAGTCGATTTGGGCCTGGAAGTTCAAAGTATACTACCGGGGGACTGAGAGAGCGTTTTGAGAGCTCGCGCAAGATGGCGCGGCTTCAGCTTGCCGCCCGAACCAGCCTGTAAGAATAGAATTTATGGCCAAGCGCGTTCTCATTCCGTTCCGTAACCAAAAGAAGGTGGGGGCTTACGCCGAGGCCGCTCGCGCGGGCGGCGCTGAGCCCGTGACGGCTAGTGTAGAAAACAACCTTTCGCTGGATGGGTTTGCCGGTCTGCTTTTAACGGGCGGCAGCGACGTAAACCCGGCGCGTTTCGGCGCCACACCCCAAACTGAAACCGATGCGCCCGACGATCAGCGAGACGAGACGGAACTCGCGCTGATTCACAACGCGCTCGATCACGATCTGCCGATTTTTGCCATCTGCCGCGGTTTACAGATTCTGAACGTTTACCATAGCGGCACGCTGGTGCAGCATCTGCAAGACACCGGGCGCCACGATCCCGAAAAAGACGACCATTCCGGGCCCGCGCATGAGGTGGGTTTTGTGCCGCATAGCAAACTAGCGGAAATCGCGGGCGCAGCCACGTGGCAGGTTAATTCACGGCACCATCAGGCGGTCTTGAAACTCGGACAGAACCTGCGCATTTCAGCACGGGATCTGGATGACGGCACAGTGGAAGGTGTAGAACGGCATGACAAGCGGTATGTGGTGGCCGTACAATGGCATCCGGAACTTCAGATTCACAGGCACCCCGAGCAATTACGGCTTTTCGAACGCTTCGCTGCCGCACTTTAGCTCGAAGACGACGATCTCCGGCGGGCAATGGAAGCGCACCGGCACGGAAGAACAACCGACGCCCGAGGTTGTATACCCTTGCATACCGGCATGCCTCCACAGACCGTAAGAAAACTCTTTCGGGCAGTGAGAATTGTGCTTTAGGGAGCCTATGATGGGCAAACGGATTTGTCCCGCGTGAGTATGGCCGCTCAGGTATAGGTTAACTCCGCGGGCGGCAGCAGTCTGATAAATCTCCGGCACGTGGGCCAACAAGATCTTGAAGCCGCCTTCGGGAACCCCGGTGAGCGCTGCGTCCAAGTCATCGCAACGGTAGTCAAAGGGATCGTCCACGCCGGCTAACCACAGCGAATCGGCGCCACGGCGAACCTCAACATTCTCGTTGACCAGCATGTGCATGCCGAGGGCTTCGAGGCCGTAAGCGATTTCGGCCGAATCGTGATTACCCAAGATGCCCCAAATGCCATGTTTGGCTGAAATGGCTTCCGTTATCTGACGCATCCTGGGATAGACGCCATCGCATGGGCCGCGATCTTCAAAGCGGTAGTCTCCGGTGAAAACACACAAGTCAGGCTCGATTCGCCGCAACATCGGCGCCAGTATCTCAGCCAAGCCATCCACACCGTCAATATGAAAATCAGACAGGTGCAGGAGGCGAAAACCGTCGAACGCGGCAGGCAGCGTGGGGCAATGAAGGCTTATTTCGCGGACTTGGGGCGACAAGGAATTCCGCCGGCCGGCGTTGTATTGACCAACAACCCGCAATCCGATCTCAAGACCCGGTCGCATGATGTGCTGGTCGAAAAAACGGAACGCCTTGCCATGACGGTAGGTGTGGCCAAGCTGGGCAAAGTGCTGTTCGACGGCAACTCTAGGTCCAAGGCGCTCGGCAAGTGTGGCTTTGGCTGCGGTGGTGCGTTCTTCTACATCGCCGAAAGTCATATCTATAGTATCGGCCATGAACACAAAAAACCCCAGTAGCCTATGCCACTGGGGTGTTTTGTATTACAAAGTTAAAAATCTACTACTTCATGAATCGACGGCGAGCCACTAAGCCCAAGCCGAACAGTGAAGCACCGATAAGAGCGAGCGAGCCTGGCTCCGGTACGTTGACGAACGCCTCAATCGTCGTGACACCGCCAGCGACAGAAGGATTGTTCAAGGGAGTGTTGAAAACTTCCCAGGTGACCGGGCCGATCAGGAAGCTTGAAGGTACGAAGCTAAGTGAAATGCTACTGGAAGTGCCAGTAATAGTACCGCTGATCGCACTGCTAGTAGTCCCGCTTCCCGTACTCGGGACAGTTTGCAGTATGGTCAGCGTAAACGAGTCGGAAAACGTTCCGCTTGAATTGCCGGTGACCGTAAATGTGCCGACATTGGTGAAAGTAGGAGTACTAACTGACCCTGCCGCGTCTGTGTAGGTGATCGTCTCACCGCCATTGGTGACCGTACCAGTACCGGTCGACGTAAAATCCCCGGTTGTCGTATAGGTGACGGTCGCTGCGAAGGCAGACACACCGCAAAAAAGTAGAGCTACAGCAAATTTCTTCATCAACTTCCTCCGTAGAACAATTTTCTCTAGAATTTATGAGCCAAAACCCGACCCTACACTCCCGAAGCTTGGACGTCGTACGCCTAGTCGGACTCAGCTATAGGGTTATTCTATGTCCAAGTGGGAGTATAAATCAACAAGAAAAACCCTATCCGGTACTAAATGGATCATCGGAGTACTAGCGGGGTAAGGTACGGCTGGAAGAACGTCATATGTGGCTAGCCCCCGAAATCGCAATATGTGACTTCCGGGAGAAGAACAAGGTCTGAGGTTTAAGGAGCGTTAGTCCGAATGACCTCCACAGTACAATGGTCTTTCCGTTGGACGGGAGGCGGTATTTTCTGCCCAATGAAAAAAATAAAAATGAACACGAAAATAAAATCAGAAGCTGTGAAAAAGATTGAGAAAGGTTCGGGTTTCCTTGGCATTTTCGTCATGTTGGCGGCGACGTTGACCGCTCAGACTGCGCCGAAGCCCGACCCAGAAGTTCTAGAACTGAACGACGGTGAGAGATTGATTGGTCATTTCGTAAGCGCATCGGGTGCGTCTTTGACCTTTCATAGCGATGCCGCCGGAGACGTCAAGGTTGATTGGGCCAAAGTCAAGAGCCTGAAGTCATTTGCCAAGTTTGCGGTGGTTGAGAAGGGCATCGTACTGAACAGGCATACCGATTTGACCAAGATACCGCAAGGGACTATATCGGCAAGCGATCAGAAATTGGCGGTCGATCCGGGTAACGGGGCGACTCCCACGGTTGTCCCGGTGGCCGACGCGACCAATGTCGTACCTCAACCGGATTTTTTAGCCGCCTTCAAGACGCCCAGACTCGATCAAGATTGGCATGGAGTTGCTGGGCTGGGTATCGATTTGATCGATGCAACGCAGGATAGCCGGAACATCACCGCCAACATTGCATTGCAGCGCGTGGTTTCT
>PMSX01000136.1 GCA_003167495.1 Bryobacterales bacterium | reverse complement strand
CGGTCGCGCACTCCTGGTCGTGAATGAGAACGGTGACGCCCTCGACCTGGCTGAGAACTTCCTGGGCCTGCAGTTTCCCACCATATCTCGCCAGCACCCGCGCTCCAATGCCACTACGGTTAGACTTGGCGCCGCTCAGCCGCACTTTCAGCCAATGATTTCCGGGGCGGATATCGTTGCGCAGCAATGACGGCGGCTCGTTGAGGTTGACGACCAGAATGTCGAGATCCCCGTCGTTGTCGAAATCTCCGAACGCCACGCCGCGGCTGGAATGGGCTTCGGAAATTCCGGGACCCGCCTCGGCGATCAACTCCTCGAACTTGCCGTACCCCAAGTTTCTGAACAAAACCCGCGGCGTCTTGAACGGATAATCGGAACGCGTCTTCTCCACTTCGGGGTAGGCGCTTCCCGTAGCCCAGAAAAGGTCTGGCAATCCGTCGTTGTCGAAGTCTTGAATGCCCGCGCCCCAACCTACATATCGGGTTTCCACGCCCAGGCCCGAGCGAGAGGTCACGTCGTCGAAACCGCCCCGGCCGATGTTGCGATAGAGCCCCGTCGTATCCCCGCTGAAATGGGTCTTCAGGAGATCCAGCGCGCCATCGGTGTCGAAGTCTCCCAGGCCCAACCCCATTCCCGCCTGCTCGATTCCGTCTTCGTTTACCGCAACCCCAAGCTCCAGGCCCTTTTCGGCAAACGAACCGTTTTGCTGATTACGGAACAGCAGGCTCGGTTTGGAATCACAGGCGACATAAATGTCGGGCCAGCCGGTTCCGAAGTAATCGGCGGCCATGGCAGTGAGCCCGTAACTAGGCGCCGCGCGGTCGATTCCCGCAGACCGGCTCACGTCGGTGAACGTACCATCGCCGTTGTTGCGATAGAGTAGACATCGCTCGGGTTGCAGGCTACTCGGCCCGCAATACACCGGAGCGCCTCCAAAGTTGCAATTGGGATTACGGCCGGTAGCCGGGATCGATTTAAAATCAAAAACAACATAGTGCGAGACAAACAGATCCAGCAAGCCATCGCGGTTATAATCCAGCCACGTGCAACCCGTCGCCCAACGCCTGTCTCCGCGAAGCAACCCGGCCTCGCGCGTGACATCCGTGAAAGTGCCGTTCCCGTTGTTGCGGTAGAGGACATTCTGGCCCCACTCAGAAATGAAGATGTCATCGAAACCATCGTTGTTGTAATCGCCGATCGTCACGCCGCAGGACCAGCTCTGGCGGGTCAAACCAGCCTGTTTCGTTACGTCCGTGAAAGTGCCATCGCGATTGTTTCTGTACAACCGGTTTGTTGCCCCGGCCACCGGACCGTCGCGACGCGTACCCGACAGAACCAGTATGTCGAGCCAGCCATCGTTGTCATAATCGAAAAATGCGACCCCGCACCCCATCGACTCGAGAATGTAATCCACTCGGCCGATCGGCCCATAAATTACTGGCTCGTGCAAACCGGCCTGCGCGGCAATGTCGGTGAATTTAGCATGAAAGGGAAGGCCAGAGGGCTTGCCGCGCGGTTGGGGCACGAGACCGCGCGACGTCATGCCGTTGGACTGTTGCCTAGAGGATTCTTGCGCTCGGCCGTCAGAGACGCCCACGGCCAAGAGGCGAAGCATATCACGCCGGGTCATTGCCTGACCAATGGATTAATGTAGTGGTCTCTCACTTGAGCACAGTTTCGCGGCCGCAAGACGAAAAGTCTTGCCATTTATTTCGTTTCCGTGATCTGCAGAACCTCATTCACGCGGAGATCGTGAGTAATCAACTGCTTGCGCCCCGAAGGCCAATCGACCTGGACGCGATCCACTTTCTGCCCGTCTCCCAAGCCAAAATACAGAGGAAGCGAACTTTGCGATAAGTAACCGGACTTGCCGTCGTTGTACTTCGTTAGAGTCCTGTCACCGGAGGTTACGCGCACAAACGCGCCCAGTCCGTCACGGTTTGAAGCTGTGCCGATGAGTTTCACCTTGAGCCAGTAAATGCGACGGCGCTCGGAGAGATTGTTGACGAGAACTTGCGGCGCCGAGTTGAAGTCGTTGGTCACGATATCAAGATCGCCGTCGTTGTCAAGATCGAAAACTGCGGCAGACCGGCTTCCCAATGCCGCCATGACGGTGATTTTGCCGGTCTGACCCTTGCACGGGTCCTGATAATATTTTTTGGCGTCGGGCCGCACCTTCGAGCAATCCAGCTCAAACCAGGGTGTGTGTGTCCGTCCGCCTCTTCGGGGCTCGATGCCCAGAAGAAACTCGGCGTCGAGAAACTTCTGTCCGCGGTTGTTCAAAAGCAGGGAATTGATGCCGTAGCGGTACGGGAAATTCATGCTCGAAGCGATGAAGATGTCGTCCCAGCCGTCGGCGTTGAAATCGCCGATGCTGGGTCCCCATGGCCAATAGTTCTCCACGCCCATGCGGTCCGAAACTTCCTCGAATTTACCGGAACCGAGATTATGATAGAGGGCATTGCCGAAAATGAAACTGCTGGTTGGCCCCATCAGCATTTTCTCCTCGAGAGGATGCGGCGCCTTGTTCTTCTCCTCCTCCGGGCTTGCGTCAGCCATCATGTCCGAGTGCATATCCGTGAGGAAAAGGTCCAAGCGGCCGTCGTTGTCATAGTCGAAGAACTTGATTCCCATGGCGCCCCAGGGCGTCTTTGGAAAATAGCGGCCGGTCTGCTCAGAGAACTTGCCTTGGTGATTTTCGAAAAAGTGGTTGGCTCCTTGCATGTTGAGGAAGTAAACTTGTGGCCAGCCGTCCCCATTAAGATCGGTGAAAGTCGCATCGCCCGACCACCCGACCGGCTTCAAACCGGTTTCGGCTGTGACGTCCCGAAAGCGGTTGTGTCCCAGGTTGCGATAGAGGACGGGGAATTCGTAACGATCAAAAAACTGATGCCCAAAGAAGGCATCAGGGAGAGCCAGGTATTGTCCCTGAGCGCCTTTCTGGTCCGATGTGTACCTTCCGACGTTGCACACAAGCAGATCAAGCAGCCCATCATGGTCGTAATCGAAGAAAAAGGCGCCAGAGGAATGGGCGGCTCCCTCGATGCCGGCTTCACGCGTGATGTCCCGGAAGTGCCCGTGGCCGTCGTTTTTGAAGAGCACGTTACCGCCTCGCACCGTTGTCACAAACAAATCGGGGGCGCCGACGTTATCTATGTCGGCAAAGGCAGCGGAAACGCTAATGCGGCCGGGAACCCCTACCCCTGCCTCCTCCGTGATGTTTTTGAACTTGCCTCCGCCCAGATTCCTCCAAAGCTCGTTTCCGCCGACTTGGCTTAGGAAGTAGATGTCGTACAGACCATCGCCATCTACATCCGCGACAGCGATTCCGTTTCCGTGGTCATAGTGCGCCGGTTGATAGTTGCTTGCCGCATCATCGACGACGTGATTCACGAAAGTGATCCCGCTTTGCTCGAGCTTATCTTCAAACTGAAACTGATAGAACACCCGGAACTGGTCAACGGTTTTCAACTGCTTTTGTTTTCGCGCGGCTAGCAGCGCCGCGGCGTCTTCAGGAGGATAACGAACCTCCGGTGTGGAAGGTGCGGCGTCGCCGCGGATGTACGCAGCTACGAAAACGGCGGCAATCGCTCCGGTAGCAATAGAGCGAGCCCGTTTGGTGAGCATCCTATTTACTAGCCCCCTGATTTCTGAGGAACCGCGCGCAAAACGGACGCGATGCCAACCGCGCCGCCCAAACTGTGTAGGTTCCTCTCATTGCTTAGCGGCGCGTATTCGCGTCCTTTGCGCTTGCAAGTTTTTCGTAAGCGGCCGTCTCGCGATCCGCCTCTTGCACTCGTCCGGTCTGCCGGTAGAGCGCGGACAATCCTAAGTGGGCCGAAGCGGCAAAGCGGCTTTTGGAGTCGAGGTCGAGCAGCTTGATCCAGCACGCTTCCGCCCGCGCGGAATCTTGGGCGGCAAACGCAGCCCTCCCCAGCTCTAGCAGAATTTGCGGCGCATCCGGTTTGAGACGATCGGCTTGAGTAAGCTGCTCCAGCGCGCCGCGCGCCTGTCCCTGTTGAAGAAGCGTGGAGCCGAGGGTATAAAAAGCCTCGGCGCTGGCCGGCTGAAGCTGCGTTTCGATGCGATACTGCGCAACCGCCAAGGGCCACTTACGCTCGGCGGCAAGCACATTTCCAAGTGCGAGGTGCACATTTGAAGTGTTCGGCCTCCGCTTCAACGATTCGACGTATTCCCGTTCCGCTTCCGCAAGGCGGCCGTCCTCAACGTATCGGTCCGCTAAGACCTGATGCGCTCGAGCCGAGTCGGCGTTAGATTGCAAGATCTGATCGAATGCCTGTTTTGAAGCTTGCGCCGCCGCCTGGCTGAAGGCGGAAAGTGCATTTACGTCGTTTGGATTTTTGGCCAGCGTGTCTTGCAGAGTAACGACGTCATGGGGCGACCGGGGCTCGCTGTTGGTGGCGGAGTTGATGGTGCGCGCCAAGTCGGGATTGAGCTTCGCGACCTGATTGAGTGTCCGTTTCGAGGCCAAAGCTGTCGCACGGCCGAAGTAGTAAAGCAGATTAGGATCGTTGGGTTGCCTGTCCAACGCGGCCCGGAGCGCCGTCACAGCGGCGGGGAGTCTTCCTGTCTCCAAATACGCGAGCCCCAACAAATCAGGACTGCGAATCTTTTCAAGGTGAGGCAACGCCTCCTCGGCGTTGCCCTGGATCAGCAACATGGCACCTAAAGATTGGTGCGCATCCAGCATGTCGGGATTGAGCCGCAGCGCGATTTTCAGTTCCGTTGTGGCGTCTTCATATTGGCCGTTTTTGAAGTAGGCATATCCGAGATGGGCGTGGTAAACGGCGGAGTTCGGCTGCAGCTCAATTACTTTGCGGAATTCCTGAATGGCTACATCGACCCGGCCCTGCCGCGCCGCCGCTTCTCCGGCCTGAGCGTGCTCGATGACTTCCGGCGTGACACTTTGGAGCAAAAGACAAAAGGCTAAGAACGCAGGAGTCATGATGTTCGAAACTCCAAGTGGGGCCAGTCCAGCTGGACCACGCGACCAGTCAGCATCGTATTAGCACTTCGACCAAGGCTTTGCATGCTGCCTGTTGGGATGTAGCGCTTACGCAACGCGGCGAAAGCGAGCCCGGTTAAGCTCCAGGCCAAGAACGCGGCTTTCTTGGGAACTGGGAGCTTCAAGACCGCAGCCCGGTCAGGCTTCACCTTTGTGCCTGCATCGGAGGCGCTGTTGCGAGGGGTGCGGGCTTCAGAGTCCACCCGAATCCCGCATCGCCGATTGGGCGCAATTTGGGATAAAGTATGAGGCTGTTGGTAAACTCATAGGTCATTTTCACGGGGAACTTTGCATCTGGTGAAGGGTTTATTATGGCCTGCGCCATAAGCCGCAGAAATTGCGCTGGATTCATTTGAATGTCGTCCACTTTGACCGAGACCGGAATGGCATTTTTCGGAATCTTACCGGGGCTGTTGTCGTGCAAGTCCCCGGCGATGGCGGCACACTCCCGAGCTATGGAAGCAACCGACACCTCACCTTCATTCGGACCGTGACCCGTGAGCAATCGGACAGGTCCGTAGACCTGCACCACTTTGACGGACTCGGGAAGTTTACCCGTTCGGCTGAACTCCGCGAATGCATCCGTCATCACCTGGAACAGATCGGCAAGAGACAAATAATGCCCGTCGGCGCGGAAAACTGGAGGCAGGGTGGTGTTGTTACCCGCCGCCTTCAAGAAATCTACGAGGGACGCGCGCAGGGCTGCCACGGACACGCTGAAACCGCTACTAGGTACTGCCATCTTCATCAACTCCGTGCTTGAGACCGCGCGGCTCCCAGAGTCCGCTGGGAAGAACTCCTCCACAAACCACTTTAGTAGGCCGTCCTCCTTTGCATACGCTGCGTCCACGGCCGCGACGGGAAGCAATGCCTCCTGCGGAAGCTTCGGGTTTTCTGGATGGTTGTAGGCGTACTTCAACGGAGGGAACTCGCTGCCTTTAACAAAGGCCGGTTGCAGATAGTTCTGGTCGCTCGCGAGTTCCACATGGATCACGTGAATTCTGGACCTGTCAGCCTTGCCGATAGCCGTCTTGATAGCGTCCGCTCCGTCATTCGCATGCACCAGCCGGACCGTACCGCTGGCTTCCGAAGTGCGTAAAACGTTCTCCTGCCAAAAAAGCTCAGGTGGGGTTTCGGGAATTGGACTCATTTCCCGGCCGAACGACTCCCGCCCGTGGGCGAAACCCGGAATAAAGCCGGGGTTGGCATCGGGTATTCCAGACATGATCGGGGCGATATTGTCGCGCCGGAACAATTGAATCAACTCCGAATCTCCACCTACGTCCGGCTTCAAACCTGTCAGAAAAACAGGCGGCTTTCTCAACGGCCGGCTGAAATGCGGATCTGGGAGTTCCGCCTCTGGGGTGTCGGCGCGGGTGGATGCAACGCCGGATAAGACGTTCATCCACATCGTCATACCCGTGACGGAGGCAGCATCGCCGAATACTTCCTGCATCTTCTTAAGCCCACCCGTCATGCCCGGTTTCGGAGCCCCGGTCAGCGGATCGCGAGCTTCGCTCAGAAATTTTTCGTCAGCGGCGGCACGCATCAACCAGCGATCTTCGGCTGTCTGAGCGTTGGAAAAGTCGAGTAGCGGGCGGTGTTGATAAGTCGGCTCGTCGGCTCCATCGTAACCCGGTTCGACAATCCCACGACGGATATAATCGCGCACAAAATCGACTATGTGAGTTTGACTATTCCGTTCTACCAGCGCCTCGCTCACCGCGCCCGAAAACAGAATCGTTGCCGAAACATGAGCGTCCGGGCGTTCCTTGCGGTATTTTTCGATCATAGGGAGAACGCGCCGCAACCGGTCTTCCGTAACATTCAAGTTCACATGGTCGGTAACATGCGCATAAAAGTAAATATAAATTGGTTCTTTGGGATCTGTGGAGGCTGCGAAAGCGGTGCTCGCCAGAAGGCCTGCCGCTGCGAAATACTTGGAAATGTGCTTCATGGGTCTGAAATCCTAACCTCTTGGCGAAGGATATCACTTAATCCGACGCGGCTCAACTCAATAAGAAGCCCCCGGGGTGTACTTGCAAATTCCCCGAGGGCTTGTTGGATCAAATCAAAGCGTGCTGTCAATAACTAATTAGGTATCGTAATAGTCGCCTGGTTCGATTGGCAAATTTCTACGTCGCTGCCGTTCACCGGTTGGACAACGTAGAAGTATGTATCCCCGTCGACGAGGCCAGACTTGTCCGTATAGCCCGGCACCGTAGTAGTTCCGATTTGGGTGTAGGGCCCGCCGTTCGTCGAACTTCGCAGTACGTTGTACGAATTAGCTTGCCCTTGCGCGCTCCATACGATCTGTATGTTAGCTGGAGCAATACCCTTCGGAGTGCCTTTCCCGGTCAGGTTGCTCACACAAGAAACAAACACCGTCTTCTGAAGCATGATGAGTGCCCAAGCCGTCTCAAAGGGAGACTGATAATAGAGTCCAACGTCGGCCGTATTGCCGTACCAGTGACCATCGAAAGTTCCGCTTGCCGGATTGAGTTGAAAAGTCACAAGTGTTTGTGCGACCCCGTCACAAGGATCTTTACCCCCATTGGCAGCAGACAAGGCAGCGTACCAGTCGATGGTATTCGCCGGAATACTTGAATTGCCCGTAAACACATTTGGCGTCAGCGTTCGCAAGTATTGAATGGGGCTAAGACTTCCACCCACGTTATGTAACAGCATGGACTTGGTGAACGAGAACAGTCCGTACATATAAGCTCTAGGAGCATAGTAGGCATCGTCGTAGCCACCGGCGCCGTAAGTCGAAACGTCATTGCAGAAATTGTCCGCGTAAAACGTTTCGGAATTGTTCCAGCGCTGATCGAAGGCAGTCGTAGAGTTGCCGAACACGGTATTGTTCGTACGGCCCACGCCATCCAACGCCATCTGGACCATTCCAGAAGGAGTCATAGCGAAGGGTCCCCACTCTTGCGAGTAAGCCCAAGATCCACGGTAGCCGTATGATCCAAGATTGTCAGAGCTCGCGAAGGAATCCGCCCCGGTCGGCGCCGGCTGCGTAACGTCCTGGGCATTCGTAACCCAAACGTTGTTGGTATCCGTTATGATCGTGGGAACGGTAATACCGAACCCGCGATTGGCCGAAATAAGTCCTATGGCGCCCCATTGGGAAGTCGAATTGTCATCGCCTTGTTGTGGACCGTACAGCCACGCGCCGCCCGCGTATTGGGAGTCGCCGCGCGTGTAGCCCTGCGAGACATCGTAATCAGAACCATACTGGCTGTAATTGTAGAAATCCGCTATGTCCTGAACGATAGCTTGGAAGGTCTCGCCCACAATCCCAGCGGGTCCGGTCGGGGCTATGGCGGTCGGGGTGCCAGCGGCAATCATTGCTTCCAAAAACGGCGATGAGGTATAGCTGTACTCGCCCGAGCCATCGTTGCTGTACGTCTGCAGGCCATTCTTGTTGGCGTCAAATTTAAACACGCAAGACGTGCCGGACCCTCCTGTGATTGTAGCCGTAGTGCAGGAACTCGCTGAGGGGTTGTAAAAGTACTGACCACCGTGCGAGGTGCAGAGCGGATCCGCAGTTGAGGGAACGCTGCCGTCCTTGCACGTATAGTTATTTGTAGCTGGATTGTAAGTGTAAGTGCTGCCGGCGGCAGCTTGGGTAATCAAGAAAGTGAACATCCTTGCGAAGCCTCGGGCCACGTCATCCGTGTAGGGGTCGGTGGCTGGGCCATTCTGCAGGTGACCATTCACTTCAAAGGCCTGTATGTTTTCGGCATCGATGACACCGTAAACGGAGCAATCCCAAGAATAGCCCGAGTTGGCGCTGTCGGAAGAGTTGACGCAACCACCAGATGGAACCCCGGATTGGAGGTCCCAGCCGCCCCAGTTCACGGTCTTCGAGCTAACGGTGGTCGTACCGCGCCACATGGTTTGGTGCATATACCACAAGCCCCAATCAATGGCTACGTTCACTTTGGCCTGCAACTGAACAGCGGGTAGCGATGAACTGATTGCTTGCTGATACACGTAGTAATTCGCACTGCCGGTTGTACTGGTTGTAATGTCGGTGACCGTCACAACAGCGGTCCACGTGGTTCCGACGGCCGCGCTGGCAGGATACTGATGGGTTGTCGAAATATCGTAGGGATTCGTCACTGGGTTAATGGTAACGTTCGGGGTTCCGTCTCCGAAGCTCCACACGGCCTTGAAGGTATCCGCCGATCCAACCGCGCTCGGAACTGTGGCTCCGAGAACTATGGTGGTTTCGGTCCCGCTAACGGAGTAAGTGCTGTGCGGACTCGTAGGAGTAGCTGGAACCCACGGTACTGTTAGAACGGTCACTGCCCCAAACGCGATTGGTTGAAGGATGAACAGCGCGGCACTCGCCGCAACTTTAATGCTGGATGAAAATTGAATTCTCATAGTAATTTG
Organism: Bryobacterales bacterium; assembly: GCA_003167495.1. GTDB lineage: Bacteria > Acidobacteriota > Terriglobia > Bryobacterales > Bryobacteraceae > Bog-105. The sequence goes on along the minus strand of PMSX01000136.1, from coordinate 63,170 downwards.
CCCCCTGGTTTCCAGACTTATGCTCTAAACATGGCTCTAAAACATCGCTGCCGTTGGGTAAATCCTGCTATCACGAGACCTGTGGCTAAAAGACCCCACGAAGCTGGCTCGGGAACGACGGGCGGGGGAGGCGGCGGCCCACCCACCGTCGAGGTAGCCGCATTGCCTGAATAAAACACATCCGTTGCGGCTGTGTTGTATGCGTCGACGGGGTGAACCTGCTCCAGTGTGAAACTGCTTACGGGACAACTCTGCTCAGCCGATAGCGCTGCAGTTGGGGAGGACAAGCAAAGAGTGATCGTCTCCTCCTGATTGGCCGCCAGCGTGAACGTCCATCCCAAAGCTAGCGAAGTATAATCGTTGCAATTTTTCCCTGTGCAAATGTCTCCGGAGTTGTCACCGCCACCAGTAATCTGATTCGTGTTGTTTAGCGCGTTATTTGTCGTATTCGATATGATAGTCCCCGTATAATTACCATCGCTGTCGTAATCGGGGATACCGATTTGCCAGCTTTGGCCCGCAGCCAGCGAGCCGCTTACTGCACCGTGTTCGTTGTAACCCGGAAAAGCCAGTTCATCAAAGAACCAAGCATCGAAATTGTAGCTGCCCGCTTTGCCCGGATCGAATGTGAGCGTCAGGGTTCCCAAGCCCGTGGTTGTATCAAAGGAGGAACTGGTAAGTCCTGGGACCGTTAGGGTCGATGGGTAATAGGTCCCGTTAACATTGAAACCCAAATCCTGAAGACTCGTTTGGGCGTAAACAGCTGTCGGTGACAATGCCACGACAACAACTGACATTAGAACAAGCGCTCGAAATTTTGACATTCTGATCCTCCAGATCATAATCCTAAATCCACGTAGAAAGCGACATGTTGGTTTGCCGCCGGATTAGCCACCGCAGAAAAAGGGAACAGCGCAATCGCCGAAGCGATCTTCTCCATAATTTTTCCTCCGAAAATACTCTGTCTTCATCTTGAATCCCCTAGGACCCCGCGGAACATTTATATAAAAGGAAGACACCAGTGAGTATAGGACTGAGATAGGCCGTTCGTCCAGTCAATTTAGTAGTCCTTGACGTACTGGTACGTTTACTTTAGTACGTTTATTCGGGCTAAAGACACCCCCTCGGGAGGTGGGTGGCTTGATGAGTTGGGTCGACTCAAAGGCGGATGATGCTCAGTGGATTCCTCTTGGAGAATCGCGCTATCTTGCTCAAAACATCAGCTTGACTCCGAGTTGCACCAGCCTAGGCGAGTCCGCACTCACCACTTGGCCGAACGCCGAACTGGTGATCTCTCCAATCACGGAAGCCGGACCGAAAAACTGCGCGTGGTTGAATGTGTTGAACGTTTCCAGGCGGAACTGTAGTGATCGAGATTCGCCCAAACTAACGCTCTTCAAAAGCGCAATATCGAAGTTTTCCAAGCCCGGTCCATAGAACAGCCGGTGCGGCGCATCGCCGGCCGATCCCAGAGCCGGCAGACTGAACAACGAAGTATTGAAATAAGGCAGTCCGTTCCGCGGATTGTGATTTATTTCGAGCGGTCCATCGACCATATCGGGCAAATCCGCACCGTATGAGTTTACACCGTTCGGTTGTGTGCCCAGCAGCGAATTGTCGCTTGCGTTCGTAAACGTAACCGGGAAACCTGTCGAGAAACGGCCGATGCCAGAAAGTACCCACCCCTGGGTGAGGGCGTTGCGGGCACGAAATAATTGGTCGAACGGCAGTTCATAGCGATAACTCACAACGAAGTTGTGTTTTAAGTCAAATGCCGATGGCGCATAAGTAGCGCGGTAGTTGGTGGGGTTCAACTGTTCCGAGATGCTCGAAGAGTTGTCCAGAGACTTGCTATAGGTGTAACCGGCCTGTAATTCGAGCCGCCGGCTTACGTGCCGGACACTCAGCTGTAACGCGTTATAGTTGGCATTGCCGATGGTCGTGAGCCAGTCGACGCTGCCAAAGTTCGGGCCAAATGCCTGGCGCGTACCGTTGATGACTTGTCCCGAAACAGTCGTGAAAACATTCGATTCGGCAAAGGGTCCGCAGGTAGGAGATCCTGAGGCGACCTGGCTCAACTGGCTGACGCTTAGGCAGAGCGCCGGGTTGCCGGGGTTGGCTTCCACTAAAGTGAGCAAGTGGTGCGATTCGCTGCCGACATAGCTTGCCGTTGCTAAGGTGCCTTTGCCGAACTGACGCTGAATGGAGAGCGTGTACTGGTCTGTGTACGGAGTGACGCCGTCTGGTTTGTAGCCTGGCAGACCGGAGACCGGCAGGAACGGCGTCCAGTTCACTGAGGAATCCGGGTTACTGGCAGAAGCGTTGAGCGACGGAAATTGGATGGGGAACCGCTGCAGATTGTTAACACCGGTGGAGGCGGTAATGAATGGATTTGAAAACAGGGGCGGCGCGGGGCTCGAATAGGTAGTGCCATAGGGAGGGTCGCCCGCCATGACCCCGGCTGAAACTCCTTCTATCGCCGAGAAGAATCGCCCAAAGCCGACGCGAATACTGGTCTTATCCGAATCGCCGAACAGAAAACGCGCTAGACCGCTTTCTCCGCGCGGGACCCATGCGAGACCGAGACGCGGGGAGAAATTATTCCAGCGCATTGGTGCGAGCGAACGCGCCACGCCAGGATCGCCTGGAAAAACCAAGCCGGTGGGCGCGCCCGGATATACGACCGATTGTTCGCCCGGAACGAGCGTTTGAATCTGGTTGTATTTCTCGTACCAAGGCATGATGGGATCCCAACGCAGCCCATAGTTGAAAGTGAGACGCGGCCGTACGCGCCAACTATCTTGCACGAAAAGCGCGCCATAGTGATTTCGCATGTAAAACGGCTGCGCATCGCCTTGCTTGTAGAAACTGGGGACGCCGATGAGGAAGTCCGCAAAATCAACGCCGGTTTCCGAGCCAAAAAACGAAAACGAGCCGTTCGACTGAATATCCGCCGCTGCGTTCACCTGACTGAACATCAACTCGCCGCCCACGGTCAATGTGTGAGCGCCGGCGATGTGTGAAAAGTTGTCGCGGTATTCAAATGTGTTATCCGTCTGGTTGAGACCGGTGATGGTCGAGCCAATAATGAAGTCGTTGAAGATCACGTTTTCCACGCCGACAATGCTGGGCCGTTGCGGGAGGATGCTGGGGGCGCCGGTGGCGGTGACGAATCCCTGCGAGGCCAAACTTGTGCCCACGGTTCCTAGCGGCGTGCCCACATCGTTCACCGCGCGCACATACGAAAAGTGAAACTCGTTGACGCTCCTCGCTCCGAAATTCTTGACGTCTCCCAGCGTGGCCAACTGGGACCGGCCTAGATTTAGCGCGCTGAAACCTGGAACGTTCGCTCCGCCTTGGAGCGTTGGATATGGATTGTTGAGCGTGTAATCGTCGGCGAAATAGTAACCAGCAATCATGCCAAAGCGCGTATTTGCGTCCACGCGCATCGCACCCTTGTCGTCCCTGAGAGTTTCATCCACCGCCGATGTCGAAAAGTAGTTGTTAGGCAGATTCGGCGATGGAATATATTGAAGCAGTTTCTGAGCAGGGCCTGACCATACGCGCGAGGGAACGATCGCATTCGGAAACACGCACGACGCCGGATTGGTGCAGCCAGGCGTGTAGTAAGGCTCGCCGGGAGATACACCGTAGCCAAGTTTGCCGGCTAACTGGCTGGCCCAATATTGGCCCGAAACCGTGCCGGTCAGTCCGCTTGCGGCATCGGAAAAATTTCCGTTCCTGTTTAGTACCGATGGTACCTGAATCAACCCCGTATCAACGCCTTGATTGAGCCGTGTTCCCTGGTAGTCGGAATAGAAAAAGACCTTATCCTTGACGATAGGTCCGCCGAACATCCCGCCTACTTGGTTCTGCTGATAGACGGCCCGATGAGGCGAGAAGAAATTGCGCGAATCGAAGTCAGTGTTGCGTAAGAACTCGAAAGCGGACCCATGAAATTGATTGGTTCCGGATCTCGTAACGACCTTGATCCGGCCGCCTGCATAATTGCCATACTGCGCATCGAAGTTGCCGGTCAGAACGCGGAATTCCGCGATCGAATCAAGGTTCGGGATGATGGCCGCTCCCATCGTGAAACGTTCCACCACATCTGAGTCGTTCACCGTGAATCCGTTCGCATATTCGCGTTGCCCGTTAATCGAAATGGTGCCCGGATTGAGGTCTCCGGAAGGCGAGAGGATCGCAGCCCCTGCCGCTTGGATTGAGTTGCCGGTGATTGTCGTTGTTGGAGCTACGCCCGGCTGCAGAGCCAACAAATCGGTGAAACTGCGTCCGTTCAAAGGTACCGCGTTAATTGTCGTTCCTGAGATGACCTCGCCGATTTGCGTGTCGGTGGCTTCCACATGCGTTGGCGCCGCAGTTACCATAACTGCTTCGCTCCGTTCGCCGAGTTCAAGCTGAATATCCACACGCTGGGAGCTATCCACCTCCACCACTAATTGAGTTCGCTGGTATGTCCTGAACTTGACGGCCGCGACTTCAATATCGTAGGTTCCAACCGGTAGATCCAGAAATAGATACATTCCGGCCGAGTTGCTAGTTGTGCTGCTTCGTACGTTGGTAGCGGTGTTGACGACAGTGACCGTGACGCCGGCCATCGCCAATTCGTGTGGGTCAGTCACCTTACCGGAAATGCTTCCTCCGACTCCGCTCCACGCGGCTTGGACCAAAAAACACGCGAGAAAGAAAAATCGGCTTGCTGCTTTCACGTACTGACTACGAGACTGCACTCGAAACTCCTCCTTTGGCCGCTCCCGAAACGCACGCTTGGACAATCTCGTCCGTTGCGCGTCTCTTAGCGGCCAGCCTAATTTATTCGTACGTTGAGATTACCTGGAGATTAAGTTTTTGTCAATATTACGTAATCTTGCAGTAATGGTACTTATACCCACGACAGAAGTACTGCCTATAGGGCAGTCATCGCTTTTGCCAAAACGACTACAATCGTATGTAGCCGTTTTTTGTTGAACTCCCATTCCATATGAAATTGCTCGTCGTTGAAGACGAAATGAGAACCGCAGGCTTCCTGAAGCGGGGTTTTGGCGAGGCGGGCTTCTTGGTTGATATTGCGGCAGATGGACTGGAAGGTCTGCGGCTGATCCAGGCCAACAAATATGATCTCGTAGTGCTGGACATCATGTTGCCAGGCTTGGACGGACTACAGATCCTGAAGTGGATGCGCGAATCTGGGGTGCAGACGCCGGTGATTTTTTTGACCGCGCGCGACTCGACCAATGATCGCGTCGCGGGGCTGGAACTCGGGGCCGATGATTACTTGGTCAAGCCATTTGCGTTTTCGGAGTTGCTCGCTCGCGTGCGTACCATCTTGCGACGCCCCCCTCTTCGCGAGGCCGTCATACTCCGTGTCGGCGATTTGGAACTCGACCTCACCGCGCACAGAGCAACCCGCACTGGGCAAAGGCTCGATCTCACGGCTCGCGAATTTTCGCTGCTCTCACTATTCATTCGAAGAGCCGGCGAGGTGCTGACGCGGACGTTTATTGCGGAGTCGGTCTGGGACCTGAGTTCGCAGACCGACACAAATGTGGTGGACGTCAGCGTACGCAGGCTGAGAGTCAAAGTGGATGATCCGTTTCCGCGCAAACTGATCCGCACTGTTCGGGGCGTAGGTTATGTTCTGGCGAATCCTGAGTAGGATTGCGCGTAGGCGAGGCAGTCCGCCACAGGCTCCATCGCTGGCTCTTTTGCTTGCGACCGGCTACACGGTGGCATCTTTCGCGATCGTCGCCATTATAACCAGCCTGCTGTACTTCGGGCTTGCCTCGAATCTCAAGAAATTGTCCGAGCAGATTCTGGCCGACGAACTCGATGTCTGCCGCGCGCTCATTCAAGCCCGTTCCAACGACTCGCGTGCGCTACGCGAAGAGGTGGAGGTTGATTCCGCGGTCCGCCGATACCAGAAGTTTTATATACGTGTGCTTGACGACAAGGGCCATGCCTTGTTCACAACTCCGGGAATGGATCAAGAGATGAGTACCGGCCGGATTGCCCAAGAGGCAGCAGGGCAAAACGGAAATATTTTCTGGCTGAAAGCGTCGAGCGGAAAACCGTATCGGGCCGTTGTGACTAAAGTGTCGCGCGGTTCAGCGGGACTCGATTTGTGGACGATCCAGCTGACAATGGACCTTTCTCAGGAAGTCGAAGTATTGTCGCAGCATCGGATTTGGATTTGGGGCGTTCTTGCCATTGCGGCGATTCTCTGCCCCCGGATGGGAATTGCCAGCGCAAAGTGGGGCACGAGACCGCTTCGTGAGGTCTCGGAAACGGCGAGTCATATCAGCTCCAGCACGCTAAGTGCGCGTATTCAGGTGCAGAGTTATCCGCTCGAAATTGCGACCCTCGCCAACTCGTTCAATGCCATGCTGCAAAGACTGGAAGATTCATTCGTCCGGCTTTCTCGCTTCTCGGCCGACATTGCGCATGAGCTGCGCACGCCAGTGAACAACATTCGGGGCGAAGCGGAGGTGGCGCTGGCGCGGCCACGTACAGGGGAAGAATACAGCGATGCTCTGGGCGCGTGCCTGGAAGAGTCCGTGCGGCTTTCGGAACTGATCGAGTCTCTGTTGTTTCTCGCTCGCTCTGAGAGTCCCGGCGATCATCTCAAGAAAAAACAACAGGACATCTGCGCTTTATTGTCGGCCGTGCGCGACTACTATGAAGCGAGCGCTTTGGAATCCGGTATAACGTTGCATCTCCATTGCGACGGCGCAGTGGCGGCCCAAGTCGATGGTCCATTGCTACAGCGAGCTCTGGGCAACCTAGTTTCGAACGCTCTCGCTCACACTGCTGCCGGCGGCGCGGTGTCGCTCAACGCCGCCAAGCAATCGCAGCACCTCCGGATCGAGGTTAAGGACACGGGAAGCGGCATTCCTTCGGAAGCGTTACTAAAAGTATTCGACCGCTTCTACAGAGCCGACCCGGCGCGGACGCGAAATTCAGGCGGTACCGGGTTGGGTCTGTCAATCGTGCGCCAGATTGTTTTCCTCCATGGTGGAGACGTCAAAATCGAAAGCCAAGTCGGTGAGGGAACAACGGTTTCGCTGACGCTGCCCGTCTCGGGCGAAGCCGACGTTTGATCGATGCTTCCGGCACTTCGGATTGTCCGGCGGAGGGCCTGCGGGATTGGCGGTGATTTGTCGCTCCCAAGAGTTTTTTACTAGTACAGTACTATCTGGTGAATTCAGGCGGAGCGGTCATGTTGCGTGCTATTCTGAGCAAATCATTTTCTTCTTTGGCGGGTCGATTCAACTGTAATCCAGTGATAAAGTATGCTTCGTACTGCGTTTATTATCCTTTTTTTTGCCATTTTGGCGAACGCGCAAGTAAATACCGGGTCGGTGTCGGGCTATTTGCTTGATCCGTCCGACAGAGCGATTCCAAACGCTACCGTCACACTGGAGAGCGAAAACCACGCAGTGACGAGGAATACGACAACGGACAAGAGCGGCTTCTACGACTTCGACAGTTTAGCGCCCGCAGATTACCGCTTGAGCGTGAACTTGCGGGGTTTCGCCCCGTTGAGTGTGGAGGCGGTTCTGGTCGAGGTGGACGAGCGCGTGCATCTCAATCTGCAAACCAGACTCGCCAGACGGGGCGAACGAATTGTGGTGAATGCACCGATTCCGGCCCTGAGTACCGATTCCAGCGAAATCGGCCAAGTGCTGACGCAGGAGTTGATCGACGGTTTGCCGCTCAACGAACGCGACTTCTTACAACTGGCGTTTCTGCTTCCAGGCGTCGCACCTCCCGTTGAGGGATCGCAACTTTCAACGCGTGGGGATTTTGCAATGAACGCCAACGGCGGACGAGAAGAGAACAACAATTTTCTTTTGGATGGCGTGGACAATAACGACTCCGACACGCGCGGCTATAGTCTTCAGCCCTCCGTCGACGCAATCCAGGAATTCAAGACTTCGACCAGCAGTTACAGCGCGGAGTACGGCGTAGCTTCGGCCGGCCAAGTAAACATCGTAACTAGAAGCGGCAGCAACCAATTTCACGGGACAGTCTATGACTATCTGCGAAATCGCGATTTTGACGCGCGCAATTTCTTCGATGGGCCCGATAAACCACAGTTTATTCGGAATCAATTCGGGGGAGGAGTCGGAGGTCCGCTGTTACTAAATTCGACTTTTTTTTATGCCAATTATGAAGGATTGCAGGAAGATGAGGGACTGACTCAACTAGGAACCGTCCCCACGCCCGCAGTCCGCGGCGGGAATCTCTCCTCCGTGGGAGGCGCCAATGATCCGTTCACTGGCTTGCCGTTTCCCAACGGAGTTATTCCGACGTCGCGCATTTCTCCTTACGCGGCGGACGTGCTGGCAATGTTCCCCGAGCCGAATCTTCCGGGCAGCTCAGGTAACTACCTTTCGAACCCTATCGGTACAGACCAACAAAACGAAGGTTTGATCAGGCTTGACCAGAGGCTGTCTGACTCTTCGCAATTGACGCTGCGTTACAGTTACGGGCGGCAAAATCTTTTTGAACCCTTTGCCGAAAATCAAACAGAGCTTCCAGGTTTTGGCGATTATGTGTTTGATCGTGGTCACAATGCCCTGATCAATTATGAGAAAACGTTTGGGCCGCGCAGTGTCAATTCTCTGATCGTTGGTTTCAATCGGACGATCCGGGAGATTCTTGCACAGAACTATCGCACCGATGTCAATACGCTCTGGGGCGTGACTTATATGCCCACGGTCCCGCGAGATTACGGATATCCTGGCATCTCAGTCAGTGGTTATTCACGAGTGGGTGACGTTGCTTCCCTGCCCATCGACCGAGCCGACAATACTTATCAGCTGGGCGATAATTTGACGCTAATCCGTGGAGCGCACAGTATCAAGATCGGCGGCGGACTACGCGATCTACAACTAAATGGATATATCGAGGTGTACGCCCGCGGACAAGTTGATTTTACGGGAGCGCTCTCGGGATCGGGCATCGGCGATCTGCTTCTAGGTCTACCGACGCTCAGTATCAAGTCACAGTACACAGGACCTCAGACGATGCGCTCGAAGTCTTGGAGCGGTTACATCCAAGACGATTGGAAAGTTAATCGCCGGCTCACACTAAATCTAGGGCTTCGCTACGAATACGATAGTCCTCCTACCGACCCAACGAATCGGATGGCCACTTTCGACTTCGCGACGGGTACGACCGTTCAGGTCGGGACAGATGGCATCCCACGCTCGGGGATACAGTCTCAAACTGGGAGTTTCCAACCGCGCGTAGGGTTTGCTTGGGCGCCGACTGAACATACCGTGGTTCGTGGAGGATATGGAACTTACTACGATTCGGGCATGTTCGTGGTGAATTCGGCGTTTTATTTCAATCCACCGTTCTTCACAACCTCCGTTTATTTCCCGTCCGCAACGTCACTGATTACCTTGGCCAATCCTTTCGCAGCTTCGAATGGATTTGTTCCGCCGGCAGCACTCAGCTTCGTCGACCCGAACTTTAAGCCGGCTTACGCACAGGATTGGAACTTCAACCTACAACACGAGGTTTCGAAGCTGGGAGTTTTCACTCTCGCTTACGTTGGAGCCAAAGGGACTCACCTCCCTAGATCTCTCGATATCAATCAACCGTTTCCTGGAGCAACTCCCATCGCTTCGCGCGCTCCTTATCCGGCCTATAGCAATATTTTGATGACCGAGAGTGGAGGCGACTCCGAATACGAGTCGTTGCAGTTCTCTTTCAATCGCCATATTTCCAGCCGTCTAACGATGATTGCAGCTTATACGTTTTCAAAATCGATGGACGACACGTCAGCGTTTCTCCCTACATCGTCCGACCAGAACTTTCCGCAAGACAGTCACAACTACGCACTTGAGCACGCGCTCTCAAGTTACGACATGCCAAATCGTGGAACGGTAGCCTTTATCTACCGAATTCCGGGTGCTGAGCGCTGGACTCGCAACTTTGAAGTGAGCAGCCTGATTACAGCCGAATCGGGTCAACCGTTTACTCCATCGCTTTCGTACGACAACAGCAACACAGGCAATACGGGAGGTAACTTCGGCGAGGATCGGCCCAATGTGGTTGGTAGTCCCGGACTCGCCAATCCGAGTCCTCAGGAGTGGTTCAATGTGAATGCTTTCGCGATCCCTGCTCCGTACACGTGGGGAAACGCGGGCCGAAACATCTTGCGCGGCCCCGGGCTGGCGACAGTAGATTTTTCGCTACGCCGGAATTTCACACTTCGCGAGGGAGTGCGGCTGGTTGCCGAAGCACAATCGTTTAACATGCTGAACCGAGCCAATTTCAATCAACCCGACGCCATCGTCGACCAAACGCTGACGTTTGGCAAGATTTTTTCCGCCAAAGACCCGCGCCAGATTCAGTTTGTTCTGCGGTTAAGCTTTTAGCCAGAAGTCGCGCGAAGACTAGCGGCCAGCTGACATTCCGTTACGGTCCGACGCTGAGTAAAAAATCCGAGTCGCATGTCGAACGGCGCGTTTGATTTAGAGCGAGCCGTTCGACGCGCGTAAGTCTGAGTTAGTTGACCGTGGAATGGCTGCGCCTGTGCTTAGGCTGAGACTTCTTGGAACGATCCCAGTTGGCGGTGGAATGATGGCCGTTATGCGCTTTGCCCATTTGCTCTTTCCGGTGATGAGGAGGCGCGGCCGCTGAGGCGACGGGGGCAGGAGTGCTCTCGAAAATCTGGGTTAGGATCGCGGGTGAGACTTCCTTGCGTTGAAGGACAACTCTGCATTCACGCTCGATGCGTTTAACCTCTCCACGCTCCGACCTGGTACTGAAAGTGGAAGCGGAGCCCCTTTGTCCAGCGCGACCGGTACGGCCGACGCGGTGAACGAAGTCGTCGGGCGCTTGCGGCAGATCGAAGTTCACAACGTGCGCGACACTATCGACGTGGATACCGCGGGCGGCGACATCGGTTGCAACCAGCACGCGGTAGCGTCCTTCGCGGAAGCCGGCGAGCGCCTGGTTGCGCTGATTCTGGGTGCGATCGCCGTGCATGGCGACGGCACGGACACCGGACGCCGACAAACGCTTGGTCAACCGGTCTGAACCGTGTTTGGTGCGAGTGAAGACGAGGAACGATCCGTCTTCGAGAGTGAGCATGTGGCGGAGTAGTTCGACCTTGCGATCGCTTTCTACTTCGTAAACTTGCAAATCTACTTGATCGGGCGTTTTGGCAGTGGTTTTCTGCACGATCACGCGAACCGGGTTCACGGAATGGCGCTGAATCAGGCGTTCGACCGTCTTGTCCATGGTGGCGGAGAAGAACAGGCTTTGACGCGATTTTGGAAGCAACGCCAAGATTTTTTCGATGGCCGGCGCAAAACCCATATCGAGCATACGATCTGCCTCATCCAACACGGAGACAGAAACTTTGCTGAGATCGATGAGTCTGCGGCCGATGAAATCTTCAAGGCGCCCCGGAGTGGCGATGACAATTTGAACGCCGCGGCGGATGGCATTCAATTGAGTTTGTTCGCTCATTCCACCGACGACTACGGCGGAGCGCAATTCAGTACCCACCGACATCTTAGCGAAGCTATCGGCGATTTGGAGAGCCAATTCGCGAGTAGGCGCGAGAATCAGCGCGCGAACGCTCTTGCCGTCTTTAGACGCCGTCTCGGCAGTAAGTTTAAGAAGAATAGGGAGCAAAAACGCGAGCGTCTTGCCGGTGCCGGTTTGCGCCGTGGCGACAACATCGGAGCCTAGCAGAGCTGGCGGAATAGATTGCGCCTGTACGGGCGTCGGTTGCACGTAGCTGTTGCGCGCCAAGTTGCGATGCAAAAGCGGAGTAAGTTCTAGTTCAGTAAATTTGTTCATAAAAAGGACACAGCCGAAACTGACAGCATGTCCTTTCAATAAACGGGATTGTTTTATCGAAAACCGTATGGGAACCGGGGGTGATGGTTTGAACGACCACCGCAAGGCAAGGACGAATGCGAACAGAAGGACTTCCATAGGATAGCAGATGCCGAGTCTTTATCCTTTTCGTTACGGGCGTTTTCAGCTTTTTCTTCGCCAGAAGCAGGTTTCTCCGATAAAAGAATAGAACCTAATGGGAATTTTGAGCAAACAAAGGCTTGGCATCCAAATCGCAAGCGGGAAGAGGGCAAGGAGTGAAACCGTTATGGGAAAACACTCTCCTCCGACTTCCAATATGCACCCCGTCGTGGGCGATCGCTACGTCTTAGCAGTGGGCGACACCGCTACGGCGCGTTTGGTGGACGAAGTATATGGGTTGGCGACCCGGCAGAGCATCAGCGACGCTGGATTGCAACCCGGCATGCGGGTGGCCGACCTGGGGTGCGGTACCGGCATTTTGACTCGCTGGTTGGCCGAGCAGGCCGGGTCCACGGGTGAAGTAGTCGGCTTAGACGCGAGCGGGAAGCAACTATCGGTAGCTGGCGCTATGCAGGGTTCGGTCGGCAGCGCGAAGCTTACATTTCGAGAGGGGAGCGTGTATGAGACCGGACTTCCGCGCGGGAGCTTCGACATGGTTTGTTGCCGGTTTTTGCTATGCCATCTCTTGCGGCCTCTTGATGCCTTGCAAGAAATGCGGGCTCTGCTGCGCCCCGGCGGCGCGCTGGTGTGTCAAGACATGGATTTACTCAGCCTAATCAACGAGCCGGCCAACTGCGCGTGCCGGCGATCGGTAGAACTGAGTCTGGCGCTGGCCGACATTCGCGGAGTGGATTATTGTTTTGGAGCGAGGCTTGAAGATTCTGCGCGGGAAGCGGGGTTCGAAGCACTTCAGGCGACCGCGGAGCAACCGTGGTTCTTGCGCGGCGAGGGAAAGCGCCTTTGGGAGTACACGTTCTTGGAGGCTGCGCCTGCCATGGTAGATGCCGACTTGGTTCGGCAGCGTGAAGTAGACCAACTGGCGGCCGAATTGGCCAGCGCGGCCAAGCACGAAAATACGCTCCTGGCGACATGGATGATGTTCGGAGTCTCAGGACGAAAGAGGGTCTGATCGAGTAAATTGTTCGGTTGGTTGGAGATCAGCCAGCCTCGGGCGGCGCCGGATTGAACAGGCTGTGCGATGGAGCAATGAGGCAGTGAGCAACGCAAAGATGGGGACAGCCAGCACGCGATAGTTGGGCAGGCGGCTTCGTATCGGACTGATCGCGGGCGCTGTGGCAGTCCCCACCTTTGCTTGGTTGAGGCTCGAGATACGGGAAGTCACCGGTTAGAGCGAAGTCGTAACCAGAATTGTCGTGGTGTTGACGATGGACCCGCTGGTGGCGGTCACAGTAACGAGGCCATTTTCGAGCGGAGCTGGTCCCACGGTAATGGCTTCATTCTGTGTTACAGTCTTTGGCGACGACTCGCTGTCAGTCAGGCCCACGGTAAACGTATCTGTGCCTGCCGTGGTGGGCGTACCTGTTATCAACCCGCTCGCGGAACCAAGGCTAAGACCGGCGGGCAAGGGACCGGTGCCGGAAGTCCCGGTCTCGATGGTATAGGTGTAAGGCGGGGTACCGCCGCTTCCCACGCAACTGGCGTTGTATGCAATCGCAACAAGGGCTTCCGTCAGATTGCACGTCAGGCTCAAAGTCCCAGCAGCATTTCCGCTGCCGCAGCTCACGGCGCCCAGGGTGAGAACCAGGAATCCCGCGGCAGTCCAGGTAGACACGGTCCGTAGTTGTGCAAAACGCCCTTTTCGGAAAGTATAAGCAGCTAGTGAAAGCGCCACGGCAACGAGGAGCCACTTGGGATTCGGCGGCTTCGGCATCTTGGGGAGTGGCCGCCTTGGGAAGAAGCTAGATGCCGGGTTTGTCGCCGTGATGGTTACTGTGGTGGTACCGGAGGTATTGACCGTTGTGCTGGGGACAGAGCAGCTGATGAGGCTCGCTATGTTGCTTGCGACAGAACAAGAGAAAGATACGGGTCCACTGAAGTTCTTTATCGGAGTAACGGTGACGGTAACGCTGGCAGGTTGACTACCAGGTTGGACAGAGACACTAGCCGGACTGGCGGTGAGCTGAATATCACCCGACCATTGCTCAACGAAATTGAAGGAGTCTATCGAGCCCCAACCGGTAGTTTGGCTGTAGCCGACTCCGTTGGTATATCCAATTTCCCCGGTAGCGGTTGGAGTGGAGGTGGGGCAGTCGGTTGAGCCGCCCTGACAAACGACCATGTTGTTGCCACCCGTGATGTCGTGGAAGGCGTTCGCTGAAATGACGGCGAGCGAGTAGAGATTGGGATTGAGCAATCCAACTCGAGAACCTGTGCTTTGAACCAACAGCGCCAAGACTCCTGAGAAGGTAGGCGGACCAGACGAAGTTCCTCCAGTCACGGCAGGGGCGGAGCTTGAATTCAGAAATCCATTGGTACAACTGCCGTTGTTGCAGAAAAGAAGTCCGTCCTGCGTAGTAGACGCTGCGAGAGCCAAGTCCGGAACGTCACGCTGGCCGTCGGCCGGTACACCGGTACCGGTTTGCCAAGAGGGTTTTGTCACCAGAGTGCTCGCGCCGCCGCCGGTTGCAGCCCCATTGCCGGCGTTCCATGCAATCTCAGGTATGTACGACAAAGCCGAACCACCGTCGGCATTGTTTGTGGAACTAAAATACGTCCCGCCGCTGGGGGGGTTGAACTGCGTTCCACCCACTCCCGTGACGTACTGCGAAGAGGCGGGGAAATCGACCGCCAAGCCGTGAGTTGCCACAGTTCCGGTGTCACAATCGGCAGCACCATCATCGCCGGACGGGGCGAAGATTGTCATTCCTTGCAAAGCGGCTTGTTGGAAAAGAGTGGTTTCCGCGGTGAACTCGCCGGAAGTCAAATCTTGTTCGCACTGGCCGTACGAGGTGCTCAGAATAGGTGCGACATTATTGTCAATCGCGTAGGCAATGGAATCCGCAACGCCGTTGTTAGGACTTGAATCTGCGGTCACAAACAAGATATTCGCGTTCTTGGCAATAGCGCCCGCCCATTCTAAATCAAGGTCGGACTCGCCCTGATCGCCAGTGGGAGATTGAAGGCCGGGATCGGAATCGCCGGGAGGAATGACGGTAGTTATGGTTTTGGCGGGCAAACCGGCGGCGGCGCGAAAGGCCGCAAGGTCGCTGGCTTGAACATCGCTCTGGCCGACAACTGCGATCGAGTAAATCTGGCCGCTAATCGGGCTGCCGTCTAAACCCGCGCTGTAGAGCGGTTTTACGTCGTAAATCGTTTCCCAATCGTCGGGGACTAAATAGGTTGTTCCCGTGCTGGAAGTAAAGCGTGGCTTGGCCAGAAAATTGTGGAGACCGGAGACGCTTTCCGCTATGCCCTCAAGAGCCTTCGGCAATTCCGGATCGGTCGCGTTGGCGAAATGGGGTTGGCCGTTTACGGTGTAAACGTGAATGGAGGTGTGAAAAGCCGCCTGGGTTTGCGCGACCGTTCCCGAGAAGGTTACCGAGGTGCGGCCACGCGCCGCCTGAATGTTAGAAAAGCCATTATTTTCAAGCCATTGCGTGATCTTTGCAATATCGGCGGTGTTGAGACCAAAGCGCGCCGCATACTCTTCCGGTGTCAGAAACTTGCGGTATTGCGCTGAACGGCGATTTTGCTGGTCCTTCAACAATTGGGCCAAATCCGCCTGCTGGGCCGCAGCGAGGGTGAAATGGAGAGACATGCGCGGCATCATTTGCGATGACGGTGCCGTCCCACCATCGTGCGCCACACCCAATGAGACCGCCGGGCGCATGTTGCCTTTCAGCACAAATGTTTCGCTGTCGTCTATATTCGAACGAAGCCGTTTTTCGGCTTCAGAGGCGCCGAACGCTAACGGAACCACGACAAAGAAAAGGCTCGCAAAGAAAACGGCCTTGGAAGTCAGAACTCTGCTTTGACGCAACTTCAATTATAGTCTCCCTTATTTTTACGCGATTGCGCGATCAGTGGTTTCCAAAGAATATCGGAATTCTACTATGCGCTAAGGCTACGCAGCTGCGATCTGGCCTTTAAATTACGCAAAGGCGACCGCGTCGTTCCATCATCTCAGCCACCTGTCTCAGCTCTGGCCCGTGTCCAACGGCATAAGGTCTACTGGGATGTCCGTGTGGTTCCGATAAGAACATTGAAGTCTTTTTGATTGGCGAGCGGAGGTGAAGCTCCGCCCAAAGCGTAACCTTGAGGCCCGCAGAATCTTATGATGATGGTGAACTTCTCCGTGGTGCTGTTGACGTTACTGATTTTTGCCGGTTTCGCGATAGATACTGGGAACTTGCAGCTTCATCAGAGAATTGCTCAGCGAGCGGCGGATGCGGCGGCAGTTGGTGCGCAGTATGAACGGGGGCGCGGTGATACGGATTGGGTCACCGCTGGGCGATCCGACGCGGCCACGAACGGCGTGACAAACGGAGTGAATGGCGCAACGGTAACCGTTGTAAGCCCTCCGACCAGCGGATCTTATTCCGGGAATAGCGCAGCGATTCAGGCGGTGGTGACACAGAATGTTCAGCTCTCCTTCTTGAGTTTGCTTCACGTGAGCACCGCCACGGTTGGGGCGCGAGCGGTGAGCCAGCCCGGCAGCTCGAACTTCTGCGTCTACGCTCTCAACGGATCGAATTCGAGAACGATGATGATCGGCGGAGGCGGAACCGGAAATATTGGCTGCGATCTTTTCGTGAATTCCAGTTCAACTTCGGCGCTGCATGCGGACGGAGGTGGGTCGCTCACGGCCGGGGCCATCCAGGTTGTCGGAAATTACGATAACTCGGGGACGATCTCTCCGACGCCGACGACGGGTGTAAGTGCCAGTGCCGATCCGCTTGTATACGAAACGCAACCCAGCTTTTCTTCCTGCACCTATTCGAACACCAGCATCACCTCGACGGCTACGCTTAACCCAGGAACCTATTGCGGCGGAATCACCGTAAGTGGCGGAACAGTCACGCTAAATCCGGGTTTATACATCATCACGGGCGGGATCAACTGGAATAGTTCCTCACACGTCACTGGCAGCGGGGTAACGTTGTTCTTCACCCAGGGCGGGGGTTCGAGCTATGGGCAGGTGACAATCAGCGGCGCCGTTGCCGTGAATCTGACTGCTCCTAACAATTCAAGCAGTGGCGGAATTCCGGGCATTCTGATGTTTGGAGACCGGAATTGGGTGAGCACATCGCAAAATGTTAACTTCAACGGCTCAAGCACGGTCACCATGCAAGGCGTTTTGTATTTCCCGCACACCGGGGTGATTTTCTCGGCCAGCGCAAACATTGGCGGCAGCTATTTCGGATTGGTTGCCGATAACATCACTATCAACGGCGGGGCAACGGTAACCGTTCCGACACCGAACTATTCCGCTTTGACGACGGGGGCACCATTCAAGTCTGGGGTGGTTTTGGCCGAATGAAACGCGAAAAAGGTAGCGCACTACTCGAAACGGTGCTTATGATTCCGTTGTTCATGCTGCTGTTCATGGGGGTAGCAGACTACGGACGAGTTTTCTATACCGCCGATATTGTGGTTTATGCCGCGACAGCGGGGGCTGAATACGGGGCGATCAGTACGACCAACGCAGCCAATACGAGCGGCATGCAGACTGCTGCCACCAACGCGGCCACTAGCATTAGCGGCCTTACCGCAACCGCGACCAGTTTCTGCACCTGCTCGGCCGGAGGAGCTACCGTGTCTTGCAGTTCCACCTGCACAAGTTACGGAACCCCGTGCATGTATGTGCAGGTTAAGACACAAGCCACGTTCAAGACACTGGCCGCGTTCCCAGGACTGCCGCACACCATACCGCTGACCGCAATGTCAACTCTTAGAGTGCAATGAACCGCTTGGGATCAGAGCGGGGTTCCGCCATGGTGGAGGTAGCGTTCATCCTGCCGATAGTGGTTCTTTTTATTTTTGGCCTCATACAATTCTCCACCTCGACCTTCAATTTGAACAGCGCCGCTTATGGAAGCACTCAAGGTGCGCGCTACGCTTCGGTGCACGGAGCCAACAGCGCATCACCCTGTTCAGCAGCGAACGTTACGGCGGTAGTAATAGCGAGTATGCCTGGAGTTCCCGCTGGTTCTGTCACGGTGACGACGACATGGAATCCAAACAACACTCCAGGAAATACGGTAACGGTTGCGGTCAGCATCAAGCCATGGATCAAAGTGATACCGACGGGTTCCCCGGCTGTCGGCGCTAAAACGCAAATGACGATCCTACAATAGAGCCTCAGGGGCGCGGCACCGCGACAGCGTCCAAGTTGGGTGAAGAGGTAGGGTGCTGGCGGTTTAGTAGGTTTGAAAAGATGGAGCGGGAGACGGGAATCGGACCCGCAACCAACAGCTTGGAAGGCTGTGACTCTACCATTGAGTTACTCCCGCATCGACTGAGCTTTTTGTATTTTAGCAGCAGCTGTCAGCCGAACAGAACGGCGAGCGCGCCGCATGGGCTAATGTGTAAAGGTGTGCGACGCTGAAACGCGAACGAAGAGTTCGCTTCGCTTGGGATGAAAACGAATCAACGTGAAGCTCGTTTGGCTTCGTTTCGGGAGGCGCTTCCGCATTATCTTCGGGCCGCGATTACTTGTCTTCTCTGCGTTTGGTTGGCTTACAACCTTTACGAAACGCTAGAGGTGATGGCCAGCTATTATGTCGCTTTTCCTGTGGGAGATTACTGGCGCATTGCTTCGTTCTTGAAGGACTACCAAGAGCTGGATCTGGGCGTATTTTGGAAACAGCACAACGAGCATCGCATTCTTTTCCCCGAAATCGTTTTTGCGATCGACATGCTTGCGTTGCATGGCCGCATGATCTTGCCCATCGCCTTCAGTTTCGTTTGTTACGCGTCGACTTGGGCCGTCTTGTCGGCGACGGTGCTGGGTGACCGCGAAACTCCACGTTTTGACGCGTTCTGGGCAGTGTTGCTGGCGGGGGTGGTCACGTTCTGGCAAGGATCGGCACTCGCGCTGGCCCAGCCGTTTCTGTTGCAATGGCCGCTCATGCAAGTTGCGGCTGTGCTGGCGATCTTTTTCCTGAAGAAAAGCGCCGACACTCAAAGGACAAGCTATCTGATAGCCGCGATTTCGGCGGCCGTGGTCGCAACCTACTCCTCTGCCAACGCGCTCATGTTGTGGCCTCTGTTGTTGGCGATTGGCCTGTTGATCCGGCTACCAAAACGATTTTTGGCGGCTTTGGGCGTTTCAGCCGTGGTCTTTGTTGGAGTGTATTTCATCGGATATCGTTTTTCCGCGCAAACGAATTTCTCCGCTTTATTGGCACACCCGTTCTACTTCGTTGGTTTTGTCGGCGCTTATTTGAGCATGCCGTTTGGCGGCATTAAGTCGGCGGTGTTTTTTGTGAGCCTTGGCCTGGCAAATCTCGCCTTGGTGCTTCTATTAATGACGCTGGCCTGGCGATTCCGGTTACTTACCACACCGCCGGCGGTCGTGCTCTGCGGCTACTATCTCTTCACCCTGATGACCATTCTGATTACTTCAGCCGGACGCATGGATCCGGCTGATGCGAATTTTGTAGCGGCGCGGGTGCCCCGCTACCTTACGGTTCCATTTATCAACTGGGCAGCGGTGTTTTTGCTTTTTATCTGGATGAGCGCGCGGCGGCGGTGGCGAATCTTCACCACAAGACGCCTGACGCTTGGCTTTTCCTTGTTACTTCTCGTCGGCACCTACAAGCTGCGAAGCTGGCAGGAAATCAACGCAGCGGAGTTTGGCAACGAACAGTTTGCGGTGCTCAGCTTAGACAATGGTTTGACCGATGCGGAAAGCATCGCCAGGATCTTTCCGTCTCCGGAATTTGTGGTACTTTATCTGCCTGCTCTAAAGAAGGAGCGCATCGGAATCTTCTGCCGCGAGCACTACAAATGGTTCGGCCGCGAACTGGCGAATTTCGGAGCAATGCAAGATGCGAAGATATCAGGAGCCATCACATACACGTATCCGGTTGAGCACGGTCTTGAAGTGGTCGGTTGGGTTAATTCAGACGACGCTCGAGACCCTTTTCCGCGCATTTTTCTGGCGAACGAACGCGGCCAAATTGTCGGTTTCGGGAGGCGTCCTGCCGCTGGTTTTCCTTCAGACTTGCGTTCGCTGAAGACGCCGGAACACGAGTCTTGGGTAGCCTTTGTCAATCTGGCTATACCAAGCCGCAGTATTTCCGCATACGCCGCGACACGCCACGGACTGGCAGCTATCGACGGCGGGGCAGTTGTTCCCGCACTTGGAGCGGCGAGGCCGAATGAAGCGGGTGCGCCACTCGGAGATATCGTTTGGCAGATGGATAAGACTTGGGCACTCAATGGAATTCCCGTTTTGCCGGTATATGGATGGCTGCCTCCTACCGCCGCCTACAGTTCCTGGCAAGGGCATGATGAACATACCGGCCAAATCGTAGCTGAGTTTAGAGCGCCGGCGAATGCCTGCATAGTATTACCCGTGCTGCATGGGCCGTCGATCGGAGGAGCGTCTGCACGACTACTCGACGCCGATTCGGGCGTGGTGCTCGCGGACCTCCCGTTCCGGGATCGGGACGTACTGTGGTCACTCTGGCGAGTGCCGCTGAATTCAAATGTAAAGCGATTGCGGTTTGTGGCAACAGACGACGGCCGAGATTGGGGCCAATGGCTGGCGGTGAGTGCGCCCATGCAATGCAAGTGAGTCTTTCTTAGCGGGCGCGCAGGCGCTGCACTCCCCATACAAGCAAAGCCGCGAAAGCAGCGGCGGCTGCGCCGATCAGCGAATAACGGTGCACCATGTCCGACGTGTGTTCCCAGCCGTCGCCGAAAATGTAGCCAAGCGTTAAGAACGTCGCTACCCAAACAGCCGCGCCCGGATAGGCAAAGGCGGCAAAACGACGAACACTCAGTCGCGACATGCCCGCTACCAGCGCCGTAAAGTGGCGCACGCCGGGAATAAAGTAGCCGACGCTCAACAGCCAAAGCCCAAAACGGTAGAACCAACGCGTCACGTCTTCCACGTGCCGCGGCGTAATGCGCAGATACTTGCCATAGCGGTAAATCACTTCACGGCTAAACCTCAGACCAATAAGGTAGCTGAGAGTAATACCGCACATGCTGCCGGCTAAACCGGACGCGAAGGCCGGCAGGGGCAGGAGACGGCCTTTGTAAATGAGGTAGCCGCAAAAGACCAGTAATGTTTCATCCGGAATAGGCAGGCCAAGAATGCCCAACATCAAAAGAAAAAACAGACCGGAATAGCCGTGCTGCGTGAGCCATGCGAGGAGGGATTGCATGCAGACAGTAGTCGAAGGATAACAGCATTGCGATACGATTCGGGTATGGCGCAGTCGAACAGTCTTACCTTCGAAGTTAAATGCCCGTGTTGCGAGGCCACGCTTAAGATCGATCCGGAGTTGCAAATCGTACTTCATCACCAGGCGGTGGAGAAGAAACCGCCGATTGAGGATCTGCACGCAGCCGTACAGAATCTGAAAGGAGAAGCAGCCCGCCGCAACGACATTTTTGAAAAGAGCTTCGCCTCGCACTTGACTGCGGACAAGGTTCGAGAGAAGAAGTTCGATGAGCTGTTAAAGCAGGCGAAGGAAGATAAGACGGGCGCGCCGCCCAAGCGGCCCTTCGATCTGGACTAAGCGCACACGTGGCGAGGCGACTAGGCCGTTAGCTGCTTATTGAAATCGCCGCGGGCAAGCCGTTTGACGAAATCGATATCGCCCTCAAGAAAATCGATGCTCGGGAGGGTGGTCAAATCCACCCAGGAGATTTGTTCGAAGACGCGAGCAACCGGCTGTCCGCTATATTCCTTGACTACAAAAAACAGCAAGTGAACACGGCTACCGCTGGGGTAATCGTGTTCGTAGCGCGCCAGTTCCGGCCCAATCTTGGCTTCAATCTGCAGCTCTTCGCGGAGTTCGCGAATAAGTGCTTGCCGCGGCGATTCGCCGTGCTCCACTTTGCCGCCCGGGAACTCCCACTTATAAGGATGGCGATCACCCTTGCGGCGTTGACCCAACAGCACTTGCCCATTGCTAATAATGATCGCCGCGGAAACAAGTAGCGGCGGACGAGTTTTCGCCATCGGCTAGGTGGTAGCGCCTCCGGTGGCAACAAGCTGGCGGAGAACGTAGGGTAGAATCCCGCCGTTGCGATAATATTCAGCTTCCTGCGGCGTATCGATGCGCGCGTTCACGGTAAACTCGCGTCTGCCGCCATCCAACCCAGTTGAGATCACTTTGACAGTGGGAGCGTTGCCGGACATGGTCGAAGGAATACCCACGATGTCGAAGCTTTCTTCACCAGTCAGGCCGAGTGTTTGGTGATTTTGGCCGTCCAGAAACTGTAGCGGCATGACGCCCATCTGTACGAGGTTCGAGCGATGGATGCGTTCAAAGCTTTCCGCAATGACGGCTCGAACACCCAATAAGAGCGTGCCTTTGGCTGCCCAATCGCGCGATGAACCCGAGCCATACTCTTTCCCGGCAATGATCATAAGCCCAACATCTTCGGCTTGATAGACCTGCGCGGCATCGTAAATGAACATTTGATCGCCGCCAGGCATATGACGCGTCCAGCCGCCTTCCACGCCCGGCACCATCAGGTTCTTCAAACGGATATTGGCAAACGTGCCGCGTACCATCACTTCGTGGTTGCCGCGGCGAGCGCCGTAGCTATTAAAATCGCCGGGTTTTACGCCGAGGCTAACCAGATACCTGCCAGCGGGACTGTCTAACGCAATCGACCCGGCCGGCGAAATGTGGTCGGTGGTGATGGAATCGCCCAACACTGCAAGGGCACGCAGGCCATGCATGTCTTGCGCGTAGGTAGCTGGGTCAACCATTTTGTCGAAGTAGGGCGGGCGCTTGATGTAAGTGGAATCGTCCCTCCATTCATAGTTGCCGCCAGTAGGAATTTTGATGGAATTCCAATTTTTGTCGCCAGCGAACACTTCGGCATACTCTTTGCGGAAAGATTCGACGCTAACGGATGCCTTGACAGCCGCTTCCACCTCTTCATTGGACGGCCAGATATCGCGCAGGAAAACCTCTTTGCCAGCTTTGTCGTTGCCTAACGGCTCTTTCGTTAAATCAATATCGACCCTGCCGGCAATCGCGTAAGCAACAACAAGCGGCGGAGACGCAAGATAGTTGGACCGCACCAGCGGGTTGACGCGGCCTTCGAAATTGCGATTGCCGCTCAAAACCGCAGCCACATTGAGCTTGGACGAAGTGACCACAGCAGCCACGTTGTCAGGCAGCGGACCGCTGTTGCCAATGCACGTGGTACAGCCGTAGCCGACGAGGTTGAATTTCAGTTGATCGAGGTAAGGCATCAAGCCCGCTTGCGTAAGGTAATCGAGAACCACCTTCGATCCAGGCGCAAGAGAAGTTTTGACCCAAGGCTTAACGGACAAACCCTTTTCTACAGCTTTCTTGGCCACAAGACCCGCGGCAATCATGACGGAAGGATTGGACGTGTTGGTGCAACTGGTGATGGCGGCAATGACCACTGCACCGTCGCTCATTCTTTCGTAGTGGCTGTTGACATCGAGGTTCCCGCTGTTTTGCGCGGCACCAAGCGATGTGAGAAAGTTCTGCTTTACGTCGGGCAGGTTGATACGATCCTGCGGGCGCTTCGGTCCCGCCATTGATGGCACAACGGTGGCGAGATCGAGCGAGAGAGTGTCGTTGTAAACAGGATCAGGCGAATCGGCCGTCAAGAAAATACCCTGCGCCTTGCAGTAAAACTCTACCAAGTGGACTAATTCCGGGCTGCGATTGGTGAGGCGCAGATACTCGAGAGTCACGGCGTCCACCGGGAAGAACCCAATGGTCGCTCCGTATTCCGGCGCCATGTTGCTAATGGTGGCGCGGTCTGCCACAGGGAGCGCGCTCACGCCTGGGCCGTAAAATTCGACAAATTTGCCGACAACACCTTTTTTACGGAGCAGCTGGGTGACGGTTAATACCAGATCGGTAGCCGTCGCCCCTTCCGGCAGTTTCCCGCTCAATTTGAAACCAACCACTTGCGGGAGAAGCATAGAGATAGGCTGGCCCAACATGCAAGCTTCGGCTTCAATGCCGCCAACGCCCCAACCGACGACGCCGACGCCGTTGATCATAGTAGTGTGCGAATCGGTGCCCATCAAACTGTCAGGATAGGCTTGCAGCTTGCCTTCCACCTTTTGACTAAAAACTACGCTGGCAAGATATTCCAGATTGACTTGGTGAACAATGCCCGTATCCGGCGGCACCACACGAAAATTGTTGAATGCCTTTTGTCCCCAACGCAGGAAAGCGTAGCGCTCCTGATTTCGGCTGAACTCGAGTATGGCGTTTTCCTGAAATGCTTGCGGCGTGCCGAACGCATCCACCTGCACCGAGTGATCAATCACCAGATCGGCCGGAATCAGCGGATTGGCCAATTCAGGCTTGGCTCCGAGTTTCTTTAGCGCATCACGCATGGCTGCAAGGTCGACCACGCAGGGAACACCAGTGAAGTCTTGCAGGAGAATCCGCGCTGGGCGGAACTGAA
This sequence comes from Bryobacterales bacterium, assembly GCA_003167495.1. Classification (GTDB taxonomy): domain Bacteria; phylum Acidobacteriota; class Terriglobia; order Bryobacterales; family Bryobacteraceae; genus Bog-105. Next base: position 38,687 of record PMSX01000136.1, on the reverse strand, counting down.
CTTCCTGGGCGGCGGCAGACGTATCCCACTTCGCTACATATTCGATATCGCCGGCCTTTACAGTGCGGCCGTCTTCCGAGCGCAGAAGATTCTCTAGAAGAACTCGAATGGAATAGGGGAGGCGCGACATCTTAGCGCCGGGAACGGTATTTTCTACTTCGTCGAGCCGGAAGATCTGGTAATCGGTATTGTTCACACGCAGCACCGAAGCTGCACCAAACGTATTCTTACTTGCCATCTATTCTTAGTCTATTCTCCTCACATGTAGGCGGGCTGTTGAATGCCGAGGACGGCGAGGGTTTTGAGCAGCTGCCGGCGAACATATGTGGTCAGCCAAAGAAGCGTGGCGCGGCGATCCGCATTTTCTTCGGCTATCACGGAATGTTCGTGATAAAAGTTGTTGAAACTCTGAGCGAGCTGAAAAGCATATTTGGCAACGTGCGCGGGCTCGCCGGAGGAAATGGCGCGTTCGACGGCGCTGCTCGATTTCGACGCCAATAGAACCAACTGCCAAAGGTCTTCCGATTCAAGGTAACGCGCGAACACGTCACGATTGAGGACGTTTTCGAAGACCGGCAACGTTTCCCCGCGATCGGTGAATTTCTTCAGGATATTGCCGGCACGCACGGCCGCGTACTGTACGTAGGGGCCGGTTTCACCTTCGAAACTCAGCGCTTCATGAAAATCGAAAGCGATCAGGGAATTACGAGTGAACTTCAACATGAAGTAGCGCAGCGCACCAACTGCGATCATTTGCGCCACGCTCTGCCGGTCGGCGGGATCGGTCTCGGGATGCCGGTGCACGACCTCGGCGAGGGCGGTTTCAATCAGCTTGTCAAGCAGGTCGTCGGCTTTGACACCTAAACCTTTGCGGCCGGAAACTTCGACGTAAGGTTTCTTTTTGTCGTCGTCTGAAAGTTGAATGCCCATTGCAACGCAGGTCTGCGGCGTGAGGGCGACCATTTCGTAGGAGAAGTGGACTGACGCGTTGGCCTGCTGCTGAAAATCGAGCGCTCGCAGGCCAGCCACGACGACGTCTTGTAGATAGGATTGGCGCGAATCGATGACGTTGAAGACCTGCGTGGCGTGGCCGAACGGCGGGGCGATTTCGGTGGAAGGTTGATCTGTGGTCACCCAGACCTGATGGCCGTCCGGATAAGCAGTCCACGGCTTGTAATAGAAATCTTTGCCGAGAAGCCCGAACTTCCACAGCTGATATGCGATGTCTTTTCCGACATATGTCACGGTTCCGTTCGAGCGAACAATCACCTTGCTATCGTCACCATCTTCCTCTTCCTCCGAGGCGGCGGCGCTCTCGCGGAAAGCCGCTGACGGCATGACCCAGCAACCCTTGTTCTTGCCCTGCTCTTCGAAATAGATGGCCTTGCGTTCTTTGAGAAGTTCGAAGGCGGTGGCCCAAAATTTCAGATGCAGAATTTCGCTTTCGCGCGGAAGGACATCGTATTCGATATCGAGGCGAAGCATGGTTTTCAGGTGGGCTTTGACGATGGCGTCAGCTACGATGTGGGCCATTTCAGCCAGATCCCCATCTCCGGCTTCGATCGCATGCAGGGTGTCGGCGCGCCACTGCTTGGCGTCGGGGTGGTCCTGATAATAGGACGAAGTGCGCGCGTAGAGATCCCAGCAGAGGTAATCGAAACGCGTGTTGGGGTCGGCGATGAGCGCGCGGACGTCGGCAGGAGCTTTCCTTTCCAGATAGTGGAAGCCGACGACCACATCCGCGACTTGCACGCCAGTGTTGTCGATGTAGTTTTGCACTTCTACGTGGCGGCCACGATTGCGGAGCATGCGCACGAATGTGTCACCCAAAATGGCGTTGCGTAAGTGACCGATATGGGCAGCTTTATTGGGGTTGATATTGGTGTGTTCGACGACAATTTTCTCGCCGTAAGACGCGTGCGCCCTTTCCCCGCCCTGTCTTAGCAGGTTTACTGCATATTCTGCGCGATCAAGCCGGACGTTGATATAGCCGTTGCCGGCGATCTCAAACGACGCAACGCCAGGCACGCTCGTCAAGCCGCCCGCGAGCTCTTCGGCAATCTGGCGAGGTGGACGTTTCAACTGGCGGGCCAGCTGGAACGCTACTGGGATGGCTAGTTCGCCAAAAGAGCTCTGCTTCGGCTGTTCGAGCAGAACGTTAATGTTCAGGTCGAACTTTTCGGCGAGTAGCCGCCTTAGGGCGGCGATCAGGTTATTTTCAATCTCCTCAAACACTGTCCTCCAGTATGCCGGATCATAGTTTCGCTCGCCATGGCAGGAAAGTCGACGCGCCAGAGACGCGGGGCGAAGAAAAGGCGTTTTTTGCGAAACCAACTTGACGGGATGACCGAATTTACGCAACGAAGCCATTTGCTGGCTGGGTGCATGGCCGTTTTGCGGAACGAAGCCAATTCGCTGCAAGTGCTGCATTAGCCGGATTTGCGTCGCGGGAGGCCGGTTTTACGCTACGAACCCAGTTGGTTGACGCTAACGTTTGAAGGCCGGCACTGGATTTGCGCAACGAAGCCAAGCGGGTAGACAGACTGTTTTGAAGAAACGAAGCCAATGGCGGGGGACGGGTACCCTCAGAGAATGAATCCTGCCGCCCCCCCTCGCCCCGAGGGCGGCCATAAACCTAATTCCGCCAATCGTTGGGGGTTAATGGTGTCTGACCCCTTTAAGCTCCTTTAAGCTCTCTAAGCTCCTTTAAGGTAGCCCAATTCGCCGAAAGTGCCGCATTAGCTGGATTTGCGGCCCGGGGGAGGGTTTTACGCTACGAACCCAATTGGTTTTGAAAGCCAACTGGATTTGCGCAACGAAGCCAAGCGGGGGGAGGGGCTGTTTTGAAGAAACGAAGCCAATGGCAGGATGATGGCACATGTTGGCGTCCTTGAGAAATATTCGATTTTCAACCTTTGACCCGGCGGGCCATCTCGGCGTGGCCAAAACCGGCATGACGAACTAGCCTAGGTCGCTGACGCTTCCCGCTCGGTTTCGATATTGGCTGGGTTGCAGATTTGTCGCGAATCGAAAAAGGGAGGCGGCCGCCACCAGAGGGAAGACCTGCGATATTAAATTTTCAAACAACTGTGGGCCGTGGCTTCGAACACTTTGCGGCGAAGAAGAATCGGTGCCGGCTGGTTTGAAAGTACAGGACCGTGGGGGTTCAGGCGAGCCGCAGACAGTTGGAGGAAAACGGCAAAGGCTTTTGGTTGAGCGAGTTAGGGGGAGAAAGTGATTTTGGAAGATTGGTGACTGGATTTAGCGGAGTTCTGTTTGGCCAAATCGAGCAGAGTGGGTCCGGCGGGAAGCGTTTTCGTGGCACAGTATGACGGATCATACAATGGAGTGTGCCTAAAGTGACTTTTCTGCCGGAAAATAAGACCGTTGAATTTGAATCCGGCAAACTGCCGTATAGCGATCACGGCAAACCGGAATCGCTTCTTGATATAGCTCTGAACCTTGGCGTGCACCTGGAACATGCTTGCGGCGGAAGCTGCGCGTGCACTACTTGCCACGTGATTGTCAAAGAAGGCGAAGGCAATTTGTCCGAAGCCGAAGATGACGAGCTCGATCGTTTAGAGATGGCTGCTGGTTTGACCTTGCGCTCGCGGCTGGGATGCCAGGCGGTAGTGAAAGGCGATGTGACAGTGGAGATTCCGGGCTGGAACCGGAACTACATTAGCGAAGGCGGCAAGTCGACACTCTAAGAAGATTCTCCGAACCGTTCTAAGCAGTCTGAATTAGGACCGCGCTGAGGGCGGGAACATAGCAAGTGAACTCGGAGCTGGTTAGAAGCTCGAGCGTTTGAGCGGCTGACGGAGAGAACGTGCCGTCGGGATTAACGCTTGCGTCCTGAATGGTGACACCCGAAGTAGCGCTAAGATCCGGCGCGGTAGCTCCGCTCGTAAGCTGGGTCATGGCGAGGAGTGAGGCAGAGGTGATGGTCTGGGGAATTTGCGCGGTGAGCTGGAGATTCTGGGTGAGATCCTTGTTGACAACGATGATGTTGAGGGCGCCGGTAGGTGACTGGACTGCGTAGGCAGTGACGTTGAGCGATCCGGCAGAGATCTGGCTTGTGTAAACAGTGCCTCGGCCGGCGAGGGTGAAGAGAAGAATGCCGTAGAACTCGGGCCGCGCGCCGACGACGGTGCCGTTGTCGTCGGCGATCGGCGTGTATCCGGGGTTGTCGCCGCCACCATGGAAGTTCACGCCAGAGGCTCCGCCTTGGGCGCAGCTGAAGAGATAGTCGATGACCCAGAGCGAGGAGGCGTAGGAGTCGCTTACACCGCTTGCTCCACCGTTGTAAAAGGAGTTGCATTCGGAGATCCGGTAGGGGACGCCGATGCCCTGGGCGCCAGCCTCAAGAATCGCGAGGTCTGCAATCAGCGTTGGATCGGGCGTGATAAGGTACGCCGCGGTAGAAGTGGGCAACTGGCCGTTGGCGCGGTAGTAGTGCTGGGTAAGCAGTGTAATTTCATTCGCGGTCACAGCGTAGCCGAACGGAACGGTCCATGTGGACTCGTTGCTAGCGTCAGCCGGACCAGTGATCGGTACGCCGGGCGTGCTGGCAAGAATGGCCGCGCGGAACTGGCCCCAGAGAGTAAGGAGTCGGGAAGGCGACCAGTTGCCCCCGAAGAAGTTTGTTCCGTAAACATCGGGCTCGTTGCCGATCTCGATGCCGAGCAATGAAGAGCCGAACTGTTGGGCAGCATAAGCAACCTCGGCTGCAGCGAGGGCGGCCGTCGTTGCGCCAGTCGGGTCTCCATGCAGGTTGATACCGTAGAGGCACTGCCAGCCAGCGGCCTTGACGAAAGCAGCGAGCGAATCGACATCACTGGGTGCGATCTGGCCGGCGGTTTGGCCGGGGCCGTTCGGGGTCCAGACGTTCTTGTCAACCGAATTCCCGCCGACACGCAGAACGCTGGGACCGAGACGTTTGAACATGCCGATCAAGCCGCTGTTGGAGGCGCTGAAGATCGGTGTGTAAAGTTCTGCCTTCTCATAGGACAACCCCGCGAAGGCGGAACCGATAGAACCTGTGGCGGCGGCGGTGACGGTCAAGGAAGCATGAGTCAAGAGTCCGGCGGGCGCCAACTGCGGATTCGATAGCGGAGCGCTGTCGCTGACGGCAGCGGCGGTGCTATGCGAAGAACCGCATCCGGACAGGACCGACGAAGCAACAAGAGCCATAGCGCCCTGCATGATCTGGCGGCGTGTAAGCTGTGAGGATTGCGCGCGTGCGTAGAGCGGCGATATGTCCGGGCATTTTTTCATTCCATGCATTGTGGGATCAGGAAAGAGCGAGGTTGTTTGTAGCAGGGTTTATATACGCAAACGGCGCGAAACGCGGAGCGCGAATCATCTCGTTTGCCTCAGCTGCGTCGCCTAACGGTCGACTGCTGCGCTACTGCTAACTATTATATTCCGGGTTAATTCCAAGGCTATAAATACTTGTTACTGGCTATCCAGCTCACAACTGCCGACCTGAGGGCGCTTACGCTTCGGGCTCGGATTCGGGAATGTATGTTCCGTCAGTGGAGTCCGTAGGGCCGATGCGGTAATCCGTATAAAAAGTAACTGGCTTGCAGGCCGGTTATTTCAAAGCGTGACCGCTATACTCTTTGGAATGAAACTCTGGTTGCCGTTTTTGATGGCGGGCGTTCTGTCGTTGCAGGCGGCCGAAAGAGCTCGCGACTTGGGTGTGCCGCTCGACGGGACGCCGGGCGAGTGGAATGCGATTACCGATGTCGGCGGCGTCGAAGTTGGTTATCAAACACTCGTTTCCGGCGAAGGCAATGGCGCCATTCGCACGGGAGTAACAGCCGTGTGGCCGCGCGGCAAAGAGGCGGGGGCACCCGTGTTCGGCGGCTGGTTTTCGCTAAACGGTAACGGCGAAATGACGGGCACCACCTGGTTAGAAGAAAGTGGTTTGCTGAGCGGGCCGGTGATGATCACCAATACACATAGCGTGGGCACGGTGCGCGATGCGTTTATCAAGTGGCAGGTAGCGCGCGCGCAAAAGGTGGGCACCGGGACGAATGATTGGTCTTTGCCTATGGTGGCGGAAACCTGGGATGGCTTTCTGAACGACATTAACGGCTTCCACATAAGCGATGCGGATACCGTGGCCGCGTTGGAAAGGGCGAAGAGCGGGCCGTTTGCGGAAGGCAATGTTGGCGGCGGCACTGGCATGGTTTGCTACGGCTTCAAAGGCGGCACCGGAACTTCGTCGCGTAGATTTGGATCGTACACGGTGGGGGTACTTGTTCAATGCAATTGCGGACGACGCGCGCAGTTGCGGATTGCGGGCGTGCCCGTGGGGCAGGAAATTCAGGATTCGATTCCTTACGCCAAAAATGGGGCGTTCCGCGATGAAGATGTGGGGTCGATCATCATCGTCATTGCCACAGACGCGCCGCTGCTACCCCAGCAATTGAAGCGGCTGGCGCGCCGCGCTTCACTGGGCCTGGCACGCACTGGTTCGATTTCCGGCAATGGTTCGGGCGATCTCTTTATCGCGTTCTCAACCGCAAACCCGCAGGCTGGCACGGCGAAAGGGCTGGTGAACTTAACTATGCTGCCCAACGATGAGATGAATGCGACCTTCGAGGCTACGGTCGAAGCAACGGAAGAAGCCATTATCAATGCCATGCTGGGAGCGGAGACTATGAAAGGTTTTGAGGGACACACAGTGATTTCGCTACCGCACGATCGTCTAAAGCAAGTGCTGAAGCGCTATGGCCGATGAAATTTGTCGATAGATTTTGCGAGTAGTGGGTTAACAGAGATGTGATACTACTACATAAAGAGATTCTATGAAAACCCTACTCGCGATGTTCGTCTTGTTGATCGGTTCGGCGGTGCTTGTTCCCTTCAGCACCGCTCAAAGCACAAAAGCCACGGTAACGGGCAAATGGCACTTTGTGCTGAATACTGAGGGAGGAGATCGAGAGATCGAGGCGGTGTTTCAACAGGACGGCGATCAAGTCACCGGCAAATGGGCCACGGGCGACGTAAAAGGCACCTTTACCGATGGCAAATTGAACCTGGAATTTCCATTTAACTCCGAAGAGGCCGGTGCGGGCACAATGAAGATTAAAGGCGCTCTGGCGGACGACGGGCTTTCCGGCGATTGGGGTTTCCTGGAATACACGGGTTCGTTCAAAGCGACGCGCGTAAAGGAATAAGACGTCAGTCTACTTTGAAGCGCAGTAACGCTTGGCCGAGTTGGATTTGGTCTCCCGATGCCAGCACTGTGCCGCGGGCGTTGCGGTGAACCGCCATGGCGAAACCGTTGCGAATGATGTAGGTGCCGCAATTGGCCTCACCTTTATAAACGCGATCGTTCACCAAACGGCATTCGCCGGTTTCCTGTGAATAGAGAATGTGCGCATGTTCGCGCGAGACGCTGCGGCTCACTTCGTCCTGTTCGCCGAATGCCAAATCGTTGCGGCGCGCCAGGCCCGATCCCTCGCGATAAACTTCCACGGTGCGGCCGATGTTGACGCGCGGCCCGTTGACGATGAGCTCTGCCTGATTTGTGGACCCGGCTTCCACCGTCAAACGCGCTGGTGGATGGATGGGTGTGACAGACTGTGCGGCGACTCTCTCGGTGATGAGTGTATCCACGGTGAGCCACTGCTGATTCGGTTCAGGGAGCTTTGGAGTAGTGGTGATTTCCACGAAGAGATCGTCGGGAAAGCGGTAGTTCGAACGCGCGAGTCCGGAACGCAACTCTTCGGCGAAGTATTTCGCCAGGAAGTCGCCATGAAACACGGTCGCTTGTTCGTGAGGCACACCCAATAAATTGATGCGCACCAGATTGTAGGGGAACACATTGCGGCCACTGGCCTGATGACTTTTGGCTTTGACGGCATCGAGCACGGCAATGCGGATCTCAGCGAGTTCGGGCGCATCTTGGGCGATCTTATGCGTGCCGAAGGGCGCTTCGAAAATCGCCCGGCCTAGTCTTTCAATGATGTTGGACACTGCCATTTGCATTCACCTCTGAATTTACGGGAGCGAGTAAGTTGAGCTGACCGGCCGCTTCCACGAGTTGGCGAGCGATGGGCGCCGCGAACTTGGCGCCGTAGCCGCCATGTTCTACGACGACGGCGAAGGCCAACGGCTGGTCTGCCTTAGCAGGACCTGGGTTAGTAGAACGTGGCGCACTATACGGAGCGTATCCGGCGAACCAGGAGTGCGGCTCGCCTTCATCCAATTGAGCGGTACCGGTCTTGCCGGCCACTTCATATTTGATGCCGGCCATAGACGACCGCGCAGTACCATTGGTGACCACCGATCGCATCGCACGCTGCAAGAAGGCGGCGGAATCAGCGTCAAGAATGAGGTTAGGCGGGGCAGTGCGAGAATTACTTGGGTCAGTCACCCATCGTCCTTCCGGCATTTGTCCGCCCGCCGCAATGGTGGCGGCGACACGCGCCATCTGGAACGGTGTTGCCACTACAGTTCCCTGCCCGTAGGAGCAAAACGGCAGGGCCTCTTTCACCTTCGCCACTGTACCTGTCTGAATGCCGAGCATCTCCGACGTATCATGCAGCGCTTGCGGCCCGACACCAAAAACGCCCAGTTGGGCGAAATAGGCGTTGCAGGAGACTGTGATGGCGTTGGCCATATTGAGTGCGCCGTGCGCATGGTCGCCAACGTCGTCGCGAATCGGGCGTCGCCAGCCGGAGATAACAGTCCCGACGCGCCCGTCTCCCAGGGCGCTGCATTTGTAGACGTTGTCGGTCGATTTGGGATTCAGCCGCAGAGCGGCGATGGCCGTAACGAGCTTGAAGGTAGAACCGGGAGGATATTCTCCGTAACGCGCGCGATCCAATAGCTCGTCGGGAGTTCCGGGTCCGTTGGCGGGAGGCGCGGGATAGCTGGCCAGCGCCAGAACATCTCCCGTTTCGGCATCCATAACAACGAGCGCGCCTTTCTTGCCGGAGGCCTGCAAGCCGGCGCGGAGAATCTCACTCATCTTGAGTTGCAGACGAACGTCGATAGTGGAATGCACATCGCGGTCGCGGCTTAGCAGGTTCTGCAAAAGCGGATTGTCCCGTTGATGGCGAACCCGTACGATGCCGGCTAGATCTTCATAATCGGTGTAACCTTGCAGCCGCGAATTGGAATCGTGCTCAATGAGTGAAGAGTTAGTGGCGTGGAATTTCTCACCAGTGCGCAAATCGCCCAACAAATGCGCGGTAGCGGCTCCAAACGGATAGAGACGGCTGTCGAGACGCGCCAGGGAATCAATGGAAACGCCGAGCTTTTCATAATCCGCGCGGCGTTTCTCCACTTCAGCCCAAGAACTGGTGGCCAGCAGCACACCGTTCCGGTCATAGATATTGCCGCGCGGAATCTCCGCAGCCAGCAGGTTCAAGCGCGGATTGTGTTGCGGACGCTTGACGCCATCGAGGGTGTAGACCAAGGTATCTTTAGCCAGTAATTCGCGGTCATGAAAGACCTGTATATAGGTTGCGCGACAAAGCAAAGCCAACGCGCACAATCCCAACGACCAGCTCACTACGCGCACAGGTGTGCGGAACGAGGGCTCGAGGCTTGGGGCAGGTTGAGCAGTAGGCATATTCCCTTCACGCGTTACCGCAACCAAGGGCTGGACTGACTGATTCGAAATTCCCAGCAAAACGGCGAAGATCAGATAGTTCGAAAGCATCGCCGTGTTCCCTGAGCTGAGAAACGGCGAAACAACGCCAGACAATGGAATCGCGCCCAGCGCACCTCCCGAGATCAGGAGCATTTCGAACGAGATCAAAGCTCCGAGTCCAACTCCCAAAAAGGTTGCGTATTCATCCGGCGCTTTGAGAGCAATGCGAAACGCGGAGAACACCAACATGGCAAAGAGAAGGCACACACTAATAACTCCTGGCAGACCCCACTCTTCTGCAATGGAGGCGAGAACTAAGTCAGTGTGACCCGCCGGAATCAAGCTAGGATCACCCCAACCGGGACCCGATCCAATAGGACCACCCGTAGCAAACGCCCAGAGCGAGTGCGCCAGTTGGTCGCCACCGTGAACATTGTTATCCCAAGGCGAGAGCCACATGGCGACGCGCTCGACAACCGTGTGCGGCGCACCGAAGTGAACGCCTAACGCTACGCCGACGATCAAGGCGGCGATGCCAAGCAAAGGCAAGCCAGCGCGGTCGCGCGCCACGGCGAACATAGTCATGAAAACGAAACCCATGACCAGCGCAGGGCCCATATCTTTTAGGACGAAAAACAGGATGAGTCCGACACTCACGCCCAACATCACAGGCAGGGTGTGGTCAATCCGTGGTATCCGCAGCCAGCGCAGGGAACTCGGCACAAATGCTTTTTGATGCAAATCGCGCAGCCGCTCCCAATTCGCTGCAAAATACCCAGCCAGGAAAAGGACAATCAGAATTTTGATGAGCTCTACCGGTTGGAACGGTCCGAGGTTCACCTTCGCATCGCTGCCGGTAGGCCCCGACCCCAACACGAGCAAAGCGCCAAACAAAGCAACGGCGGCAAACAATGGCGTATACACCCAACGCGCGAACACGCGATACTGAAATACGCGTAACAACGGTAACAGCAAAAGAATGCAGCCACAAACACTCCCCCAAGCGAACTTCCGAAACTCGAGCGTGTCGCGCAGGGGATCACGCAGACTGACCATCAGAATGAACCCCATGCCACTCAAGAGGTGCAATGCGGGCAAAATGGTTGGGTCGCCACGAAAGCGGCGCAAACGCCAGGCAATGTGAACCACCCAAAAGGCCAAGAGGTAGGCCACGCCCCAGATCACATAGGTTTGCAAAAACTCTTTGGGAGTGCGCACGACGAGAAAAGGTTTCACCTTCGAAACGGGAAACAACGCCACGCTGTTGGGAGGCGTCTTGTCAGATGCGGTTTCCCTTTCCCAAATGCGGCGCGCGCGCGAATCGGTCAGCGTATCGGCCTGGTGAATGCGGATGCGCGAAAGCGAACCCGCATTCGGAAGCGGACGATTCTTCAGTAAGAAAGTGTACACGCGCTCGGCTGCATAGGCGCGCTCGCCAGGGTCGGTAAAGACGAAAAGGGCATTAGAAAGGTCACCGGCGCCCTTAACGGAGTTGATGTCCACCAGATCGCCCGAATCGAGGCGTTGTTGCTCAGCCGGGAAATCTTGCGTTTTGGCGGTAAAAACGAGCGCCAAGCCGCAGAGCACGAGAATGCTCGCGCCCAACAATGGCCAGAACTCGCGCTGGCGTTCCGGAGACTTCGCCTCGCGCTTAAAATCAAGGCGGTTCGTAGTAGAAGATTCCCAACTCCTGGTAACGGCCATTATGGGTTGCCCATTGCCGGCGCATTCCCCGCGCCTGATTGCGTTTCAATAGACGCCTGCTCGAGCTTGATCTGATCAAGCTGCTCAAGGTTGGTACTCACGTTTGAAAAGCCTACCAGCGGTTCATATAGTTTGCGAGCGTTTTCAATATCGTCGCGACACATTTGCAACCAGCGCTCGGCTGCGTCTCTATTTCTAGGAGCTACGCGGCGCGCTTGCGCCAGATTGTATTGGGAACGGAACATGTAACCATCGGCCCGCTCGACCTGCTCGCGCGGACCCAGATGAAAACCGAGCTGTTCCGCTTGCTGAAATTCGGCATCCGCTTCTCCGATGTTGTGGTATCCATACACGTTGAGCCGAGCCAAGCCGAGGTGCGGGTCTGGCGTTGCCGAAAGATAAGACGCAGCTTGGCGGAACCCTTCCAACGAAGCCTTTAGCCGCGGATCGGGTTTGTTGCGCACTTTCGCGGGACTGGCCTCCACTTGAATCAGGCTCACATAACCGTCGGTGAGCGCCAGCTTCCCCTTCACTTTGTTGTCGTTGGGATCAATCTGCAGGGCAAGACGCAGGCATTTGCGCGCGCGCGCCCAATCAAACTCGGCTGGGGTCGTGATAGCGCTAGTTCGATAGCCATCAATAATGGTGTCGGCGGCGTTCACCAGATTCGTATGCACGCGTCCTTCGGCCAGATTCAGAGGTGAAAGAACTCCCATAAACTGGGTGCGCTTCTTCAGGTCTTGATATAGCTGCCAATCAGAATCAATAGTGGAAGCCGGATCGTGGGCATAATCGCGCACAGTGCGTAGCGGGGTTACTTCGTTGTAAACACGCAAGTAATAAACCAGCGGAACGAACACCATCAAGCCCGCCAGCACACCCGCGACTAAGGCAATGATCAGGTTCGTACTACCGGGCTGCATGAAGGACCAGCGATGGGGTGCGGGAACTCCAGGCCGAGCGGCTAACATTTGCGAGGTAGTGAGTCGAGTGGGATTGCTGCGAGCCCTAGGCGCGGCACCCGGCTCTACCCGCACTGTGGGTTTGAAAGGTGCTGCCACGGGAGGCGCGATGGGAGGCGCCTTGGGAGGAGGCGTGGACTTATCAATCGTCGCATTCGAATCCCAAGAGACGCGGTCGCGCATGGCGGTCACGGGCTGATTAGCAAGATAGGCACGCAGATCGCTTTCAAATTCCTGCGCGGAATGGTAACGCAGCTCCAGATCGCCCGCCAGCGCTTTCGAAACAATCGCTTTCAATTGAGCGGGACAATCTTCGGGCAGAGCGCGCGGGGGGCGTTTTGACTGAATAATGTTTTCAAGCTGGCGGGTATCTTGCGCCTGATAGGGAGGCGTGCCGGCCAGCATCTCAAAAAGTGTTACTCCCAGCGCCCAAAGGTCGGCGTTCACATCCACTTGACCCCTACTGAGCCGCTCAGGCGAACAATAGCTCGGGCTCCCCATGTTGTGACGCGTCAAATTCTGGGTGGCGGTAATGTTCTTCGAAATGCCAAAATCCAGCAGCCGCACGTCGTCTTTCAAGCCGATCTGAATATTGGAAGGCTTGATGTCGCCGTGAATCACGGCGGTGCGGCGGCCCGCGTAATCGGTCACGAACGAATGCAGCGTGCGTAGCTGGCTACAAATTTCGGCCGCGTAGCGAGCGGCGCGGCGGGGTTCCAAACGCCCGTCTGTTTTCTGAATTTCCGCGAGGCTCTTACCCTCGCAATATTCCATCGCGACAAAAAAGAAATTACCCAGATCGCCACAATCGTAAATCGCCAAAATGCGCGGGTCAATCTGGTGAAGCTGCTTTTGGATCTGGGCCCCGCGGGTCTCCGCTTCAATGGCAAGGCGCGTGAATTCATCGCGCGATTGTTCAATTCGTTTCAGGACGATTTTTTGGTTGGTCCAAACATCCTTGGCCAGATATACATCCGTCATGCTGCGGCTCAGCTTACGGATGATTTCATATTTCCCGAATTTCTCGGCTTGGACAGTAGGGCTTTCCATTGGGCTTATGCTTCAATGACAGGCTTGGATGGATGGCCTATCGCGTTCGGTTTCACTTCCGGTTGGGTTGGCTGCGTAGTGTGAGCGGGAGGGCGCGGCTTGGCGGGAGGTTTGCCAGCCGCTCCGCTATCCACGGTGTTTTTTGCGCGAATCTCCTCATCCAGCGCAGGCGGAAACATAGCCGCCAAACCATTATGCAGAATTTCGTTTTTAATCAAAGTAGGTTGTGCCTCGTTGCCGATCTCAATACCGGCATGCGGGGCTCCCGCCACACGTCCATTGTCGGTAATCCGATTGTCGATCAGGCGCGGAGTACTCTGGCCCTGCACAATCACGCCCGGCCCGCTATTGGAGTGGAAATTGCCGGCGATGACGAGTGGATGGGAATCGCCTTCAATTTTCACTCCGCAATCCACGGCCCCAGAGACTTCAATATCTTCCGCCTCAATCGATGAATCGGCAATCAATAACCCGGTGCGCAACGGGTGCGTTTCATTGCCTTCGAGGTGCACACCTTTCAAGCGCGCTTCCTTGACACCGCGCGCCACAACAGCAATGCCGGCGTCCGTGGCCGACGCGGGGTCGCTAAGCACAATGACACGACCCGGCGACTGAGCCACAATATTGACGCGCTCCTTCAATACGAGCGGCCCTAGATATTGGCCGGCCGGCACCAGAATGGTGTCTCCCGGCAAGGCGGCGGCCAAGGCGTTGCTAATGCCGGCGGGATTATTGGCCTCCACTTCTATGTCTTTCGGAGTGTGAGGCGCGGCTGGCGCGACAACGGGAGGCGCGGGCTTGGCCGCATAGCGATCGTAACCAAGCCAAATGCCGACGCCAATCAACATGCCGATAGCGAGCAGCAAAAGGTTGCGAAAGAAAGCGCGCGTACCTGTCTTGCCCGTGCGCATACGCGTGGTGGCATGACGGCTACGCCCTTCAGCCAGAGTGGCCGATTCAGCGCCCAAAAAATCCGGCCCTGGAACGAAGACAACGCTAATGTTATCGCGTCCCCCCGCGGTATTGGCGGCTTCTACCAACAGTTGCGCAATGCGCGCGGCATCGCCATCGTACTTCTCCAGAATGCGTGTCATTTCAGCCGACTTCACCAAATCGCTCAAGCCATCGCTGCATAACAACAACGCCGCATCGCGGCGAAACGCAAACTGGCTAATCTCTATAAAGCGCGGATCATCGGGAGAATGCGGGTAAGAACCTACGTCGCGAAACACTTCGTTACGCCGCGGATGTTGCATCGCTTGCTCTTCTGTGATTTCGCCGGCATCTTCCAGTTCTCCGACGGGCGAATGGTCGAGAGTCATCTTGCGCAGCTTGCCATTCCAAAAGAGATAGAGTCGCGAATCTCCTACGTGACCGATCAGAAATTGATCGCCGGAAGCAACGGCCAAGGTGAGGACGCAAGCCATGCCACGCCATGCCGGGTTCGCCTCCGACAACGCATAGATCTCGTTATTCGCGGCCGTGATGGCCTGGCGGATGCACGCTTCATCTATGACACGGGCGGCGCGCAATTCTTTCTCAATCACTTCGACGGCGGTTTCGGCGGCTGTTTCCCCAGCGGCATGACCGCCTAAGCCGTCCACCACCATGAACACACCACGCGCATCATCCACGAAGACGCGATCTTCGTTGATGCTGCGCGCCAAGCCGGGATCCGTGGCAGAGCCAGGACGCCATACCGTCGCCATCTGCATTTAGCGCCTTTGCCCTATCCTGCTCCAAATCAAAAGCCCAAGGGTGAACAACAGAAACAGTAAAACAAAAGGAATATGAGCGAAGTAGAGGAACTTCATTTCCGCACCTCAAACTCCAGCTTGAGGACCCCGCCCAAACCGATGTCGGCGCGTTCCGGCAGCGGCTGCTCTACTCCCTTCTGCAGCTTCTTGCCGTTCAGAGTAGTCCCATTGGTACTCATGTCTGTGATGAAGAACGCGCCAGTGGCTGGATCGCGCCGGATGACCGCATGTTCACGCGAGACTTCGTCATTTGTATACAGGGCCACATCCATTGGCTGATCTTCGCCGCCGCGCCCGATGCGCACACGATTCTGGGTGAGAGGATACGCCTGCGGACCGGAATCGTCCTGATATTTTATGTCCGCATAAATTGTGTCGACGCGACGCGTAGAAGCCACTCGCTGGGTGGTGGCATGATCGGCGCGAGGGGCCGCGGTAGGCTCCCGCCCGATGAGCGTAGTCTTGGTACCGCGGTAGCCCGGCTCCGCCGTTTCGTTGAGCTCGGAGTGGATTTCGATATCGCCAACCGGCACTTCGGCATCCGGCAGGAATTCAATGTACCAATCCTGGCATGCTATTTTGTGCTCTTTCGCAACTTTGCCCTTGCGCGGCAAACCGAGCAACTTCGGCGGAGTATTCATCTCCGCTACGCGGTCACGCAGTGCGCGCCGAGCGTCATCAAGGACTAGATTGAATACGCTGCTTAGGGTTGTGTGATCCTGCGGGTTCAAATACACCGTGAAGATGCAAGGCAGCAAAACCGAGTAGTTCATGTCGAACCGGCCCAGTTCCATGTTGCGGATCAACTCACCGATAATAATGTGGCCGCTCAACTTTGTTTCGTTACGGCGGCCATGCCCTAAACCCTTGGGTTCGTTGAGCTTTTCGCTTTGAGGCGGCAAGCGCACACTCCCTTCCCATCCATACAGACTGACGTTCCACCCATCGCCGGGTTTCGCGCCCTACCCGGCTGATTCCAAAGATCAAAACGATTTAATCAAATATTGGCGCTTGGACGCAAAACAGCGCCTGCAATCAGGGTAGCGTAAGTGGTTTAGACGTGGGGTGAGGGAGGAATGTTCGGGGAATCCGTTTGTCCGGCCAATCTCCGGCTAATTTGTTGAGTTTTCGGGCCGGCGGTGGGATTTTGGTGCGCTTGGCGTGGGCGGCCGGGCAGGAGATCCATGGCGGGCCAACCCCCAGCGGGGTTTACTGAGAACGTCACGCGTCGCGTATATCGAAACGCTTGACTACACCGTCTTCGATTCGAAACACATGACCGACTTCTTTATCTGCCAGGAGGTTGCCGTTGAGGTCGCGCACGATCTGATGAACCTGGACGATGACTTCACCGTCGGGGCCGTGTGAGAACGCGGTAGGCTCGACGCGGGGATCGACCATCGCCCACTGGCGTGTCCAATAGCTGCGTACTCCGGCGCGGCTATGGACGTGGCCGCCTTCCATGCCATTTGCCCAAATTACGTCCGCGTCGAGGGCCGCGAGCACGCTCTCAATGTCGCGAGCGTTAAACCGGTCGTAAAGGTGTTTCAGGAGGTTCACTTCATCTGACATTGGCGCCTGGGCTCCCATCTCCATTTTGAACCAATGCGGGGTGACGCTGCCGGGGAAAATTCGGCTGTGGGCAGACTTTCGAACCTACCAAGGCTTCACATGAACACGATGCTGGCCGAACGCATCCGTAATCGTTATATGTTTGGGGACCGCGAGTTCTTGTTGTCCGCTGTTCCAGCTCGCTGAGTAGTAGGTCACGAGTTGGGGAACGGCGTGGGTCGGAGCTTGCTCAACAAGTTCGAAGCCCTGAGCAGTTGGCTGAAACGAAATAGTCCAGCCTTCGGAGTCGTAATAGCAGGTCGCGGCGAGGAAGAGCACGGCCGCATCTGAATTGGGGAAAAACTGGCGCGCGTAAGCCCGGTATTCGATGGCGGATCCATGGCTAAGCGCGGGAGTTGGGGATGGTGCAGTTGAGGGTGAAGACATATGGTTTCTCCGGTTTATAGTGCGGTTCACGCAGCGAGCGTTTCACCTAGATCAAGAAAAAAGATCGCGGAATTGACCGTCAAAAATGGAACTTCGCCGCCACTTGAACTAATCTTGGCGCAGCGGCGCTCACAACCTGTCCAAAATTAGAATCGTTCACTTCGCCATCGACAGAGGCCGGCCCGTAAAACTGGGCGTGGTTGAATACGTTGAACGCCTCAAGCCGGATATCGAACGATTTCGCTTCCGTCAGGCGCACCGTTTTGCTGATTTCCATATCGAAGTTTTCAATGCCGGGTCCATGGAAGAAGCGGCGCGCCACATTACCCAGCTGTCCAAGTGCTTCATGGGAAAAGGCGCTGGTATTGAATTCGGGTTTGCCGTTGCGGGGATTTGTGTTGATATCGAGCGGGCCTCCGGAATACTCCGGCGTATCCAGCAATTCATTGTTGACTCCATTGCCTAACGTCCCTAGAAGCGAGCGGTCCGAATCGTCAAACAATGTCACAGGAAATCCAGTGCTAAAGCGGGTTGTTCCGGACAAGCTCCAACCCTGTGTAAGGCGATTGCTCCGAAAGTAGCGATCAAAGGGCAAGGCGTAGGTATAGGTGGCCACGAAGTTGTGAGTCATGTCCCAAGAGGAGATAACCCGGGTGAGGCTGGCGTTGAAGGGGTTGGTCTGCTCGCCGAGATTCGACGCCTGATCGATCGACTTGGAGTAGGTATAGCCCACGAGGAGCGTGCCTCGCGTTCCAGCGTTGAATCGGAGGTTGACCTCCAGAGCGTTGTAGTTCGAATTGCCAACCGATTTTTGAGCAGTTATCGAACCGAAGTTTGATCCTAAGCCGACTCGTGTGCCCTGGTACGTCTTGCCCGATGCCGATATATACGGAGCATCTTCGCCGAAAGGTCCACAGGTGGACGTTCCGGGCGCAACGTCGCTAGGTTGGCTGAGACTGAGACAGAGCGCTGGATTGCCGATGTTCTCTGGAACCAAGACAAGCAGATGATGCCCTTCATTTCCCACATAGCTGAGGGTTAGCAGCGTGTTCTTTTCGATTTGCCGCTGAATGGAGAACATGTAGTTTTCGGTGTAGGGCACGTCATTGCGGTAGTAGAAATAAGGATCGGCACTGACGGGCGTGACGGCTGCAAAATCGAAGCCGGTATTCGGATTTTTTACCGACACGTTATGCGGCGGGAAATTCAGCGGAAACGGATCGGTGTTCTCGACACCGTTCGCCGCGCTGATGAAAGGAGTCGAGAGGAGCGGCGGTTGGGGACTCAGATAGTTATAACCGTAGGGGGGAATTCCGTACATGATTCCCGCTGTCAGGCCCGGGAACGCCGTATAGAAGATTCCGTAGCTGGCTCGAATGCTGCTCTTTCCCTGGTCGCCCAACAGAGCTCGCAAAAATCCATTCTTGAAGTCCGGTGAGTAGGCGGCTCCGATCCTGGGTGCAAAATTGCGATACTTCGAGGGCGACAGCGTCGAAGGAATTCCGGGGTCGCCGGGTACCACCAATCCATTCATGGCGTTGGGGTAGAGAACCGATTGCTCGCCGGGAACAATGGTCTGAATCTGATTATATTTCTCCCACCAAGGCATGATTAAATCCCAACGAAGACCTAGATTTATCGTTAGGTTACTGCGTGCATGCCAGCTGTCTTCCGCGAAAGCTCCGCCATAGCGGTTGCGCAAATAAAAACTCTGGCCCGACGTCTGAGTGAAATTGCTTGGAACTCCTAATAAGAAATCGGCGAAGGCCGAGCCGGTTTCAGTGCCGTCGATGTTGAAAGTTCCGTTGAATGTGGCGTTCGGGTGTTCGTTAACTTGATCGGTATGGAACTGACCGCCGTATTTCAGGGTGTGAGCGCCAACGACCTTGGAAACGGTATCACTCAGAAATAGCGTATTGTTCCACTGATTAACGTTTGTGATGGGAACACCCATTACAAAATCAGGAAAAACAATATTCTCTACACCCTCAAATTGGGGCGCTTGGACAACAATACCGG
This sequence comes from Bryobacterales bacterium, assembly GCA_003167495.1. GTDB lineage: Bacteria > Acidobacteriota > Terriglobia > Bryobacterales > Bryobacteraceae > Bog-105. Next base: position 19,581 of record PMSX01000136.1, on the reverse strand, counting down.
GACTGCCAACCCCGGTCACAAAACCTTGCGATTGCAGACTAACGCCTAAACCACCTTTCGGCTTACCGATGTCGTTTGCGTTGCGCAGAAAACCGACGTGGAATTCATTAAAGGCTGCTGCTCCCAAGGTCTTGGTGGCGCCGATAGTAACCATCTGTGCCTGACCTATGGTCAAGGCGTCAAAACCGGGAATACTCGCGCCACCCTGGCCGCCTGGATATGGGTTGTCCAAGCGGTAGTTGTCGAGGAAATAGTAGCCGTTGATTTGGCCGAAGCGGGTATTCGCGTCAATCCGCCCAGAACCTTTGTCATCCCTGACGGTTTCGGGATAAGCGGAAGTGGCGAAAAGATTGGAGCCGACATTTGGATCGGGAATATACTTCAGCAAATCGATCGCGGGAGCCGACCAAGCACTTGTTGGAATGTTAGCGTTGGGCAGAACGCAAGCTGCGGAGGTGGTGCATCCCGGCGTATAGTAAGGCTCGCCCTCCGTGACCTTGTAGCCAAGCTTTTGAGTGAGGAGGTTGGCAACGTAAGGCCCACTCACAGTCCCGGTCAATGAACTGGCGATGTCAGTGAGATTGCCGGAACGGTCTTGGACGGAGGGCACGGTTGTTTCGGCTGAAGTAATGCCCTGCACTGTGCGGGTTCCCTGATAGTCGGTAAAGAAAAACAATTTCTGCTGTTTGATAGGTCCTCCGACGGTCCCGCCGAACTGGTTTTGCCGGAAAGCGCCTCGGGTGCTGTCGAAATAGTTTTTGGCATCCAGATCAGTGTTCCGCAGAAACTCAAAAGCATCGCCGTGAAAGGCGTTGCTTCCGGACCGGGTAATGACGTTGATCATCCCGCCGTTGTAATTGCCGTATTCGGGATCGAAGTTGTTCGTGAGAACGCGAAATTCCTGAATGGAATCGAGGTTCGGGATGACGGAAGTTCCTCCGTTCATATGCTCTTGTACGTCGACAGCATTCACCATGAAGCCGTTTGCCGACTCGCGCTGGCCGTCAATCGAAACATCGCCTGGATTTAAATCGCCCGAAGGATTAATGGTCCCCGTAACTCCCGCCATGATCACCGACGTTGGCGTGAGTGTAGTGATTGGGCTGACGCCTGGTTGAATGGCGAGCAGATCGGTATAGCTCCGGCCATTCAAAGGTACTGCCTCAATCTCCCTGGCCGATACGACTTCGCCCAAATGAGTCGCCACCGTGTCGGGCTGGGTTTCGATGGTCCCCTCGGTTGCGATCACTGTTACGGTTTCCGATCTTTGCCCTACTTGGAGAAGTGCATCAACCCGGAGCGCGGCATCCGCATCAACCGTCAGATTGTTCTTTTCCTGCGTTTTGAATCCCACCGCTTCGATTCGTAAATCGTAATGGCCGACCGCGAGCGTTGGAAACGAATAAACACCATGATTGTCGGAAATTGTTCTGAATTCGGTCTTGAGGGCCGTGTTGGTGAGGGTGACCCGTGCGGCCGGTACTACAGCGCCGCTGGGGTCTTTGATAGTGCCGGAGAGGCCGCCTCCAGCGACTGCCCATGCTGGAACTGCCGAGAGAAGACCCGCAATCATGAGAAATCCCCACAGGAAAAGTGCGGCGTGGGGCTGTGTTTTCAGCGGGCTCGAGTACATACTCCCTTTCTCTCCGTTCCTACATTAGAGACGATCGTGCTACGAAATTACAATTGGTAACACCACAGATAGCACGAATCTACGATAAGTGATACGGATTGAGGAGGGGCATTGGATTCAGGTGATGTTCAAAATTGAGGCGAGGCTGCGTTCAACTCAAGAGAGCCGGTACCGCGCTAGGACTTCGTCGCGATTCAGGAACTCGACAGCCTGAAGGCCTAGCATCTCCGCGCCGTGGACATTGGCGATGCGGTCGTCGAAAAAAACGGTCCGTGCGGGATCGGTGCCGATGCCTTCGAGGCAGTGTTCGTAAATGGCAGGTTCCGGCTTCACGGAATGCACCTCATAAGACAGCGTGACAAAATCAAAGCGCTTCATACGATCCGTACGAGCCTTGATGGTTTCGCCCAAATCGGAAGGCATGTTGGAAAGAATAGCCAGGCGCTTCCCTGCCCCGCGCAGTTCTGCAATCCACGCCCACATGGGTTCATCGAAGTTCATCCAGGTGACGCTATCGATTTCGGTTAACCGATCGATCACGGGAGGGGTGAGCACTTTGCCTGCACTGCGGCCTATGGCAGCCCAGTATTCGGGGCCAGAGACGACACCTCTGTCATATTCGAGACGGGTGGCCCAATATAGTTCCGCGAACTGTTCGAAGGGAATGCCGGCGGCTTGCGCCATGCGGGCTTGCTCAGCCTCAGCCTGGTGATGAACGAGAACGCCGCCGTAATCAAAAATGTAGCCGTCGAAGCCTTTAGCGGGGGCCATCCACGACCTGTTCCCGGCGGCTGCGTACTTCGCGTACCGCGTAGATGCGGCGGCCCTGGCTTTCGAAATAGGTGCGCATCAAAACTTCGCCGATGAGTCCGACGCAAAACAGCATGAGGCCGCCAAACCACAGCATAGCGGCGGCAACAAGGAGCGGGCCGTGTTCGGCGATAATGTCTCGACCCATGATTTTTTCGACTAACAGCATCAACAAGACGATGCCACCCAGGCCCAGGCCACCTAAACCCCATTTGCCGAAAAAGTGCATGGGTCGCGTGAGATAGCGCAGCAGAAAGTTGATGGTTATGATGTCGAAGAAGACACGGAATGTGCGGCTCAAGCCGTAGTGCGAAGCGCCGTTGGGGCGTTCGATGTTCCTGATAGGCACTTCGACTACGCGCGCGCCGTAAAAGCTTGCCAGCGCCGGGATGAAGCGATGTAACTCGCCGTAGAGATTGACTTCTTTGAGGACTTCAGAACGGTAGGCTTTGAAGGTTGTGCCGAAATCGTGAATGTCAACGCCGGAGGCGCGCTTCATCATCCAATTAGCGATCCGCGAGGGAAGCCTGCGGGTGACGGCGTTGTCAACGCGATTCTTGCGCCAACCGCTGGCGATGTCGTAACCGGCCTCGATTTTTTCGAGGAGCAATGGAATGTCTGCGGGGTCATGCTGCAAATCGCCATCCAGCGAAACAATGATTTCACCTTGCGCTTCATCGAATCCGGCAGCTAAAGCGGCGGTTTGGCCGAAGTTGCGGCGCAGGCGGATCACCTTAAGGTGAGCATCGGTTTCAACTAGATTGGCGAGAAGATCAAAGCTACGATCTGTGGAAGCGTCATCGACAAAGATGATTTCGTAACGCTTGTTGAGCTTCTCTAGAACTGTGGAAAGGCGATCATAGAGCGGCAAAATAGCCGGCTCTTCATTGTGGATAGGAATGACGATCGATAGCATGGGGGATCTATCCCCAGTGTAGCGAAACGGTGTAAGGTTATAAGATGAAGCGTCGCGATCTGCTTGCCGGACTCGCTGTTGCCGCAGCTGGTATGGAAGGCCAACAGCCGAGCCCTGAAACGGTTTACATTCCGAAGGTGCAACGTGTGGAGGATCGCAAGTTCCTGCACGATTTCATGGACGATTTTTCGTTTGTGGATTTAGTGACGGCCGCTCCGACGATCCGGATCACGCACATTCCGGTGGTGCTGGACCGGACGAAGGGGCCGTACGGCACCATTTACGGACATATTTCGAAGAACAATCCACAGCAGCAGGCGTTCGATGGGAACGCGCAAGCGGTGATTGTGTTTCATGGGCCGGAGTCTTATATTTCGCCGACTTGGTATTCGACGGCGCAAGCAGTGCCCACCTGGAACTTCGCGGTGGTGCACGCGAGCGGGAAGCTGAAGCCGATTACGGATAAAGCAGCGCTGCACGAGCTGCTGGCGGGGCTCATTCATAAGTTTGAGGGGCGCTATCCGCAATCGACGTACGATTTCTCAAAGTTGCCGGACAATTATGTGTATCCGATGATTGGCATGATTGTCGGTTTCGAAATGCAGATTGAGGAGATTGAAGGGAAGTGCAAGCTTGGGCAGGACCGCAGTGAGGAAGATAGGCAGAGTATTGTGAAGCATCTGCCGACAGCTTGGCATGAGCCGACGATGGCGAAGTTTACGGCAAGCTTTTACGAGAGGCAGAAGTTGTCGCAGAAGGTTTAAGCTGGCGGCACTCCGAAATCTGTTCAGGCTGGAATGCGTTTGACTTGCATCGCTCCCCTGTCATCGTGAAAGGAGTATTGTAGATAATCACCGGCAAGCCCTGATGCTTTCCCAAGGCGAACAGCGCATTCCCTAAATTGTGAGTGGGTGGCACACCGGTGTGTGGTGCTGGCGGATCTGAAGGTGGTATTCGTGTGGCGTAGCTACGCGAATCGCCCGTCGATTCCTGGGCATTTGTGTCAAGCGTCGCAGCTTCAGTGGGGTCGGTCAGGTCTGTGACAGCGGTCAAACCGACCATGATCGGCAAGGTGACAAGCGGCCGACTCGGATGCGGCACAACTCCACCGGGAGTCGAAGGCGAGCCGAAGAGTATCCGAGCCTCGAACATCGCCACCAGCGGGTTTTCGGCGAGATAAAGAGCTTAGAACAGCGGAACCTCCGGATGTCCCGGTGAAAATCGACTGGGCGTAGTCGCAGTGTGAAACGTTGAAAGAGCGCCCGCGCTAAGAACCTCGGATCAACAGCCCGATACCATGTGCCACGAACCGGAACCTGGGACAAACTTCCAAACCGAGTGGTGTTCACACGACGCCGATATAAAGAATGGAGTGAAGCAAATTCTTGACACCTTCGATGTCACCGGCGAGAATCCGTTCTTCGGGCGTGTCGCCGCCGAGGAGTTGGTGGGGCGTCACCAGCCAATCCTGGCCGTAAGGAAGCTCAATAAGAATTTCCCCCCGCAACGCCTCGCCCTGATCATTCAGAATGTGCCCGGCAGCCATAATATTCAGGATACTCCAACCTTGAGCGATTGAGGTTCGGGTATCACCGGACTGCATCATTGCGGCATCTTGTGCGAGGCGCCGCCTACGAAAAAGGGCTCCCGAAAGGAGCCCAGATCAGTTTTTTGTTCGATCTTATTGGTTTCGATCTTGGTTGTTAGCGAAGGCTTCGCCGACGCAGCCAAAAAGCCAACCAAGTTGCCGCGATAACAAGCGGAAAGAATGTGCTCGGCTCAGGTACGGCCGCCAATTCATAGGAAAAGTGCTCCGTCTCAAAACAGCAATTGCTGGATGAGAAGACAACGCTTGTGATATTGGAAGCGGCGAAATCCGTGTAATAGGCGCCGGCGGCGAGGATGCTCGTAATATTTGCGCCATTGTAAGACCCCAGCAACGTTGTACCGCTAAAAATCTGGAAAGTGTTATAGGCGTCCGGCGTGCCCCAAACAAAACCAACGTTGGCGACAGGTTGTGAAAACAGGATGGTGTCCGACTGCCCGGTATTCTCACTCAGGAAGTTGCTGGCGCCGCAACCGGGGTTGGTGCCAGCGTCTAAATTCGGGCTGGTAATGGTTGCAATGCCGGCTGGATCGGTTATTCCGGTGGAACTATAAAACAGAGTGCTAGTGAAATTTGTAAACGTGCCAGTGCACCCGGCGGTGACCGTAAGCGTTGCAGCATATGCTGGACATGCGGCAACAGCCGCGAAGGCCACAAGAGTAGCGAGTTTCATACAAGTAATTTGTCGCTCTATCGGCCGGTTTTTCTCTGAACTGTTAGGATTTATATGGGATTACAGCGTTGAGGGTCTAGCACTAGTCCCGCATTCCATCGGAGCGCGGCGGATTTAGCAGACAAAACGCTCAAGGTGCGCAGCGGGAGCGAAGGCGGCCAGGGTGGATTTAGTGGTCGTGTGCTGACTGATAGCGCTCTTCGCGCTTTCCACGAGTACGGCCCGTTGAATCTCGCCGGAATTTTGCCCGGCAGCAAAATAGCCAGCGAGCGCAGCTTGTAAAGGCGGCAAGCTTGGATTAAAGGCGGCGTTCTCGATATATGAACCGGCAAATACGCGACCGTTGGATGTGACTAGAGCCGCGCCCGAAGGTGAGAGGCTATAGGGAGCATAGGCTTGTCCAGCGGCTTTGAGCGCTTCGAGTACAAGTGGGTCTGTGGATTCGGGGACAAGTGAAAGATGCAGACGCTTGATAGGGAATGCACCTTGCTTGGAGCCAAGATTCCTGGGTCCAAAGGCATTTGGCAGAAGATCGGATAGCTTCATTTCAGGCGTCTTCGGCGTCAAGACGCGCATGGACATTTCGAGTGATGCCTCACTCAGGAATTGGCGGCAATGACCGCAGGGCGAACCTCTTACCGCGATGGCATCAATGCCTTCTTCGCCGGACATGTAGGCGTTCGCGATCGCTGATTGCTCCGCATGGACCGCCAGCCCAAGGGGATTACCCGGAATTTCAATATTCTGGCCGAAATACAGGCTGCCGCTGGTACCGGAGGCGACGGCACCTACGAAGTAGTTTGATATGGGAGGATGCGCGTGGCTTTGAGCTAGCGGGAGGAGCTGGAGCATTAGGCCGTCGCGGGTCAGCTTCCCGGCTTGCATGAGAGCGGCAACAATTGGTGCCGGTATTTGGCCGCGAAAGTTGTGGTCGCTCAGGATTGCCGGCAAAGGGTCTGGTTCAGCGTTCAAGCTCAATCCTCCCGCAGCCACGGCGAGCATGAGGCTGCGGCGTGTTGGCCGCACTAAACAAGTTCCTCCACTAGATCAGGCTGTTTGCTGTGGATCATAGTCCTATCAGCGAAGAATAGGGCAATGGCAACAAACAACACGAGAGCTCCAATGCTGGAACTGAGCCAGAAACTCGTCCAGTGGTGAACCACCTGCCCCACAGGTCCGGCGGTGAAAAAGTCGAGCGCCGCGCCCGAAAGCTCCGACCCTATAAACATGCCGATGCCGTATGTCAGGAATGTATAAAAGCCTTGCGCTGTATTGCGCAGAGCGGAAGGCGCTTCCTGATCGGTATAGAGCATGCCGGTAACAAAGAAGAAATCGAAACAAACGCCGTGAACAATAATGGCGATGTAGAACATCCACACCAGCGCTCCCGGATTTCCATAGGCAAGCAGCGCGTAGCGAAGAGTCCAAGCAGCCAAGCCCAAGAGAAGAATGCCCTTCACGCTGAGACGCCGGAAGATCCATGGCATCGCTATCATAACGCCGACCTCCGACGCCTGGCCGAGGGACATCTTGCTGGCCGCATTGCTCACGCCTACGTCATTGAGATATGTGTTTACAAACGAAAAGTAGAAGGTCAGCGGAATACAAGCGAGTATAGAGCAAACCGCAAAAATGAAATACGACCGTTTTTTCAACATCACCAGACAATCGAGGCCGAGCACCTCGCGAGCGGAAATTGTTTTTCCGTGACCGCTGGGCGGCGTATGGGGCAGCGTCAGACAGTAAAGGCCCATCACAACAGAGACACCGGCAGCCAAAAGAAATTGATTGGCCGATCTCTCGAGCGTGAAATAACTCAAGACTTGGCTAATTGCGATCCAGCCGAGAGTTCCGAACACGCGAAAGAGCGGGAAACGGCGCGGGTCTGGACAATTCTTAAGAGTGATGGACGTAGTCAGCGCCATAGTCGGGAAATAGCACAGACAATAGGCCAGCATGAGCGGATAGATTGCTTTAAAGCTGTGCGCTTGCGCAACCAAGTAGAGTAGGCCAGCGCCGATGAGATGCAGGACGCACAAGACACGCTCTGTGCTGAAGTAGCGATCGGCCACCATTCCGACAAAGAACGGCGAGAGGATGCAGGCTAAGGCCGCTGTGCCGAATACCGACCCCGCCTCGGTTCCCGAAAAATTCAGCCTTGTTGTCAGATAGGTGCTGATGGTGGAATACCAGCAACCCCAAATCACGAAGTTGAAGAACATCATGATGGCGAGCCGGACAGAGGTAGAACTGGGCAAAGCGGTCTCCTTAATAAGCAGAATCGATCAGTCGCTGGAGGTAGGTAACCGAGGCGCGAATATCGTCTTCCTGGCGAGCCCCGGAAATTTCCCGTTCAATGGTGATGGGTCCAGTGTAATGCAGCGCGTGCAGTTTGCGCATGACTTCGGGGAAATCTACTTTGCCTTTCCCGATGGCGACTTCTTCGCCGAGGTGTTTCGGGTCGGTTGGATAGAGACCGTCTTTGGCATGGAGGCCGCGGACGTATTTGCCGATCACGTCGAGCGCAGCGACCGGGTCGCCTTTGTCGTAGAGGATGAGATTGGCAGTGTCGAGGTTGACGCCGATGTTGTCGAGGCCCGCATCCTGAATGGCACGCAACATTGTTACGGGAGACTCCTGCCCAGTCTCCATCAGAAACGTTTGGCCGTTCGCTTTGCAGTAACCCGCCACTTCCTGAATGGCCTTCACGGTTTCCTCATATAACGGCTCATTCGGATTTTCGGGGATGAAACCGCAATGCGTATGAACTGCTTTGATATCGCACATTTTGGCCAAATCAGAAGCGCGTTTCAACGCATCGATCCGCGCGGCGCGCGTTTGCGGTGGAACCAGGCCAATGGTCAACGGACCTTGATAGAAATCCCAGACCATCTTGCCCGAGCCCAAGGTCATGGCCGCAGTGGCTTTCACTTGATACTTCGCTAGCGCCGCCTTCAACGGTTCAGCCAAGCTGGCAGGCGCCATACCCACACCCACCTGGCAGCACTCCAACCCAAACGCCTTGACCTTAGCGATGGCCTGATCGGGTGTGGTCTTGCCGGAAACGCCAACAACCACGCCGAGAAGAGGTTTGGTGCGAGCGGCCGCGGAGGGTCGCGCGGCGATGGTGGCGACCGCAGTTGCCCCGAGGGCGGTTTTCATGAAAAGACGTCGATCCGTGGTTGGCATAAGTTTGACTGATTATAGTATGTCCAAACGCTCGCCAAACCGTGTATTTCGACTTGGCAAAATGCTAGAATATACGTATACGCACTTAGGCGGTAAGCTGCAACATTATCAATAACTTGCCGCGAAATTTACCTGCTCAGTTTTAGGAGTCCGATTTGGCCGAACAAGATCCACCCAGCAGCGGGATTTTACCGCCGGGCGGCGACAACAAAAACATCATTTCGATCAACATTGAAGACGAGATGAAGCGTTCGTACCTCGATTACTCGATGAGCGTGATCGTGGGCCGCGCTTTACCCGATGTGCGAGACGGGCTGAAGCCGGTCCACCGGCGCATTCTTTACGGGTTGCATGAAATGGGGCTGAGTTTCAACCGGCCCACGCGCAAGTGCGCCAAGATCGTTGGCGAGGTTCTGGGGAAATTCCATCCGCACGGCGACACACCCGTGTATGACGCTTTGGTACGCATGGCGCAGTTGTTTTCCATGCGCTATCCGCTGATTGATGGCCAGGGCAACTTTGGATCGGTGGACGGCGATCCGCCGGCAGCGATGCGGTATACGGAAGCGCGGCTTTCGAAAATTGCCAGCGCGCTGTTAGAAGACATTGACAAAGAGACGGTGGATTTCCGTCCGAATTACGATGACAGCGAAGTAGAACCTGAAGTTCTACCGACGCGCGTGCCGAACCTATTGATCAATGGCTCTTCGGGCATTGCGGTTGGCATGGCTACCAATATTCCGCCACACAATCTGAACGAACTCATCACGGCGTGCATTGCGGTGCTGCACGATCCGCATACGCCGATGGCAAAGATTCTGGAAATGGTGCCTGGGCCGGACTTTCCTACGGGCGGCTTTATTTTGGGGCGGCAGGGAATCGTCGATTACTATTTGAGAGGCCGCGGCAGTTTAAAAATACGCGCCAAAGCAGCCATGGAAAAACTGGGCAAGGACCGCGAGTCGATCATTGTCACGGAACTTCCGTACCAAGTGAATAAGGCGCGACTGCTGGAACACGTGGCGGCGCTAGTAGGCGAAAAGAAAATAGAAGGCATTTCGGACGCGCGCGATGAAAGCGACCGCGACGGGATGCGCATTGTGTTCGAACTGAAGCGCGGCGAAAATGCCGAAGTGATTCTGAACAATCTGTATAAGCAAACGCAAATGCAGATCAGCTTCGGCGTGATCATGCTGGCGATTGTGAACGGGCAGCCAAGGGAGCTCGGCATCATTGACGTCATCAAGCGGTTCCTGGAACACCGCGTTGATGTGGTGCGGCGGCGTACGGATTACCTGTTGCGCAAGGCGCGCGCACGCGAGCACATTCTCTTGGGATTCCAGAAGGCTCTGGATCTGCTGGATGAAATTATCAAGCTGATTCGGGCGGCGAAAACACCGAAAGAGGCGCGCGAAGGTTTGGTAACGACCTTCGAATTTACGGAAATTCAAGCGCAAGCCATCATCGAATTGCAATTGCAGCGTTTGACGGGCATGGAGCGCCAGAAGATTCTGGACGAACTAGCCGAGATTCAGCGGCTGATCGCCGAGTACCTGGAAATTCTAGGTTCGGAAAAAGTACTGAAGAACGTGATTGTCAAGGAACTCAAAGAAGTACAGAAAGAGTTCGGTGATGAGCGCCGCACGCAGATCATAGAGGACACGGGCGAGATCAAGCTGGAAGATCTGGTGCAGATGGAAGACGTCGCGGTGACGGTATCGCGCGGCGGCTACCTGAAGCGGACGTCGGTGGATACATACCGGCGGCAGACGCGCGGCGGCAAGGGCCGGATTGGCATGGGCACGCGTTCGGAAGACGCGGTGGAGCACCTAGTGATCGCGTCAACGCACGCCTACATGCTCATCTTCACGAATAAGGGACGCGTTTACTGGCTGAAGATCTATGAAATTCCCGATGCTGGTACCACCGGCAAGGGCAAGCATGTGTCGGGCTTGATCGCCTTGCAGCCGGACGAATCGGTGAAGGCGTTCCTGGCAGTGAAGGAGTTCGTGGCCGAAAAGTTCATTGTCATGGTAACGCGGCATGGCGTTATCAAGAAATGCGAACTGACGGAGTTTGATAATCCGCTTTCGCGCGGCATTATTGCGTTGGCGCTGGATGATAACGACGAACTGCTGGGCGCCACCATCACCAACGGCAAGAACTACATCTTCCTGGGCAGCCATGAAGGCATGGCCATTCGTTTCAACGAAGATGAGGTTCGGGCCATGGGACGGCAGGCACGCGGCGTAAGGGCAATGGATCTGGATGAGGGCGACTACCTGGTGGGTTTAGAAGTGATTGAGAAGGAAGGTTTGATTCTTTCCATTTCCGAGCACGGGTTCGGCAAGCGCACGCCGCTCGAAGACTACCGTCTGACGGCGCGCGGACGGAAAGGCGTTATCAACATGAAGACAACGCCGAAGGTGGGCAAAGTGGTGGCGGTACTTTCGGTGAAGGAGAATACCGACCTCATGATCATCACTAAGGACGGCAAGATGATCCGCATCGAGTCTGGCGAGATTCGGCAAGCTGGGCGATCGACGCAAGGCGTGCGACTGGTGCGCATGGAGGAAGGCGACATGGTAGCGGCGGCATCGGTAATTCCAGAGACGGACGTCGATGAGCCGAAGAACGGCGATCTGCCTTTTGAATAGTTACGTTTCCGAATCCGAGATGGAAGCGCCGCCCCCCAGGTCGGTAGTTGTGGGGCGGTAACACGCGGCGCGATTACCTGAGTCGAATGAAGAGCTAACTGGTTAATAACTATCGGAAATACCGGGGCTATTACACCAGCAATTCTCGCAATACAGGAAAGTTGACAGCGGTAGCCCGGTATCGCTCGATGACGGTCACTAGATCCGAGTAAGCAACCGGTTTCGACAGGTAGTCCGTCATCCCCGCGCTGAGAAATCTTTGGCGGTCGCTCTCGTGGGCGAAGGCTGTAACGGCGATGATCGGAATCAGGTGCGGCCGGCCTCGCTCCCGTTCGCGGATGCAGGCAGCCGCCTCCGCGCCGTCCATCTCGGGCATCTGTCCATCCATGAGAATGAGGAAAAAGTCACCGGTCTCCCATGCCGCGACGGCTTCTTTACCATTTTCTACGATTGCCGCATCGTAACCGCCTCTCTTCAGATACACCTCCATCAGGGACCGATTCTCGGCATTGTCCTCGGCGACCAAAATGCGTAGCGCCTCTTTCGGCTTGAGTGGTGGAGTGTTCGAAACATCAACGGAAGGAGTTAGCATCCGGTTCCCGTCATCCAACAGACCGGCGAGTGCTTCGGCCAGTTCGAATGTAAGAAGTGGTTTCAGCATGGTCCGGGCGAGGTGACAACCGTCCCCCGGAGGCGGCCCGGAACAAAGGAGGAGGCTCCGCGTCTGGTGCGGCAAGCCCGGCAGGCAACCTTCGTCGCCGGCCACCTGAAGGAATTGGGCGCCGGTCATCCCGGGCATGTGTTGGTCGGCGATTACGAAGTCGAAGCGTTCGCCGCCGGAGCGCAGAATTTCAAGCGCCTCGGCGCCGTTCTTGGCTGTGCGGTGCTCAATACCGAGATCGGTGAGGGAATCGGCCAGCAAGCGGCGGCTGGTGGGATGATCGTCCACTACCAGAACCCGCATTCCGGCCAACCGCGTCTCGGGTGCGGTTAGCAAGTTGGGGGCGGGACTCGGCTTGAGTTGCATCGTGAAGAAGAAAGTGCTGCCGGCGCCGGGCTTGCTCTCCACCCACATACGTCCGCCCATCATTTGCGCAAGCCTCGAACTGATGGCCAGCCCGAGCCCGGTTCCCCCGAATCTTCGCGTGATCGAACCGTCAACCTGGGTAAAGCTCTGGAAGAGCAGATGCTGGCTTTCCGGGCTAATTCCAATGCCGGTATCCCGCACCGCCACTTCGATTTCATAAGGCCTACCCTCGGCCCCCGCCAGTGGATCACCCGCCAGTGGAGCAATGCAGCGGGCAGAAACAACCACCTCGCCCGATTCGGTAAATTTCATCGCATTGCTCACCAGGTTTGCGATGATCTGACGAGTCCGCACCGGGTCTCCCAACACGAGGTCAGGCAGCCCGGGCGCAAGGGCACAAGCCAGTTCGATGCCCTTCTGAGATGCCAGGCTGCCGAACGGGGCAATCGCGCCCGAGATGATTCGGGGAAGGCTGAACTCGGTGCTCTCGATCGTCATTTTCCCGGCTTGAATCTTCGATGAGTCCAGGATGTCGTTGACAATCGTAAGCAACATCTGCGCCGACCCGTAAGCGGTCTCGAGAAAGCTCCTCTGCTCGGGGGCGAGCGGGCTCGCCAGCACCATTTCCGTCATTCCGAGAATCCCATTCATCGGCGTTCGAATCTCGTGGCTCACATTGGCGAGGAACTCACTCTTGGCGCGGCTGGCAGCCTCCGCCTGGACCAGCGCATGGCTTAGATCGGAGGTTTGCATGACGACGCGTTTTCGGAGTGTCCAAACCCACGCCATGGCTCCGACAAGCACCAGCAAAAACAAACCGAATACTTGGAACCACGGAAATCTGGACTCCCAGGGAGGCTTGGCTAGCAGGGAAATATCCCGCGGATCTCTTAGCAGTATGCGCACGCTCCCCGGGTCGAAATGGCTGGCATCCCATTCCAGCTCGAGGACCCCTAGCACTTTGACCCGGCTCCCGGTTTCGTACCTGGGCAAATACCCGCTCGAGTCATTACGAAAGTAAACGCATTGAAAGGTAGTCAATTGGAGAGTCTTCTGTTTTTGTATCGTCGTGCGAAGAGTGAGCAACTCACGCCAGCCGTCCGACGATTGGTCGATGACGACGCCCTCCCAATGAGTCAACAGCGCTTCGGTTGCGGGAAGACCCAGTTCATTAAGGTGATACGGTTGGGCGGCGAGCGAAACGTGCTTGAACTCCGGAGTGACCAGCGCACCTGAGAGACTGCTTTGTCCGAGCCCGTCCCACTCAGGCCGGCCGATGACCTCCACTTGGTCGCCGGGAGCGAGATCGACCGGATGCGCCGGCCGCACCCGAATCCCACTGTCTCCTTCTTGTATGTAGAAGCGGTTCTGCGGGCCTACGTAAGACACAACTCCAGATGTCCGGACCAGGTCGGGCTTTTTCCAGCCGGATTTAAACAGGGCGGACAAGGGTAGTGGGGTTGACTCCCCGATGGATGGCGCGGCGACCGCGTCAACCAGTGTCAGGTCCTGGAGCGATCTGACGTACACGATTGCTTGATAGCGCTGCCTCCGCGAATTGTACATTCCCCCCGAAACGCCGCGAAATCGCATCCGCCGCCCCAGCCAGGAACGCATAGAAACGTTGGCCTTCGCATGCAGGGAGAGGTCAATCACAATGTCATTCGAACGGAGTCTTACGATAGTGGAGTCCACCTCACCCTCCAAATGCTCGCCAGCCTGCACCAGAACTACTTGCCCTTCGGATTCCACGTAGTTGGAGTTTCTGTATGGATTAACAGCTTCTCCTAGGCTCACTTTCTCAGGCAGTGGCGGGGGCCCGTGACCTGTTTTAGTGACACGCTCGCCGAATACACGGATTTTGAAAGCGCCGAGAGCGGTGACACCGTCGATGGTTACGCTGTCTCCCGGCCGGAGAGGCAGTTCGCTCTTGGTCCAATCCAGCGGCACGTAAAGGTAGCGACCGTCTGCGGTAACAATAAAGCTAAAGCGGCGATGATCGTAATAGCAGACTGTGGCCTGCAGGTGAACGGGGATGCCGAAGTTAGACTTTTCATTGCTTAGGGCAGTCACCTCTGGAACCGACGTCAAGATTCGGTTGTTGGTGCGCGCCTGAGACGCCGCCAGCAAGAGGACTACTCCGATCACGATTGCGTGCCTAGGCGCGGTCCCCAGTGCCGCTGGATTACTCATACGTATTTCTTCGGTAGAAAGGCGATCGACCATTAGGCCAGGGAAGACTAAAGCGGCAAACAGGCGATCTGCCTTTTGGAGAATAGGCGGGTGAGTGGAAAAAGGGCGCGGGCTTCAGACTTCTGCGCCTTTCCCTGCAAAAAGGCGAAGAAGCCAAAGCTTTGCAGCTCAATTCACTGGAGTTGCATTGCTTAGATCTAACTTTAACGAGTTTGGACCGGGCTTGAGCTGCACGGCCTGACCCCAAATGAGGGAGTGATTATTGTAGCGTGCGGAGATCATCAAGTAATAGTTTCCAGGTGGCACGCCCGGTAAGGTTCCTGCGCCGGTAGCGTCGGCGCGGGCGGCGGAGATGGCATTCGCATTGACCGCATCCAAGCTCCTTTGACACTCGGGTGTCCCAGCGGTACAAACAGTGCCCACATATTTATAAGGCGACATTCCCGGCGGGACGGCGATGCCGGCCTTGGCGAGTCCGTTGGCGTAGCTGTCGCGCAGCAGAACGTAAGGACGTCCGGCGAGCGGATTCGGAACACCCGGTTGTGGAGGAAATCCGGAGACGATGGATAGAGTTGCGTTGCCAAGCGGCGCGGCCGGCGAAGAGAGTCTCCCGCCTGCGTTGGACGCAACCATGCTTGCGGCTGTGCCGCCGCCCGAAGGGATTTCTTTGCTTGGAGTGAGAACACCGAGGCCGCAGGTCTGTTCGAGTGGAGCGAATTTGAAGTCGCCATCGTCGTTTTGGCCGATGATGGTGCGACCGTGCACTTGATATGGTCCGGTGCCGGCATCGAGCGAGCCGTCTGACCGGAAGGCGACGTTGAGCGGGTGATCGGGAGCGTCGATCCTGATGACCGTTTTGGCGCCGTCGGCCACCACGGTGTATGGATAAGCGCGGGCGACGTCGGGACCGCAGCCCAGGACAACGGACTCAGGAAAGAATTGCGTGCTGAAGCCAGTGGATGCGGCGAAGATGCCGCGCATCCGAATGCCGGGCGGGGTAGGCGGCCCTTTGTCTCCGCCGAACATGGTCTTGAGCACATCTGTTTGCATGGTTTGTGCGCCCACAGCGGAGCCTTTGTTGGAGAGGTTGAGCGCGGGACAGGTGGCTGTTCTGGGAACGAAACTTGTTTGTGGACCGGGATTGAGCACGCGCTGGCCCCTTGCGTCGTAGACAGGCTCGTGGCTCAAGGCGGCTTGCTCGGCGGTTAGAGGCGCACCACTGGCAGTTCTGTATCCGGCGTTGGAGACGACAGCGACGACACCGTTGATGGTGACTGGACCTGGGGCAGACATTGTTAAATCGGACATGAGCGTGAGGACGAGAGGCTTCGGGGTGGTGTCGATGGTGAGGACAGCGCGGTTATTTTTGAAGCCGATGGTGTAGTGACGTTCGTCGGGCGAAAGGAAAGAACAGTTCACCAAGACGCCGTCGGCTGTAAAGTCGAGACGCCAGTTGCCGGCGCCCAGATACACGCCGGCGATGGCTGGGCCGGACGCGGGTCCTCCCTCGTTATTGGCAGAGGGAAGGACTTGGCTGAGCATCTGGCCAAAGGCGCCGAGAAGCGCGTTGCCGGTGCAGGAGGCGGGAAGACGTCCGGATGTAGTGCAGCGGTTGATGGCTCTTTCTTCTGGTGTCTGTGGCTTCTTGCCGGTGATGATAGCTTGCGCGCGCGCTTCAATGGCGTCGTTTTCGTCGTTTGCTTTCTTTTCATTCGCGGCTTGGATATCGTTTTGTTTTTTGTAGTGCGCCTTGGCGCGGGCTGCTTCGTCGGCAGAGGGCTGTTTGCATGTCGGCAGAAGCTTTTTCAGCGCGCCACGGGTTTCGGTGGTGTACGCCATGAAGCCGTTGTGCTGCGGCCGGTCTGGGTGGGCGACCATGCAGGTGGAGGTGTCGGAGAGGTCGCGAATGTTGCAGCTTTCGAGGTAGAGGCGGTCGCCGTTGCAGGTGTACGTCACGCCCAACTGCAGGTCTTGCGCATGGGCAATACCGAGCGTCGACGACGCCAGGAGAAAAAGGCTGAGTGTTTTCATCGAGTCACCAAGTTTAGTTAGCGTCCAGCCACCATGCCCGTGCCACCTCTTCGCATCAAGCTAGCGACGCTTGCTTCAGTGGAAGGGGTGGCGGTCTGAAGTTTTAGATTCATATTAGAATTGCTGCCTTCGCCTACGCATTGCGCGAAAGCGCAGGGGAAACCGTCATGGCGCGCAAAAGAATTTAGTGTTGGTGTGACACGGCCACCGTGACTGGCAAGCCGTTCATCTTGCCGGCCTCTTCGGCCAGGTCTTGGCGAGCGTTTACCAGGTAGGTTACCGTGGAACTCTGCCGGATGGAGACAATCTGATAGCCGGCGAGACTTTGAACATGGGCGTCGGCGAAACGATTTTGACGGAGCAGAGCACGGCCCAGTTTTATGCGAGTAATGCCTTCGTCGAGGTTCCCGGCGGGAAGGGTTTGGGCGTACATCGCGAGCGCTTGGCGGAACAATTGTTCGGCGCGAACGTTGTCTTTGCGTGCCAGGTAGACTCCCCCGAGGTTGGCCAAGGCAATGCCGATGCGGTAGTGTTTGCCCTGATAACAAGCGCGATAGATTTCGAGAATGCGTTTGAAGCCGGCTTCGGCCTCGTCGTATTGGCCGCGTCTGACGGCGATGTTGCCCAACTCATTCAAGGCAGAAGCGACGTTGGGATGCACGCTGCCAAAGACCTTCTCTTGGATGGCGAGCGCGCGTTGGAGCATGCCGACAGCTTCGTCATAACGGTTTTGATACTCAAGTGCGCGAGCGACCAAGGTAAGACTGTCGGCGGTTTTGTAGTGATCTTTGCCGTAGAACGCTAGCATGATCTCCAACGCTTGACGGTGAAAGGCTTCGGCTTCTTTGAAGCGGCCGCGTTGCTGCTGAATGGCGCCAAGGTTGATTAAGTCTTCGGCCACCATGGGGTGGCGTTCGCCAAAGAGCCGGCGATAGGTGGGCAACAAAGCTCGGTAGAGAGATTCCGCTTCGTCGTATTGATTGTTGTAGAAGTAAGTGTTTGCCAGCTCGATTTGGCTGGCGGCGAGATCGGCTTTGTCGGCGCCCGCTGACGACCGCAAACGAACGGCTTCTTTGAAGACCTCAATGGCTTCCTTATAGGAACCGCGATCTTCCAGCACTTTTCCTAAGGCTTGCGTGGCAATGGCGATCGCCGGGTCAGCGGGTGGGAGATTGGCACGGTCTGTTTTCAGAGCTTGGCGAACGAGACGCTCTGCGTCGTCGAACTTGGCTTGGTCGGAGCGCAACAAACCGAGACTCGTGAGACTGGCGGCCACTTCTTTTTGATTGTTCGCACCAAAGAGCGAGCGGCGTTGAGCTAGCGCCTTGCTCAGCAGTGAGTCGGCGCGGTCCAGTATGCCTAGCAGCCTGTGTCTAAAGTCAAAAAACATCTGGCGCTTAAAATGTTTCGACCTTACAATTGAGGTATGGCGATGGGTACGAGGAAGCAGCGAGAGAGACAGGAGGGGCTGTGGTACGAAGCGGAGTTACCCACAGCGCCGGGCCACCCGTTTTATAAGCGCCTCAACGAGGTTCTCGACAAGGCTGGCTTTGATCGCTTTTGCGAAATCAGCTGCGCTGAGTTCTATCACGAGAAATTAGGGCGTCCCTCGCTGGTGCCAGGCCTGTACTTCCGTGTGATGATGATTGGTTTCTTCGAAGGACTCGACAGCGAACGCGGCATCGCCTGGCGGCTGGCCGATTCACTGACACTGCGACAATTCTTGTCCATCGGGCTCGACGAGAAGACTCCCGATCACGTAACGATCTCGCGAACGAGACGGCTCATCGCCGCCGAAACACATCAGCGAATCTTTAGCTGGGTGCTGGAGCGTCTGGCGCAGGGTGGCCTCCTCAAAGGCAAAACCATCGGCGTGGACTCGACCACGTTGGAAGCCAATGCGGCCATGAAATCCATCGTCCGGCGTGACACGGGCGAGAGCTACGGCGCATACCTGAAACGTCTGGCGGACGCAGAAGGCATCAATGCCAAAGGCGCTGCCGCCTTGCTCCGCATGGACCGCAAGCGTACGAAGAAGACGTCGAACGAAGACTGGGAAAGCCCGAGCGACGGCGAAGCAGAGATCACGAAACTGAAGGATGGGCGTACCGCGCTAGCCTACAAAGCCGAGAACGCCGTGGACATGGAGACCGGTGCTATCGTTGCGGTCACCACGCATGGCGGAGCGAGCGCCGACACGGCGACAATAGAAGAAACAGTGATCGAAGCCGGCATCGCGGTGGCGGAGTTGAGCGCGGAAAGGACGGCCGAAGGAAACTGTGAAGTGCATCCTGGCGGAGTCGAAGAAGTTGTGACAGACAAGGGTTATCACAGTAACGACGTCGCCGTTGGCCTCCAGGACATGGGTGTGCGGAGTTATATAGCTGAACCGGATCGAGGTCCACGGAACTGGGAGGGCAAAGACGCCGCGAAGGCCGCCGTGTATGCGAACCGGCGGCGTATCCAAGGAGCGCGCGGTAAACGATTGCAACGGCAACGAGGAGAACGGGTCGAGCGTAACTTCGCGCATCAGTTTGATACTGGCGGTCTGGACCGGCTTTATGTGCGAGGCATAAAGAATGTTCACAAGAAGTTCCTCATTCAGGCGGCGGCGTGCAATCTCGCGCTTCTCATGAGGTCAATGTATGGATCGGGCAAGCCCAAAGCCGCTTATGATCGGGCTGTGGCAGCTATTTTCGCGATTTTGGCTGTCATAAGGGCTCTTAAAGGCTGTTTTCTGCCAGGGTGGTCGGATTTCCACAATCAAGTCTCAGCCTATGTAGAACTCTACACTCAGGTCGGATTCTTCCGCCGCCTCGAAAATCGCACGGTTTAGACACGGCCTG
>PMSX01000188.1 GCA_003167495.1 Bryobacterales bacterium | reverse complement strand
TTCGGGTCGGTGGGAAGCGATGATGGCGGGTCGGTGCGAATTCCGGGCGCATTCTGTGGCGTAATCGGATTCAAAACCTCGTACGGTCGAGTCAGCACCCGTGGAGTGGTTCCCTCCGCTTACTCGATGGACACCATCGGACCGATCGTCCGGACAGTGGAAGACGCAGCCGCCATACTGCAGGTGATCGCCGGGTACGATCCGAATGATTCGATCACACTAGCCGAACCAGTGCCAGACTACTCGAAGGCGCTTAACGCTCCCATCGCGAATTTACGAATGGGGATCCCGCGCGATTATTTCTTTGAAGACCTGCATCCCGACGTTGCGTCGGCTGTTGAAGAAGCAATTCGACACCTGAAGGCCCAGGTCCGAGAGGTGCGCGAAGTTACTCTTCCACGCCTGCACGTTGCCGAGAATGGCACCTACGATGTAGAGCTTTATCATTATCAGAAGCCGTTTTTCGACAAATCACCCGAGTTGTACCATCCTTGGTCCCAGCGCCAAATGCATGAGCTGATGCTGGTACAGACGGTTCCCTACGTGGAGACGCTGAAGCGTGTCCGTGAGTGCCGGCGCGATATCCGGCGCATCTTTGAGCAGGTGGATATCCTGGCTCTGCCGACCATGCGAGAACCGGCGCCCTTGATTTCAGAGACCGTTAGTGAAACGCATCATCGTCCACATAGCAACACAGGCGCGTTCAACCGCTTCGGCACGCCCGCGATTACAGTGCCGTGCGGGTTCTCCAAGGACGGGCTGCCCATCGGACTGCAATTGGTGGGCGCTCCCTTTCACGAACCGGCGGTTCTATCCATTGCCTATGCCTACCAGCAGTCCACCGATTGGCATCAACGAAAGCCCACCGTGCTGCAGGGCTAAGAATCCTGCAGGCAAGTGAGAAGGCCGGAGTTTCCCGGGACAGCGCCTTTTCCGGCTGCGGTCCGGAGTAACTTGCTGACTCCGGCTTTCGCCGCGACATTGGTGAATGTTCCATCGTGGTTGTTGTGAAAAAGCGCCGCCTGCGGCGCCTGAGTCTTACCACTCAACGCATCGAACGTCGAGCCGTTTACCAGGTAGATGTCTAGCCAGCCGTCGTTGTCGTAATCCAGTAAGGCCACGCCTGAACCGGTGGTTTCAAGGATATAGTTTTTCTGCGGAGTGCCCATGGTGTGGCTCCAAGTGGTTAATCCGGCTTTCTCCGCGATGTCCCTGAATACGACTGGCCCATTCTTCACGAACCCTTCTTTTGTAATGGCCCGCTTCTCGGAATCAAGAACGGGCGCGAACGTGCCCCGCGTTGCCGCACCTCCCTGTGGCGCTGGGGCACCCTGCGAGTTCGCTGCTTGTTTTGTGTCAGACAGTGGATTTGCCGCCAAAACTTTCAAAATGGCATAACCCTCCGGGATCTTCACAAAGATAAAGCTCATCACTCCGAAGGTAATTGACAGTCCTGGCATGGATGTCACCGCATCCTTGGTTCGCAACAGGTGGTAGATGATCCAAGGCTGGCGGCCCAGCTCGGTAACCATCCATCCTGCCTCCAATGCGACGAAGCCAAGCGGGCCGACGATAACAGCCGCCTTGAGGAACAGCGGGGTGGTGGCGAGTGAGCGTCTCCTCCAGAAGAGCCAGCCGGAAGTAACAGCAAACGCGGACAGCAGACTACCGCAGCCGACCATGATCTGAAAGCTGATATGGACCAATCTCACATTCGGCCAGTCAGACTTCGGCTCCTGATCGAGGCCCTTTATCAATGCGTTCGGTTCGTGAAATGCGAGCAAACTTAACCCGTGAGGTATTTCAATGGCGTACTTGGTTTCCTCCAAGTCAGGAAACGGAATTCCGCCGATCCGCAGTGGCGCACCTCGCTCGGTCTTGAGCTGTCCCTCAAGGCTGGCCAACTTCATCGGTTGGTTGGCCGCGACCATCCGGGCAAGTGCATCTCCACTAACACTCTGCATCAGCACGGCTGCTCCGGCTACGGTCAATGCAATTCCAAGGGCAACTTCATCCAGGCGATTTCTGCCGCGCCGCATGAGAAGCCATGCGTGAATCCCAGCCGCTGCAAACCCTGCTGCCGTGTACGCGGCCAATACCATGTGCACGGCCTCTGGAATTCCAGCAGGATTAAGCATTGTGGCGAAAGGGCGGATGTTTACCACCTTTCCATTTACGAGGTCGAAACCCGTCGGCGTATTCATCCAGCCATTTGCGAAGGTTACGAAGACTGCCGACAAGACTCCGCTGATAGTTACGATTGCTCCGGACAGGAGGTTAAGCCATCCGGGTACACGGCTCCAACCATAGAGGTAGATTCCTAGAAAAATAGCTTCCGTGAAGAACGCGAACCCCTCCAGCGAAAACGGCATTCCGATCACAGACCCTGCGTATTGCATGAACCGCGGCCACAGGAGGCCGAGTTCAAAGGAAAGAACGGTGCCGGAGAGGGCACCAATCGCAAAGAGTATCGTTGTGCCTTTCGCCCAACGCTTGGCCAGCTTCAGATAGACCGAATCTCCGGTCGACATCCATCGCCACTCCGCAATCGTCATCATTAGTGGAAGGGATACGCCAACCGCGGCGAAGATGATGTGGAAGGCCAACGACATCGCCATCTGGGAACGTGCTGCAATCAAATCGTTCATTGTTGCCTCGCGAATTCGCATCATTGGGCGTACGTTCTGCCCGCGCCACGCGGCTACAAAGAGCAAGCATGATTCCAAAACAATTCCCCACTGGAAGCAAACGGCATAGACGCCGAAAGCGGCGCTGTTTACCGGTAGAACAAATCCGATCACAACGTTTAGGTGTCGAGTTTCCCAGCCTCGTGTCACCATATCGCCGCCACACGCTGAGGTAGAGCTGAGGCCGCCGCAAGTTAGAGCAATCACGCAAACGCAATGACGCGAGCTGCTGCGGTATATGTGGTGATTTCACAGTGCGCCTAAATATTGATGCGAGTGTCGATGCGCCTCTCGCTTGGAACGGCGTGCAAGGCCGGATCGATTGGAGCTTAACTCCGGTTGCGCATCGCCCGTGATTCGAACCGAGTATGCTCTTCGCTAGATGAGCGTGGTACTTGCGCAGATATCGGAATCTCCAGCATTGTCGGCTTGGAGTTGCTCCAGGCCTGCGCGGCCGTCCAGAGAGATTGAACTGAATATTGGAACGAACCGTCGCCGATGATCGCGATCACCGGTCGATTGCGGCCCGAGTCGCGCTCCGCAAGGGCAATGCCCGATTGCCGAAGGCAACCTGTCGGACGGCCGCGGATGTTGTGTTCGCCAGTAAGAAGTCCGCAGTGGCAATCAGTCCGAGATTATTCACGGCAAAGTCGACTCCTGCCTTACGCGGGAAGTTCCGCGCTCGATGGGAACCCATGCATCTCACGTCCCAGGTCTCCATCGTATTTCTTAGTTGTCTTGAAGAGCTCCATGTGACCATCCGAAGCGTCAAGTCGGCACGCGTCGCGGATGCTTTGCATCTCGGCGGCACTGAAAGGCTGAAAGCCGCGTGCGACTTCGAGATTCTGGTGCAGAACGCTCAAGGAATCGATGCCGCTGATGGTCACCGCAACCGGCAGGCTCATGGCATAGCGCAGTCCTACCGTGACAACCACGGCGCCCTCGCGCACAAGTTCGCCGCTTCCACCCAGGCTTTTCATACCCAAAGCTGCGATGCCACGCCGGTTCACCTCCGGTAGCACGTTCGACTCGAAGCTGCGAAAAGTCGCGTCCAGGCAATTGAGAGGCATCTGCACGGTGTCGAACGGGAAGTTGTGGGAAAGCATCTTCAAATGAATGGAAGGATCTTTGTGTCCCGTGAACCCAAGAAACCGGACTTTGCCCTGCTGCTTTGCCTGCAGCAGGGCCTCTGCCGCGCCATTGGGAGCGAAGATCAGGTCCGGATCGTTTTCGTAGATCACCTCGTGTATCTGCCACACATCGAGATGATCGGTCTGCAAGCGAGTCAGCGATTCTTCCAACTGGCGCATGGCGACATTCTTGTCACGCCCATGCGTACAGACCTTCGTCATCACGACAGCGCGGTCCCGCTTGCCCTTGAGTGCGCGACCCAACCGTTCCTCGCTCAGGCCTTGATGATATTCCCACGCATTGTCGAAGAAGTTCACGCCTGCGTCCAACGCTTCGTTGACGATTTGCGTGGCTTCAGCGTCGCTGTCCGCAGAGCCCAGGTGGTATCCGCCAATTCCCAATGCCGAAACTTCCAGACCGGTGCGCCCCAGCGGCCGCTTGGGTATTTCCGCCCCGGATTGCCCCCGGGCTGCGAGGCCTGCAGCACTCAGCATAAACACCTCCACAAATGTTCTTCTGCTCACATCAAATGCGTGCGCCATATTATTTAGTCGGTGGGAACGGATGCCCGCTGTTGTCTGCCATTCGGATCATCTCGCGCACCTCAACCTGCTGCATGTCGAGAGGAAACCCATGAGCGAGGCGCGCTTCGGGGTTATCGAACCGGAGCGACAGTTTGTAAAGTTCGAATCGGCCGTCAGCCGCATACGGGCGGCAACGGTCGCGCAGCTTCTGCATCTCCGATTGCTGCAGCGGCTCGAAACCCTGCGCTACTTTGAGCGCCTGCTGCAGCGCTGCGACGTTATCGATCCCGGTAATCGTGGTAGTCACCGGCAGGCTCATCGCGTATCTCAGGGCTTCCTCGCCGGTGAGCACGCCTTTTTGTACCGGATCGCCATGGCCGCAAATGGGCTTCATCCCGAGCGCGGCGATTCCTCGGCGATTCAATTCGGGCAACACCTCTTGCTCGAAGCTATGGAAGTTCGCATCAAACGCGTTCAGCGGCATCTGCACGGAGTCAAACGGAAAACCTGTGGCCAGCATCTTCAGGTGAATGGATGGGTCCTTGTGTCCGGTGAATCCGACAAACCGCACCTTCCCTTCTTTCTTGGCCTGCTCCAGTGCCTCTGCGGCGCCACCTTTCCGGATGAACAAGTCCGGATCATTGTCAAAGCACACGCCGTGGATCTGCCAGAGGTCAAGATGATCGGTTCGGTATCGATGCAACGATTCGTCGAGCATGCGTAGCGCAAGGTCCTTGTCGCGTCCATGTGTACAGACCTTGGTCATCAGGAACACACGATCGCGTAGACCCTTTAAACCGTCGCCCATCCAGACTTCGGTCTTGCCGCGATGGTATTCCCAGCAATTGTCGAAGAATGTAATCCCGCCATCCACCGCCTCCCGAACCAGGCGTACCGCGGCGCTCTGATCAGGCGCATCTCCAAGATGATGTCCGCCGAACCCTATCGCCGAGATCTTGACGTCGTGCCGGCCGAATTTTCGCAGTGGTATCGTATCGCTACCATTCCGCATAATGCGCTCCTGTCCTCACTTACAGTTGTGCAAGCGAGCCACCATTTGTCCGGACTCTGATCTAAAACGACTTGTTTCGCGGTTTCTGTTCAACGTGTCGAAATAGAGCCATCACGCGACGCCTAGGCGGCATTTAGGAAGATCGCACCGCTAGAATCAGGGCTAATCTGGCGCGATGATCCATGCCTTCCGCATCACTAGAAGCGAAACGTTAAACCGATATTCGCGGCGATAGGTGCGGCTTTGTAAACCAGACTATTGAAGAAGGTCCCCGGCTCGAAGCCGGCGAAGTTGAATGCAATGATGGTGTGTTGCACCGGAGCCCACCGAATCTCGAGATCTCCTTGATTGCCTAGATAGCGGGCATGGCTGGCAGCCGCTGGATCGATCAGGACGCCACTCCCAAACGCGTATATCCCGTCCTCGGTTGATTCCCGCCAATACCAATTCCACGCAAAAGCCGCCGTGACGTTCGCTTTCACCTGGAATTGAAGCACTGGATGCAAATCGATTAGGTTCTGAGGCCCAAAGAAAGGCACCGTCTTGGGGGAAAAGTACGCACCACGAGGAAAAAGCGGGTTGAAGGTTCCGAGAGCCTGATTTGCCGGATTGCCGTCGCCGCTGTATACGTCCGCCCGTAGCAATGGTCGAGGATGAAAGCGTAGGTGATCAAAAGTAAATCCAGTTTCCGTTGACACGCTCCAGGCGCGAATCGAATCACTTCCGAAAGTGCCCCATTGGTAGTTCGCTTCCCAGTTGTAGTCGAAGCCCTTCCCTATTGGGCGAAACACTCTGGTTCCGACGGTGTGGCGAAGCTCCTGGGCAGTGCCTCTGTTGTAGGTGACTGACTTCGTATCCAGTCCCATGTAATAAAAGTCGGCCTGCCCGCGGCTCCCCAACGGCGCCGGAACAGTCAGATAGCTTCCCCACACGCTTTGCGCATGATTCGGTACATCGTCGAACCAGCCGAGATTATTCTCGACCGGTTTCAGGGCAAATAGATCCAGCCTCACGTGGGCGCCTTCGGCGATCGCGCGAAATCCCTCGAAGCTCAGCTTCACATTGGGGCCTTCATTGTTGTCGAATAAGCGGCCCGAACCAAGCACTACTTCCTGACGTCCCACCCGCAGACTCACGCCGTGCGGACGGCTGGCGTGGGGGCCGATCTCAAGGAACGCCTGATGAACATCGCCGCGGTCTTCATCAATGTTGGGCCGTGGGCCACCGTTCCTCCAGTCTTCGTAGTCAAATTCGAACTCGGAAAACAGGCGGAAGTAATCGCCTGCGTGGAAATCGAAATGGGGCATCACACGGTTCATGACGTATCCATGGTCTGGAGGGCCTGCGCCAAACATCCAGTTGTCGTCATACTCGTATTCGATCCGGTATTCAAATCCCAGCGAGAGATACAGGCGGGGATTCCGGGAAAACAGAATGTACTTCGCTGGGTCGAAGAAGTCAGTGCGCTTCGAAGAGTCCGAGAGAAAACTCCAATTCTGCTCTGCAGGAAATGGATTCAACGCCGGGCGCTCGGGGTCTGGAGCCGGACCAGGTGGCTGTGGATCTGGCGTCTGTGCCCTCGCAGTCAACGGCGAGAGCGCGATGACGAGAGCGATCAACATCAGCCGCATATTTTTGAACCGGCATTCCTCGTTCAATGACAGTCAGGGGAATCTAAGACACTGCGATCCAGGTTGCGAGCAAGCGCAGGGCATGGTAACCGGCGGCATCTCGGAGATCCACCTTCAGATTTCCAATGGCGAAGTATGAGGTATCTTGACGTACAAGAAGCGGATGACCCAACTCCCCAATAAAAGAAAAATCACGGAGCCAAATATGAACAAGAGATCGCCATTCAGGAGCGTCAAACCTAGAGGGATCAGCGTTCCGGCAGCGAAGATGAGTCCGCCAACACGCCATTGTTGTTGACGCGTGTAGAGTCGCGCATGGGTTGGTCGGAGGTTCCTAAACAACAGCCCTAAGGGAATCACATTGAGCACGAGCAGCACGATGAACGCGGTGCGGAGGATAGCGGTCGCCCGCGTTTGCCCCGTCAGAGCGGACAGGACAAGCAGCTCGGCGCAGCCTATCATCAGGGCCGAATTGGTGAGATAACCTCCCAACCAGCGCGCGTCTTTCCAACCTGGTTGCGCGTTCGTGCTGAGCAAGACGCCTTTGTAGGCCGCGGCACCGAAGCCAGGCAGCAGTCCCACGACTACCGCGAGTATGCGAGCCCGCTCGAAGTCCATCCCTATTTCGGCCAAGAGACTGAGCGCCGCCGCTGCGGTCAAGGGGAGCGAGAAGATCGTCAGACACCATGTCCCCACCGACATGGGCGAACCAAGCTTGAAAACCCGGAGCATGTGATGGAAACGCAACGGATCGCCCAGATCGAACACGAGCAATACAAGATCAACGAGCAAAAGCACGAGAGCGACCGGATAAGCGACTTTCGCCACCGACGCGAAGACCGCGGGCGCCGCCAACTCGCTGACCGCGGCGGCCATGAACAGGCCGGTTGCCATGCCGTTGAGCAACGCGTCCCAGGCGATGGCGCCGTGCCACCCCGGCACCTTGGTTACCGGCATGTTCGCATAGCCGCTCTCGCTCCCTCCTACCGGCAAGGGAGGTTTGGTGAAAGAGCCCTGTGTGGAGTTCTCGTGCATTTCAGGACTTCAAAAGAAACACCACTACGAGCAGTGCGGCGATAGCGGCCAGCCCGCCCGCGATGGAACGAACATAATCTCCCATCATGTGCAGCCACGGATTGAATGGATTATCCGGCAGGCCATAAACCGAAGGGCGATCGACAAGCAAATAGAACGAATGCATCTCAGAATAGGTCTCAGTGGGGGCGTCGCCATAAAGGTACGCCTGCGGGACGCCCTGGCGGTGAAGTTCGTCCACACGCTTGCGGGCCTGCTCGCGCAGCTCGTCGACCGGCCCGAAGTGAATGGACTGGGTCGGACACGCCTTAGCGCAGGCTGGTTCAAGACCGTCGCGCTGGCGGTCGTAGCAGAGCGTGCATTTGTGCGAATGGCCGCCCATGTCGTTGCGAGTGATCACGCCGAACGGGCAGGCCGCTATGCAGCACGAGCAACCGTTGCAGATGTCGGCCTGAATATAGACATTCTCGAACTCATTCTGAATGATGGCACCGGTCGGGCAAGCCTGATGGCAAGGGGCCGCGAGGCAATGCTTGCAATGGTCGCTCATCATGAGCCAACGGTTGAGAGCTGGCTCGTTCGGTGCCATGTCCGGGGAAACAAGTTTGCTGGACGCTCCGTCGGAGAATTGCTCGATGAATTTCACATGGCGCCAAGTTGTCGCCGACAACTCCGTCGTATTGTCGTAGCTATTGCCGGAAAAGTTAAAGCCATCCGAGGGTAGTTGGTTCCACTGCTTGCACGCCACCTCGCAAGCCTTGCAGCCGATGCATACCGTGGTGTCCGTGTAAAAGCCGGTAGCCGGACGGGGCTGGGGCGGTTCACCGCGGAGGAACGGATAGATCAGGCGTCCGACCAACTCCGACAATCGGCCGCGCGTCGGATCGCTGACCTGGGGCAATGCGGACAGTTCCCTTTCTCTACTTGCCATGTCCGAGCCTCCCTTCTGGTTGGGCGCTGGCCGGCGTGTCCGGGACCGGATCGAGCGTCGGCCAGGGCGCTTCGGGCACGGTCGGATGCAGAGCTTGGCCTTCGAGGCGCCCGGCATGGACTTGGCAGGCGAACGCCTTGCTTTCGTGCATGCTCACGTTCGCGTCTGCCAAGAGCGCGGTCAAGTCGTTGGCGTTGCTGCCGACGACCTCTCCGGCGAAAGCCCAGTGGAAGGGGAGGCCGATCTGGTGGACTATGCGCCCGGCGACTGCAAAGGGCCGCAGCCGGCGTGTCACCATCGCCCGGGCCTCGATCTTACCGCGCGCCGTTTGAATCGTCATCCAGCCGCCGTGAACAATACCACGTTCGGCGGCCAGTTCGTGGCTCAGCTCGACGAACATCTCCGGCTGCAATTCGTTAAGCCAGCTATTG
The DNA here is from genome assembly GCA_003167495.1 of Bryobacterales bacterium. Classification (GTDB taxonomy): domain Bacteria; phylum Acidobacteriota; class Terriglobia; order Bryobacterales; family Bryobacteraceae; genus Bog-105. Next base: position 7,403 of record PMSX01000188.1, on the reverse strand, counting down.
AAGCGGCTCATGGGCCCACTTAGGTAATGCTCCGTGAGACGGAACGTCGTCGCCACCACGGGATACTCGGCTGTCGGCGCGTGGGCGATGTGGTTGAGCGGTCCCTCGAAAAAGCGTACCGTTGGGTTCTTACTGTGTTTAGGATAGAGCAGGTTGCCCAGCGGCGACTCGACCGGCTCGTAATGCGTCGGCAGAGGCCCGTCCTTGATGCCGGGGGAGTACAGCCAGCCGAGGCCGTCGGCCTTCGTGATAAAGGGATGTGTGCCGGCGATGGCCGCCATGCCCCTCGCGCCCGGAGGCGGTTGGTAATCGGGTGGCTTCTCCAGCTCGAAGTCCGGTTTGTCGTGTCCCACCCAACGCCGCTTTTCGGAGTCCCACCAGACCAACTTCTTGCGTTCCGACCAAGGCCGCCCGTCGGGATCGGCCGAGGCGCGGTTATATAGGATGCGGACATTGTTCGGCCAAGCGAAGCCCCATTCCGGTTGGAACGGGTCATCCGTGATCTTGCGTTCCTTCGCCCGGTTGCGGCCCGGTTCTGGGAAGACGCCGCTGTAGACCCAGCAGCCGCATGCCGTCGTGCCGTCGTCCTTCAACTCCGAGTAGCCGCTCACAAGACGAGGCCGCCCGTTGCGCGGGTCGGTCTGATCCAGCCGGTGACCGTTAATCTCCATGAGCACCTTCTCTAGATCCGGTTCCCCTTCAATGCGGCTGAGCGTTCCATCGGGCAGACGAGGCTCCTCGTCGAAGTCGTAGTCCCAGGTCAGGTTCAGCAGCGGCTGGTCCCTGGGATCGGTCGAACCGGCGTAGAGCTGCTTAAGGCGCTTACCCAGGTTGTAGAGAAACCACGCGTCGGAACGGCAATCGCCGGACGGATCGATGGCCTTGCTGTGCCATTGGAGCAGTCGCTGCGTGTTGGTTAAACTGCCCTCCTTCTCGGGAGCGGCTGCCGCCGGGATGAAGAAGACCTCGGTCCCAATCTGCGAAGGCGGCGGCGCATTCGGGTCGTCCTTCCAGAAGACGGCGCTCTCGGTTTCGAACCAGTCGAGAACCACCAGCCAGTCGAGGTTGCGCAGGCCAGCGCGGTGCAGGCCGGCGTTAGGTCCGCCGCCGCCGGGGTTTTGACCGAAGAGGAAGTAGCCATTGACGTCGCCCTTTGCCATGCGATCGAAGTAGGCCAGTTGCGAGTAGTCGCCGTCCACGCGCGGCAGCCACGAGAACCCGAAGTCGTTCTCCGGCGTGGCTGCGCCGCCGTACCATGCCTTGAGCAGGCTAACAATGAATTTGCTGAAGTTGGCCCAGTAGCCGGTAGGCATCCCTTGCTGCTCGATGTAACAATTCAAATCCTCGTGTGCGTGGTCGTGTGCAGCGGGTTGCGGCAGGTAGCCGGGCAGCGTGTCATACAAAGTCGAGACGTCGGTCGCGCCCTGGATAGTAGAGTGGCCGCGCAGCGCCATAATGCCGCCGCCCGGCCGGCCGATGTTTCCGAGCAGCAGTTGCAAGATACCGGCTGTACGTATGATCTGCACGCCGGTAGTGTGCTGCGTCCAACCCAGCGCGTAGGCGATGCAAGTGGTCCGCTCGCGTCCGGAGTTGGTGCAGAGCAATTCCGCCACGCGCACAAACTCTTCCTGGCTGCAGCCGCACACCTGGGAGACGACTTCAGGCGTGTAGCGGGCGAAGTGCCGGCGCAGGATCTGCATAATGCAGCGCGGATGCTGCAAGGTCGGGTCGCGCTGTGCGGCTGTCATGTCCTTATTTGGGGCGGTGTACGGTTGGTCGTTGCCATCGCGGCCGTGGCCGTGACGCCCGTGCGGGTCTTTCGCGGACTGCTCCACGCCGCCGTTCCCCGACTCCTCGTAACCCCAGTGGCCCTGCTTTGCATCATAGGACTCATGCTGCTGGTCGAAACCGCTAAACAGCCCGGCTAGATCTTCGGTATCCCGGAAACCTTCGTCGATGATCGTCGAAGCATTGGTGTAGGCCAACACGTATTCGTGAAACCAACGGTCTTTGCTTAAGACGTAATTCACGAGACCGCCGAGGAACGCAATGTCACTTCCGGAGCGGATGCCGACGTAAACATCGCACACGGCCGACATGCGCGTGAAGCGCGGATCAACATGGATCAGGGTTCCACCTTTCTCCTTGGCCTTCATGGGCCAGCGGAAGCCGACAGGTTGAGCCTCCGCCATGTTCGATCCCATGAACAGGATGCAATCGCTGTTTTCCATGTCCTGCTGATAATTGGTGGCCGCGCCGCGCCCGAACGAGGCGCCCAGACCGGGCACCGAGGCGCTGTGTCATATACGGGCCTGGTTTTCGATCGACAGCACTCCCAACCCGCCGCCGAACAGCTTCTTGATGAGGTAGTTCTCCTCGTTGTCAATCGTCGCTCCGCCCAACGTGCCGATGCTGCGCACCGAGTTGAGTAAGCGGCCTTGTTCGTCGCGTGTCGTAAAATCGGCGTCGCGGGCCGCCTTGACGCGCTGGGCAATCTGGTCCAGCGCCCACTCCATCGTCCGCGTCTCCCAGTGATCAGAGTTAGGAGCGCGGTATAAGACCTCGCGGACGCGATGCGAATTGACGGCCAACTGGAAGGCGTTGGCCCCTTTAGGGCATAGGTGGCCCCCGCTGATGGGGTTGTCAGGATCGCCCTCAATGTCGATGAGCTCGCCGCCCTTGCTGTAGATGAGCTGCCCGCAGCCCACCGCGCAGTAAGGACAGATGCCCTCAGTAACGGTGGCGCCGCGCAGCCGGGAAGCCTTCGCCAGCGTCTGTAAGCTGAACGGTTCCCGAGAAGTTTGTGGTCGTCGGGTTAGTGGGAAGCGGAACATAGCGACTCCTCCTTTTAGAATATCCTCGTTTGAGATGGTTGAGCTACTGCTACGCGACTAAGCACGTCCGCCCTCAATCACTCTAAGAATGCACGCGTAATGCCGATGGCAAAGTTCAGGCACAAACCAGAGGTGCACGCTCCCAGCCTTTCTAATGAATGAGTTGGACACACTGAGTTCGAACGGAATCGCTTGAGGGACCTTCCGGTGTCGCGGTGTCGACACAGCTGTTGCCGCCCTCGCCTCATCGCAACAACCGCACACGGCATCGTCATCCATCAAACCGCACGCTCGGAATTGCGTGGTGCGCTAACACTTGTCGTTCGTCTCGACCGTCCGACCGCGAAGTTCGCGGAAACATTGTTGGTTGGGATTGGGTCGCTCCGATAAACAACAAGCCACCTGCCATGCATGTGTTCTTTAAGAAGTTGACGAGTTGCACCGTAAAGGAGGCCGTGCCGGCTGCCTGCCAGAAGGCGTGCGCCACGAGCGTCGTGGGAATCAGGAAAGCTAACAATGCTACAGCCGCCAGTCGCGGGTAGATGCCGAAGGCCAAACCAAGGCCGGCGACCACTTCCAGGACTCTCGCGCCCAGCATGATAAAGGGCACCAGGCTGGCGGGCGCGCCATGTTCGACGATCTCTTTTGCAGCCTGGGCCTGGCTAACAATCCCGAGACCATTCAGCAGAAATATCACCGCTACGAGAACACGACAAATGACTAGAACACATCGTTGAGTAGAATTCATTGGAAACTCCTTGGTTGCTTGGCCGAAATTGCAGATTGCACGTCCGGACCCTGCAACTGATCTTTGCGTTTTTCGACTGGGCGAGTTGAGGCCACGTTTGAAGCTGTGATCTTCTTCGCCAGAAGCCACCCCCCAGCTTGCTCGCCCAATACCATCCCGAACAATCCGAGTAGAGCCACAATAGGTGGCGCGGGACTCTTCACCCGAATGACCCCATATAGAACACCAACAAACAGGCCTACCGTGAATGACATGAGTAGTGCTTTCATTTCGAAACTCCCTTCAGTCACGCTTACTAACCTCGTCGAAACTGAGCACTTGCTTCGTTTTCGCCTGTCCGGTGGCCACCCGGCTATATGCGTCCACGGCTTTCTCAAAGGGAACAATCTCGATCGGCGACGGTTGTAAAGCCCCTGTTTCAAAACCGTAGCGGAGCTCGTCTTCGATTTCCGCTATCTGCCGCGACGTCAATCCATAACTGTCTACCCCTAACAGACGGGCGAAATTGTGATAAAAGTCGACGAGATTGAAACTGACGCGCGCATCTCCCCGGCTTGCGATAGCAACCTGTCGCCCTCCGTGCCCGAGTGATCGCAACGCGGGCTCAAACAAGGGGCCACCAACGGTATCAAAGACCACATCGACTCCTTTTCCCGCCGTCAGTTCCAGGACCCTCTCACGAAGATCTTCGGTCTTGGTATTGACGACAGACTCGGCGCCGGGAATCGGATCGGATACGATATCCGCGCCAATAACGCGCGCCTGCTTCCAATTCGCAATCTGTGTGGCTGCTTGTCCCACGGCGCCCGCGGCGCCGACAATTAGAATCGTTTCGCCAGGCTGAATTTGAGCCGCACTCACAACCGATGCCCAGGCCGTAATGTAGGGAACCCCGATGGCCGCCGCCTGCGCCATACTCAACGACTTCGGTTTGAGCGACAACGTTTCCGCCGGGACCACAACATATTCGGCGTGAGATCCATCACGAACGATACCGATCTGCCCCGAACTGCCCCAGACCTCAGCACCTTCGTGATGCACGCCTCTTACAGCAATGCCTGCAAAGTCTCGGCCGGGGGTTCGCGGCAGAACGGTGCTTTTGAAATGTCCCGCCACGTTTACGACGTCGCTTGGATTGATGGCTGCAGCCTTCACTCGAACGAGCGCTTCCCCTTCGCCGGGTTCCGGAATCGCTACTTCTTCGATTCGCAAGACCGACGGCGGCCCAAACTCAGTAAAACGCAACGATTTCATGACGTTGGTACTCATAGCGCTCCAATCTGCAACAGCAGCGATTCACTACATAGCAATCCGTTTACCACTTCCGAAATAGTCTCTTAGGCTTCGGCCACCGCATACGCTCTTCCCCCGCCAGAGTGCGGATTGGCGTTTCCTGAACTTGCACCCGCGCGAGCGAGTGGCACTCGTAATGTTGAGGTTTGCCCGCGCTTGATACACAGCCGCCGCATCTTGGAGAGCAACGTCGTCCGGCGCAGGCCCAGGCGGCTGGCCGCACCATCCGGACCACCGACCACGCCCTTCGTTTGTTCGAGAGCCTGCAGGATGTGCGAACGCTCCGCGTCTTCCAGCGTGAGAGGCACCGATATCTTGCGAGTGCCGGTAAGATCCGATAGCGAACCATTGAGCACAGGACCTTTGGAGAGAATTACCGAACGTTCTATGAAGTTTTGCAACTCCCGGACATTGCCCGGCCAAGAATGATGCGTAAGACCCTCCATGAATTGCTCTGCAATGGCCGTAATCGGTTTCCGCAGGCGGCGAGCCTATTCCACCGCAAAATGTTGAACTAACAAGCGGATATCTTCGGGGCGCTCGCGCAGCGGCGGTAGTTCCATCGGGAACACGCTGAGCCGGTAAAAGAGATCGGCCCGGAATCGACGTTCGTCGACCATTTCAGCGAGATTCTGATGGGTGGCGCAGATCACGCGCACATCGGTACGAATCGTGGCGCCACCGCCTAGCCGCTCGAACTGTCTTTCCTGCATGACCCGCAGAAGCTTTGGTTGTAACTCCAGCGGAAGGTCGCCGATCTCGTCCAAGAATAAGGTGCCTCCATTGGCGCGTTCGAACCGTCCAATACCGCGCGCGATCGCTCCCGTGAAGGCGCCGCGCTCGTGACCGAACAGCTCACTCTCAAGTAAGCCTGCAGGAATTGCGGCGCAATTCACCTTCACAAATGGGCCGTTCGATCGGTCGCTGCATTTGTGAATGGCGTCCGCAATCAGTTCCTTTCCGGTCCCCGTTTCCCCGTTGATCAATACTGTGGCGTCAGTCGGGGCCACAACCTGCACCATGGCGAGCACGCGTCGGAGAGCAGCGCTATTACCGACAATGTGGGGCAGTCCGCTGCCCTGGAGTTCGTTGTTGTCGAACTCGGCGTTCGTCGATATCGCATTCTCGATTTCAAAGGACACGTTGTTATTGACTGGGGGCATTTGACTTGCCCAGGTTGCTTGTGTCGACATTCTCTTTACTCCTCTCGTTCGTCCGGTATACTTTTAACGCCTAGGGCCCAGGCAATTAGCGTTCACGCCGTTTTGCATTGATCCATTCGCGGACATATGCTCGGCAATTCTTCAGTGTGATGCCGGCTGCTTCGCAGCGAACAAGGAAGGTGATGGCATCTTCATTCGCCAGCGTTAGGTCTTTTAGGTCCAGGACGATACGGCGCCCTTTCTCTTCCGAGTTCATTAGTGTTTCCAACTCGACTATCGATTCTTCGTCCATTTGGCCGCTCACCGTAAAGACGACTTCCCCGTTTGCCGACCTTCGAATTCTCAGCATTGTATTCCTTCACTGAATTCTGGCCATCGAGATCACTGTGCTAAAGGTTCTGAGTAGAATCCGATCTCCAATTTCCCTCGCCATTAGAAAAGCAAGCCAGGTGCCAACTGTAAGTTGCTGAAAACGAAACATCAGGCAGGCGCAGAAATTGGCGAAATTCGTCAAATTGCCGAATGCTGTACAAAGATGGTGAAACCCACAGCGCAAAGGCTCGGCTGCGCGGTGGATGGACACAGGTAAACACAGATAAAACAAAACACTGGTGGCGCGGTCTTGGAAAACGGTTGGTGAGGAGTGACGGTTTTTTGCGATTTAGGCGGCGGCCTCCATGGTTTGGGGTGCTTCTGCGGACTCAGCGAGGGCGGTTTGCAGCAACTTTTGCTTCTGGGCGGGTGTGAGGCGGCCCCAAAAAGCAGTGAAACGCTGTTGTGAAAAAACGAACCCAAGGCCCGGTACTTGCGCGAGCGGTTGTTTGCGGTGATGCGCGAGGAGCGCGGCTTTGGCGGCTTCGGCGAGGGCGTCTTCTTCCTTGGCTCGGCGCGCGGTTTGGCGACGTTCGAGTTCGGCGGCTTCGCGTTCGCGGCGGCGGGCGAGACGATTTTCCTGGAGATTCAGATTGCGCAGTTCCTTTTCGTGACGGCGGCGGACTTCCAGTTCGCGGGCGGTATCTGCTTCGGGTGCGGCGTAGCCGGGATCGTCTTCGATGAATTTTAGGCTACCGGTAGCGAGGATAGCGAGTTCGAGGCCGGGAATCTGATTGAGCCGCCAACGGATGTCGGCGATGGACTGCACGAGGGAGCGTTCTTCGGGGCCAACGGGTTGAAATTCCGTTTCGTAAGAATCGACGTGCAGGACGTATTCTCCGCGTTCCTCGGGGTTGAGGAAGAGCAGGTGTTTGCCGGTGAGGCCGGATTTGACGGCGTTGAGGCAGGATTTGGCCTTGCCCTCCGGCGACGTTGGTCCGCAGGATTTTTGGGCGTTCTCGCGATTGGCAGCGAGGCGGGCGGCGGAGATGG
>PMSX01000168.1 GCA_003167495.1 Bryobacterales bacterium | reverse complement strand
GCAAGAGGCCATGGTTGAAACTGGCTGACAAGGCTTTCAACCAGGTTCAGTTTTTCGGAGGAGTTCCCGGCTCGCCGGCCGTTCCCGCCAGCTTTCAAATGATTCTGCATGAAGTAGGGCACGCTGTGGACACGGAACGAGTGCGGCAGGGCCGCCAGGAAGACTACCAGGCGTCAGCGGATGTGGACCAGGCCAAAGCGAAACTCACTGCGGACGACGAGCAGTTCAAGGACGACCTGGCAAAGGCGACGACTACAAAAGAGCGAAACGCGATTATTGCCAAGCAGACGGTCAGGCATCCGAAAGACGAGAAAGCCGAAGAAGCGGCCGCGACTCACAGTGTGCAGGCAAGGGAGAAGTTAAGCCAGACGAAAGTGCCTGCTTCCGTGGTGCAAGCCGCGGAGAGCGACGCGTCAGCCAGTGGAACCGTCGCGGCGAGCTTATTGAGCGATGGGAAGAATGCCGTGCAGGCCCTCCCGGCGGATCAGGCGAAAGGAGCCGCCGCTTACGTTCAAGCCATTGACGAAAGTGCCGCGGCGATTACTCAGTTCAAGCAAGAGGTGAAAGGCGGAACCAAGCCTATCGAAGAGCTCCTGAAGTTCGTATTCCCAAAGATCGAGGCTCGCAAAAATGCCGGTGAGGAGTTAAAAAAAGCTGGACACACGCCGGACTCCGTCATCGAAGCGCTACACAACGCGGCGGGCGCGCAAGATGCGTGGTTCCAAGCAGAACGCATTGCGGCTAACGCGCCGTTCCGTTCCCGCCGGCTGGAAAAGTTCATTGAGCTGGTGAAGAAAAACAATATCCGGAGATTCACGCAATACTCAGAGGTCAGTTGGCCTGAGCATCCCGAGGAATTCTATGCGGAGGCATATTCCTTGTGGCTTACAGACAAGACGTTCGTGGAAACCAACTATCCCGCTGTATTTGAATTCTTCGCGAGCGGGGAATATCGCAAGGATCCGTAACCAACAGACGAGCCGGTGGTGGTGCAAGCGGCGAAGCAGCCGCCAGACAGTGCGCTCCGACGGCGAGATGCCGATCAGCGGAAATTCCGCATGGATCTTGGCGTAGGCGATCCAGAACAAGCCATCTAATCCGTGAGTTTGGGTCGCGATTCTATCGGCGGTAGCGGTCGCAAGAAGTAATGATGATCGTTTGTCGCAAAGCGCCTATGCCAACGCGAGCGGTATGGCCTGTTCCCAGCGTCCCTGTGCCTTCAGAATAAGCTCAACCACCTCACGGGCCGCACCCTTGCCGGCTAAACGGCGCGTTGTGTAGTGACAAACGGCTTTCAACTCGGGCGCGGCATCGCCGACCGCAACTGCGAGACCAGCTCGCTGGGCAAGGGGAATGTCTGGTAGATCGTCGCCCATATAGGCTGTTTCTTCTTCGATCACGCCGGCTTTTCTCATGCATTCCTCGAACGCTTCCGACTTTTTCGCTTGGCCCAAATAGACAAATGTCACTTTGAGTTCATCGGCTCGTTTCGCCACGGCGGGAGAGCGGCGTCCGGTGATGAAACCGGTCTGAATGCCCATAGTGTGGGCCAGAGACAGCCCCTGTCCGTCGTGGGCATTGAAGATCTTCATCTCGGAAACCATGGGTGCCGTCCCGTCCGCTACAGTTGACGAGATCAGGCAAACGCCACCGTCGGTCATGGTGCCATCCACGTCCATTAGAAACAGCTTTATTTTCCTGGCCCGGGCAAGTACCTCTGGAGAAGCCAACAGCGCATCGTCAGCCATGGCCAATGTTATCCCGCCGTCCAGGCTCTTGCAAGGTCAACAGTCGATGTGGTCGCAGAAGAACCGGTCTAGCCGCGCCTTATGCTGCATCGACAGCTCAGAGGATAGCTTCTTCATCTCCGCCGGCGGCAGCGGTTCAAACCTATTCACCGTGGCGATATTCTCGTCGATGAACTCCACTTTCGGCATGCCGATCACTACCGCCGAGACCGGCGGCGAAAGCGAATAGCGGATCAACTTCTCAGCAGGCTCTTTCCCGGAAAGATCCTCCTGCGCGAAGATCTCCGAGGCAGGCTGGTCGCGCGACGGAGTCGACGCCGTGGTGCGCACGCACCTGCACGTCGACCACGTCGGCTGGAACACGATGCTCAAGAAACGGCAAGTTGCACCGGTGAGCTTTCGCGATGGGCTGTTCCCGTCGAAAAAGCGCGAGAGCTAGTTGTACTACCTGAAATTATGCACACGCCCGCCTCCCAAACGCGCCCGCCGCGTGAGGTGAGACGGTGGATCCGTTCAATCGGCGGCAGTCTCGAAGCCGTCTTTATCTAGCGGGTCTTTGCTTCCTTGTAAGTTCAAGAGTATATTCATTCGTGAGTGCATAGAATCTGCCTCGTCAGGGGTATTTGTGGGTGATTTCCGGGGTTCAGCGAGAATGCTGACCGAGGAACCGGTGAAGCTTACGGCAGGTGGTATCAAAGGACCGCTGTTGTTGCTCTGAGCTGACACCATAAATCAGCGGGCCGCCCTCCTCGTCAATCACCTTCAAGAGAACCTGTTCGATGTTCTTCTTTCTCAGACAAGGGTCTTCGTGCAGATCCCG
>PMSX01000021.1 GCA_003167495.1 Bryobacterales bacterium | reverse complement strand
GTCAAATAGTCGAACGAGTTGGCGCTGCACAACTGGCAGGTATGGATCAACGACATAAAGAGGTCGCCCACTTGGGCCCCCTTCAGCGTTCGATAGGACAAGGGCTTGTGCCGGCTCGCACTCGACTACGGAACCGCTCGGCGCCGTACGTGGTATCGGGACCGACTGCGATGCAAATCCCTCCGCCAGGATATATGTCCCGACGAGGATTCTGGAGCCGTGGCGTCGTGGAAAATACCATGAACGACGCGGCCAGGGACGCGCACGCTCGACGATGAGCTCCCGCGCGACGTGGGAGGGCACGCGGGTGGCGGCGCGTGGTCGACAGCCAACTCGGCGCCGTAGGTGGTAGGAATGTGGGCCCCTGGGTGGTGTGCGGCATAGGTCCGTGGTGTGCGGCCCAAGACGGCCCAAGCGCTCGTTTGGCCCGTGCCGAGATCGTTCCCATCCCGGGTACCCCGGAAGCTGGAGCGCCTAGAGGATAACATCGGAGCCGTTGAAGTCGAACTTAGGTCCGACGATTTGCGCGAGATTGATACGGCTGCGTCAAAGATCACGGTGCAAGGGGACCGGCTCCCGAAACCCGTCGGACCAAATGAATCCACCAGGAATTACAAATTCCCGTGTAACGATATTCTACCGATCTTCACTTAGTCAGCGAAGCCAAGAAATACGGCTATCCACAATCAGAAAGGAAAACTCAAATGTCCGAACTCGAAAAACAAATTGCGAATCGCGCCGCCGCCAACGCGGATCTGGATGGCGCTCAGGATCTCATCGATGCTCATATCGATGAGGTAACGGGTGGCGCTTTCAGTCTACACATTCAGTTCACCGAGCCCCCCAAGCCGCCAGTATTGATGTAGGCGCCGAAATCGCTGGAGGATGCGCGCCTCTCTATCTGGAACCAATAGAAAGGCCGCATCGTTCCGCGATTGCTTCTCTATCGAGAAACCCCATGCGAATCCAAAACTTGAACATCGTCTTTAAGATTAGTGAGCGCTGCAATCTGAAGTGCGACTACTGCTACTTTTTTTTCGGTGGCGACGAAACATGGAAATTGCACCCGCCAGTGGTTCCACGGCAGGTGATCGAAGACTTGGGCGCCTTCACTGCGCGCGCCGCGCGGGATCAACAACTCGACGCTATCCAGCTTATTTTTCACGGCGGCGAGCCTTTGTTGATGAGCAAGCCGCGGTTTGCCGAAATGTGCGACACGCTACGCCGATACGAAACAGGCTTTCGATTTAATTTCGGCCTGCAGACGAATGGTGTGTTGGTGGATGACGGCTGGATCGAGCTCTTCGAGCGATACCAGGTCTCGGCCGGAGTGTCGCTGGACGGGCCGCCGGCGGTCAACGACTTGCACCGGCTGGACCTGAAGGGCCGCAGTTCCTANNACACGCATGAGCTTCTTGACTCCTGATTACACCTGGGACTCGGCTGTGGGCGAATCCGTGGTTCGCGGCGTCGAGCGATTTCTACTGGCGTCGCTGCGCGGGTGGCTGGCCGACAAGAATCCCAAAATTCGTGTTCGTGTGTTCTCGGAGCTGCTCGCGGCTATGATGGATCCGCATGCCATGGAACTGGTCCAGACCTATCGGGACGACTACCGAAACATCATCTCGGTTTCGTCGAATGGCGATCTGGGACCAGAGGATACGCTGCGGACTCTGGACCCGCGCTTTGCTTCGATGGGCTTGAACGTCGCTAAGAATGACTTGAGCGATCTCACTGAGTCCGACGCATGGCGTGCGCAGGCCGATGCGGCCACGATAAGGCCGGACGCCTGCAAGGAATGCGGCTGGTGGAAGATCTGCAAGGCGGGCCGGCCCATTAATCGTTTTTCCAAGGATCGGGGCTTTTCGAACCACTCTATCTACTGCGCCGGCTTGAAAGATACTTACGCGGAGCTTGGGGCGTTCCTGGTGCGGAACGGAACTCCGCTCTCCGAGATTGCGCTTCGCCTGGCTAGTTAAGGAGATAGCTATGACAAACATGACTTCTTACGCAGCGGCGTTTGCGAGTCCCAACGGCGGTGACACTACCGGAGCTGTTCGCGCACTCGCGCTGGGCCGTTTGAAAAGCACGCGCAAGCGAATCGTGGGCGCGCTTGCCGAGTCCGGCCAAGAGAAGACCGCGCAGGCTTTGCTTTCGTTCCTGTCCGGTAAGGGAAACGCCTGGAGGCCCGAAACAGGTCTCGCTTTGTCGGCATATCGAAATCAACAGCACGGCCTTGCCGCGCTGCAATTAGCGGCGGCGTGTGCGGGAATGGGCGGCAGCGGACAAGTCGACGCCCGGCTTGAGACGGCACAGTGGCTCTACCTGGATGGCTGGCTCTTGGCAGTGAAGGGCAACTGCTGCTTGAGGGCGGATGGCGGTTCGATTGTCATCGACTCGGATCTCGGCCACGCGACCTATCATAGCTCAGACGAGAATCGTTGGTCACCCTCGCAAGCGGCCCTGGGGCCTTGGACTGCTCTCGCAAGCGGCGGTCTTTCGCCACGGTACGTGACGGTGAGCGGACTGCGCCACTCCTTGGAAGGATTTCCCTGGATTTCGGGCACTCCGCCGCTGGGCAACGCTTGTGAAAGGCCGCGGCCGGGCGTCATCGAACGCAACATTGCGAGCATTCATCAAGGCTGGGGAGTAATTGTCAACCACACGCCCGTCTATGGCACGTGGGTCGCCAATACCGCGGCCGGCTGTCTGCTGATCGATCCGAGCGGGACCCATTCAGCTCAATCCGGCAGCTCCTACGACCACCCGGGTTTGATCGCCATTGAACCACCGGAGTGCCCTTTGTTTTGTGGCGAGATTTTGGTACACGAGTGTTCGCACCAACAACTGCTGATCTATACCATGGTTGCACCGCTAGTAATGCCCGGCAGTCGGGAGATGTACTACTCGCCCATCAAACGGGCACATCGCTCGATAGATCGCGTCCTAACCGGGGCGCATGCCGTCGGCAACATGATCGTGTACTACGCGACGCTCCGGCAGACAATGGAACTGGATCCGCGCTCGCAGGAGCGATTCGATCAGCATTGTAAGTGGTTTTCGGAAGACTACCGGCCCGCTCTCGACCGAAGTGAATGCCTGACGGAGGCGGGGCGGACGCTCTGGACCAGTTTGTGCAGGACTGTCGATTGTGCGATGGAGCAATGACATGCAGCCATTTGCCCAAATACCCCAACCAATAGATAGCAAGGTAAAACGGCTGGACAACCACCGTGTATTTCGACCGGAAGCGGTGGAAGCCTATACGACGCGCCGAGCAGGTGACGCCTGGATTGCCAGGACTCGATTGGAAGGCTGGCTCATTGCCGGCTTGACCATTATGGCTGCCGCTGCGGTTGTCTTCATGTTCCTGGGAGGGCGATAACGCCATGGCCGCCGCACCCATCTCACCGACCGCCCGGCCTGCACGCGTTCCCGTGATTCTCCAGGGCGAAATCAGCGAATGCGCGCTGGCCAGCCTTGTGATGATAGCCGCTGCCTGGGGTCTTAAGGCCGATCTCGCCGCCTTCCGGGCAAAGGTGGCGGCCACGCCTCGCGGTGTCAATTTGCGCACTCTGATGAATCTTGCCGCAGGCATCGGGCTTGCGGCACGCCCTGTACGAATCGGCCTCCAACGCCTTGGGGATTTGAAACTGCCCGCGATTTTGCACTGGAACATGGATCACTTTGTGGTGTTGGAGCGGGTAAAGGGAGACATCGCTACCATTGTCGATCCGGCGCGGGGCCGCTTACGTGTGCCACTTGATTCGATGTCGGCGCATTTTACGGGGATCGCCGTCGAGTTCACGCCCACCGACAGCTTTCAGCCCGGTGTAATGCGTCTCTCGCGCAGCTTCCGCCGCGTCTGGCTGGACGACCGCGGATTGCGTTCTTCGGCGATTTCCCTGATCTGGCTGACGGTGTTGCTGCAGATCACCATCATTGCGATGCCGTTTGCTTATCGCAACGTGATCGATCGAGCGGGCGGACGGTTTTCAGATCCGCACTTGATGTGGATCGGCTGTGGCATCGCCCTTATGATGATAGTGCAAGCCGGTTCCTCCTGGAGTAGAGGAGTGGTGGTCACACGCCTTGGCAGCCTCTTTGTCCACCGGGTCTCTACGCACATCGTGGCGCGGCTCTTTTCTCTCCCGGTCGCGTTTTTTCAGCGGCAGATGCTGGGCGACGTACTGTCCCGCGTTCGATCGGTGGACACCATCCGC
>PMSX01000010.1 GCA_003167495.1 Bryobacterales bacterium | reverse complement strand
CCAGACGCCGCCGCTGGTGCCGGCGTCCATATAGTGGATACCGCGCTCTTTGAGCTCGGCCGCCCGGCGGATATCGTCCTTGTAAAAGCTGTTGCCACCATCGATGATAGTGTCGCCCGCTTCCATGGCGGCGGCGAGCGTCTGCACCGTTGCCTCTGTGGGCTTGCCGGCGGGAACCATAATCCAAACGGCGCGCGGCTTTGCGAGTTTCTGGACCAGGTCTTCGAGCGACGCCGCGCCCGTGAAGCCTTCCGCCGCCATTTTCTTCACACTGTCCGCATTCAAGTCAAAAACGGCGCAGGTGTGACCACCTTTTTGCAAACGGCGCACCATGTTCGCACCCATGCGTCCTAAGCCAACCAAACCAAGTTGCATTCTTTTTCCTTATCGAAATCTGAACTGCTTGCAGTCTCACCTGATAGGTTAGCTTCTTTAGATTCCATTGCAATGAAACTTCTACTGCGGCTCCTTTCGAATGCCCTTCTCGCGGTGACTGCGCTGGTTGTTCTCGCCGGGTGCAACCGCCAGCACCGGACAACCATTGCGGTGATTCCCAAAGCAAGCGCCGATATTTTCTGGCAAAGCGTGCATGCCGGTGCGGTAAAGGCCAGTTGGGACAACCAAGTGGACATTGTGTGGGAAGGGCCGCCCAACGAAACGGACATTGCTACGGAAATGCAAATCATGGAGACGATGATCAACCGGCGAGTGGATGCCATTTGTTTAGCGCCATCGGACCGGTCTGCGTTTAAGATCGTGGTTGATCGCGCGGTGAAGGCCGGGATACCGGTGATTATTTACGACTCCGGCATGGATACCGAGAGCTACCGGACCTTTGTGGCGACGGACAATTACCTGGGGNNGGAGCGGATGAACGGCAAAGGAAAAATCGTCATGGTGAAGACAACTCCGGGCGGCGCCTCGACAACGGCAAGGGAAGACGGCTTTCGGGACGGATTGAAAGCGAAGTATCCCAGCATCGAGATTCTGGACGAGCGCTATGGAATGGCTAGCGTGGCGCAATCGCTGACGGTTGTGGAGAATATGCTGACGGCGCATCCGGATTTGGGCGGAATTTTCTGTTCAAACGAATCAGGGTCAATCGGCGCTTCGCAGGCCTTGCGCGCTCGCAACAGGAAACTGACACTGGTTGGATTTGATTCCAGCCCGTCGTTGATAGAAGCGGTGCAGGCGGGCTGGATTGATTCACTGGTCATTCAAGACCCGTTCACGATGGGTGAGACGGCGGTGAAAAGCGCGGTGAAAGCGATTCGGGGAGAGCAGACGCCAAAAAAAATCGCGCTACCTCCCCGTCTCGTCGATTTAGGGAATCTCCACGACCCCGCGATCGATGCCCAGTTACATCCGGATTTAAAGAAATATTTGGATGCTTCTGGTTATTAGTGCCGGTAATAAGCGGCGAGTGAATCGCCGGTTTGCGGTGTGGCCGATATGATGGTTATGGCCGAGCCGCTCAGAGTATAGTCGCCACCGGGACTCAGCAACACCCCGTTGCGGAACAAGCGGAGACTGTTGGAGGGGTTCGGCGCCGAAGCCAAGGTGAAGCTAGTGTTCACACCGTTGATGGTGCCTCCTGGTGTCTCATTATCCGTAAAGTTAGTGGTTGCGCCAGTGCCAGGGATGCGGTAATACGCCAACAGGATGTCCGTAGGCTGCGGCAAGGTGGCACTGGTAAAGGTGATGGCTGACCCGGCCAGCGTATAGTCGATACCTTGCGTCAAAGCGAGTCCATTGCGGAAGAGTGCGAGGCTGGTAGCCGGCGCCGGGGTATTGGCGAGCGAAAACGTGACGTTCGTGCCGTTGATTACGCCAGCGGGAGCTTCCGAATCCACGAAGGCTACGTTTGAACCGCCAGCGCTGAGGGCGCTCACCGTCGTGTTGAGACCGTTGACCAGATTGGTCAGGCTCGTTATGTTTGTCGAAAGGCCACTCAGATTTGAAGTTAAGTTAGTAATGGACTGGCCTTGCCCGGAAAGAATCGTATTGATGGCGCTGAAGCTGCTTGCCAAGCCGGTCACGTTGCTCATGGCGATAGGAAGGGTGGCGTACTGCGCATTACCCGATCCCGTACCGGTGCCGGCTCCCGTGCTGGTGCCGGAGCCTGAGCCTTCGGTGGTGGTTTGCCGCACGGCCGCTATGGTCAGCGCCGTTGTGCTGGGCGGGACCTGCCAAGTTTCTGTCCACGACGTGGTGGCATCACTGCTGGTATAGACGACCTGATAGTAGGTGCCTGGTGAGGCCGTGGTCGTAGGGACCAACAAGACGGAAAGTGCGCCGTTGTAAACCCGAGCCGACGTGCTGAGTCGAGAAACTGTTCCGCTACCGGTGCCTGAGTAGCCGTTCCAAGTAATCACCACCGTTCCGTTGAACGATGTTCCGTCTGGGTTGGTAATGGTGTCTAGAATCTGAGTCAGATTCGTTTGCGCTAGAGCGCTGCCGACGACAAGCGTCGCCGCGATCGAAATCGTTATAAGCAGTTGGCGGAATTTAACCATGATGCCTCGCGTGGAGAATGCCGTAAATATCTACGGGCGACTTCAGTCCACCATGCGAGGCTTGGTGGTCAAAACAGCGAACTCCATTTTTGAAGCGG
>PMSX01000017.1 GCA_003167495.1 Bryobacterales bacterium | reverse complement strand
CCTTCGAAATTGCGGTTGCTGGTAGAGACGCTGTACTCGCCAGGTGCGAGTTGATCGCCGTTCATGGCGATGCACATCGAGCATCCTGCCTCGCGCCAATCGGCACCGGCGTCTTTAAAAATCTGGTCAAGCCCTTCGGCCTGCGCCTGTTGCTTCACAAGCTGTGAACCCGGCACGACCATTACGCGCACGTTTGGATTCACTTTGCGTCCTTTGAATACCGCGGCTGCGGCGCGCAGATCGGAAATCCGCGAGTTGGTACAGCTTCCGATGAAGACAACGTTGACCTTGTGGCCGAGCAAGCTCTTACCCGCAGGCAGATCCATGTAGCGCAGCGCCTTGCCGAGGGTATCGCGCTCAAGGGGATCGCCAATTAGAGCCGGATCGGGCACCAGCTGCGTGATCCCGATCCCCATGCCCGGATTCGTCCCAAACGTGATCATCGGCTCGAGCGAGTTCGCGTCGATGTGAATGGTCTTGTCGTAGGTCGCGCCGGCGTCCGTCGGCAAGGTGCGCCACCAGTTCAACGCCTTTTCCCAATCCTCACCCTTTGGCGCAGCAGGACGCCCCGCCAGATACTGATAGGTCGTATCGTCGGGCGCCACCAGACCGGCGCGTGCGCCGCCTTCAATGGACATGTTGCAGATGGTCATGCGCTCTTCCATGGAGAGGGCGCGGATGGCTGAGCCTCTGTATTCAAACACGCAGCCGTTACCGCCGCCGATGCCAATACGAGATATCAAATTCAGAACGATGTCTTTGGCGCCCACACCGGGACGCAGCGTCCCCTCGACTCGCACTTCATAAGTCTGTGAGCGGCTTTGCAACAGACACTGCGTTGCCAGCACGTGCTCAACCTGGCTGGTGCCGATGCCAAATGCCAGCGCGCCGAAAGCGCCATGCGTCGCCGTATGGCTATCGCCGCAAACCACAGTCATGCCCGGCTGCGTCAGACCTTGCTCGGGCCCAATCACGTGAACAATACCTTGCTTCTTGCTATGCGGGCCGTAAAACGGAATGCCAAAATCGCGGCAGTTCTTCTCGAATTGCGTGATCTGTGCTTCCGCTATCTTGTCCACAATCGGCAGCGAACGGTCGTGTGTGGGGATGCTGTGGTCGGTGGTTCCGATCGTCAGATCAGGCCGCCGAACCGTCAAACCCCGTTCACGCAGGCCCGAAAACGCCTGTGGTGAAGTCACTTCATGCACCAGGTGCAAGTCGATATAGAGGAGCGTAGGGGTCCCCGCGCGCTCTGCCACTACGTGGTTGTCCCACACCTTTTCAATGATCGTGCGTTGCATAATTCCTTTCAAACCGCGACTCGCGCTGTAAGCGCTTCGCACACCGCATCGCCTACTTCGCTGGTGGTGGCAGGCTTGCCGGCAGGTTTCAAATCGGCTGTCACGCGCCCGCTATTCAACACAGCTTCCAGCGCCGAATAGACGGCCTGCGCTTCGTCCGTCAATCCAAAGCTATACTCGAACATCGCGCCCACCGACCCAATGGCTCCAAACGGATTTGCCTTGTTCTGTCCGGCGATATCGGGCGCAGAACCATGCACCGGCTCATACAACCCAACCCAGGCACCCGATGGTCTCTTTGCGCCGATAGACGCCGAAGGCAACATCCCGATCGATCCCGCCAGCACTGCGCCTTCATCGCTCAAAATGTCGCCGAAAAGATTCTCTGTCAGCACAATATCGAAGCGCTTTGGATTCAGCACCAGCTGCATGGCGCAGTTGTCGACAAGAATATGATCAAGCGCCACATCCTGGTACGCCGCCGCCACTTCGACAACCACCTTGCGCCAAAGCTGCGAATTCTCGAGCACGTTCGATTTATCGACGCTTGTCACCTTCTTGCGCCGCTTGCGTGCCAGTTCGAACGCCATGTGGGTAACGCGTTCGATTTCCGCCCGCGTGTAGACCATAGTGTTTACCGCGCGTTCTTCCGGTCCGCTGCCGGAAATGCCGCGCGGCGTTCCATAATACAGCCCACCGGTCAATTCACGAACGATAATCATATCCGTGCCATCGACCAGCTCATTCTTCAAGGGCGACGAATCAAGCAGCGCTTTGTAAGACCGCACCGGGCGCAAGTTCGCATAGACACCGAGCGCCTTGCGAATACCCAGCAAGCCGCGCTCCGGCCGCTTCTCCGGCGGCGCATTGTCAAATTCCGGCAAACCTACCGCGCCCATGAGTGTGGCGTCGGCTTCCATAGCAAGGTCTCGTGTTTCGTCAGGCAGTGGATTGCCGGTCTTGTGAATGGCAATCCCACCTAACAATCCCTCGCTCAGCGAGAGCTCATGGCCGTGCGCGGCTGCCACGTGCTTCAATACCTTAACGGCTTCCCGTGTTACTTCGACGCCGATTCCGTCACCGGGCAAAGTTAATATTGATAAATTCATGCCTATTTATTTCGTGGCGCCCGCAGGCACACTCTGGCCCTTGACAGTCTTAATCAGCGCCAGAATTTCGTCATTTCGCAGACCTTTTTTGTGGTCGGCGAGATGCGTGAACTTCGTGTAAACCTCATCCAACTCTTCGCGCGTTAAGTCGTAGCCCAAAGTGTGCGCGCGATCTTTCAAGGCGTGGCGACCACTATGTTTGCCCAAAACGAGCCGGCTCTCGGGCACACCCACGCTCGCCGGACTTAAAATCTCATAGGTTGCCGGGTTCTTCAAGTATCCGTCCTGATGAATGCCGGCCTCATGCGCGAAAGCGTTTTCACCCACAATTGCTTTGTTTGGCTGCGGTCCGAACGTGATGAACTGTGTGAGCAGTTGGCTCGTAGGAAACAGCTTCTCGCTATGAATTTTGGTTTCAAACGGCAGACGGTCGGAGCGCACCTTCATGGCCGTCACCACTTCTTCCAAGGCCGCATTGCCCGCCCGCTCGCCAATTCCGTTGATGGTGCATTCAATCTGTCGCGCGCCCGCTTTTACCGCAGCTAACGAATTGGCAACGGCTAAGCCTAAATCATCGTGGCAATGCACGCTCACGATCGCCCGATCGCCCAGCGCTTTCACCATGCGCCCAATCAACTCCGCATACTCATCGGGCACCGAAAAACCGACGGTGTCGGGCAGGTTGACCGTGCGCGCGCCTGCTTCGACTACCGCGCAGCTCACTTGTTCGAGATAGTCGGGATCTGTGCGCGTGGCGTCTTCGGCGGAAAACTCGACATCGTCGGTATAGTTGCGCGCCAGCGTTACCGCCGCCACCGCTTCGTCGAGCACTTGTTGCCGCGTCTTGCGCAATTTGTACGTCAGGTGAATGTCGCTGGTCGCAATGAAAGTGTGAATGCGCGGCCGTTTGGCATGCTGTAGGGCTTGGGCTGCCCGCTCGACATCCATTGTGCAGGCTCTGGCCAATGCCGCCACTTGCACCCAGGGATATTTTCTGCTGACTGCGTCCACCGCTTCAAAGTCGCCGTCTGAAGCAATGGGAAAACCAGCCTCTAAAATATCCACTCCGAGGTCGACCAGCGCTTCGGCCATTTTCAGCTTCTCGAGCATGGTCATACTGCAACCGGGTGATTGCTCTCCATCGCGCAACGTGGTGTCGAAAATGTAAACTCGGCTCAAAGTCGATTCTCCCGCTCTTCTATACTAGTGTCGCAAAGAAAGATTATGCAAATTTATAGTATTCTCACTTAGCATTAGATATAATGATGGCATAAACGCTCAAAGCGGTGGGCGTCATGGAACTGTATCCCCTAAAAGTCTTCCTCACGGTCGCGACCGAGCGGAGTTTCTCTCGAGCCGGCGAAAAGCTGTTGCGCACGCAACCCGCTATCTCCATTGCAATCCAGCGTTTAGAGAGCGACCTCAAAGAAAAGCTGATTGATCGGTCGGGCCGCGAGCTTTTGTTAACAGACGCTGGTCGCGTAGTCCTGGAATATGCCAAGCGCTTCCAGGGTTTGGAGGCGGACCTAGAAAACTCGTTACGCGAGCTAAAAGATAACTATGCCGGGCGACTGGCAATTGGCGCTAATGAGTCTACGACGCTCTACCTAATTCAGCACATTGAGCAGTACCGGCGGCTGTTTCCGAAGATTAAAGTTCAGGTGCGGCGTTCCGAATCGAGCAAGATTCCGTCGCAGCTGCTGGATGGCGAACTCGAACTCGGCGTGATTAGCTACGACCCTGGCGACGAGCATCTGCTTTCGCAGATCATTTATACGGACCGTTTGACGCTTATTGTTTCGCCGCAACACCGATTCTCGAAGCGAGCGGAAGTTTCCATAACGGAGCTTGACATGGAGACGTTCATTGCGCATAACGTGATTTCGCCTTATCGCGAAACGGTGATTCGCGAATTTCAGCGCCACAAAGTTCCATTGAATATGGATGTGGAAATGCCGACCGTGGAAACGATACGCCGGCTGGTGCAAGACAACGAAGGCGTCGCGTTTCTGCCGCGGATGTGTGTGCAACAGGAACTCAAGCAGGAATTGTTGCGCGAAATCCGCGTAAACGAACTCAATGTGGAGCGCAAGATCAGGCTAGTGTATCCGGCACGCCGCGCGCTAAGCCATGCCGCCAAAGCGTTCTTGGATGTGGTTAAGCGCGCCAGCACTGAGTTGGAGGCTGTTCGGGAAACCGCTTGAGCGCTTCCCCTTCCATTGCGATTGCAGGCGGCGGCATTATTGGTGTTTCCACGGCTTGGCGTCTGGCCCAGCGCGGCTTTCGAGTAGCCGTTTTCGATCAAGGCAACATGGGCGGCGAAGCGAGTTGGGCGGGCGCAGGCATGTTGGCGCTGGGCGGTGAAATAGATGAACCGTCGGAACTTGCAAGGCTGGCAGTGGAATCGCGGCGGCTGTATCCCGCGTTCATTCGAGAACTCGTTGAGACTTCCGGCTTGGCGATCGATTTCCAGGAACTGGGCGCGATTGATCTGGCGTACTCGGCAGCAGAACTGGCGGCACTCGAATCGCGCGCGGCCGGGCAGGCGACTATGGGCATCGATTCCAAACCAGTGCTGCCGGCGCAGGTGGCATCTTTCTGGCCCCGCGTGCGAACGGAGGGGCTCCTGGGCGCTCGCTTTTATCCGGGTGACGGTTTGGTCAATCCGCGTGAAGTCGTAGTGGCACTGTGCGCGGTCTGCCGAAAGCTTGGGGTACGCTTTCTACAGAATTGCGCGGTCGAGAGCGTCTCGGACGGCGGAGCTGACGTGCAGATAACCAGCGCCGACGGCGTTGCCACGTTCCGCGCGGCTGTCGTCGCCGCGGGGGCATGGAGCGGCGCCATTGTTGTGAACCCGGTTCCGGTTCCCGCTTCTTTTCCGGTGAAGGGCCATCTTCTCGGCTATCAGCAACCGAGCCAAACGTGCAACACGATTATCCGGCATGGTCACACCTACCTGATGCAGCGGACGAATGGGTTCTTGATTGCCGGTGCGTCGGTGGAGCATGCCGGATTCGACAGACATATTGATTCGCAGATTGCCGCTCAACTCGCGATGGCGGCTGGCTTCGTGATGCCGCATTTGCTCGAGACCACGCCGACGGAGACTTGGGTTGGTTTTCGCCCTGCCAGTGAAAAACTGCGTTTGGGGCGCTGGCAATCCAGTAATGTGTATCTGGCGTACGGGCATTACCGCAATGGCATTCTGCTGGCTCCGGTGACGGCCGAACGTTTGGCGGAGGAGATCAGCGCGGATTTGGGGATTGGTTAACTGGCACTTTTAGAAGGAACTCGGTAGGCATAGAGCCTGATTTCTTGTGTTGTCGGGCGTCCAATTCAGCCAGACCAACAGCAGCCCTTCGATCACTGAACCGATTGATCGCGACGAAGGAATCAGGATTAGGCCTGGTGATTCGGCGTTGGCGACGAACTCAGCAAAATGGACAAGCATGGTACGGACGTCCGCCGAAACGAGAACTCGACCGGATTCCGCCGCCAAAAATCAGCACGTCAGGATCGGGTGTGCCGTCGGGAATTATTCCGACATGATCTTGGAAATCAATGCTTGGCTCCCGCCGGCAAAGACCTCGCCCGATGTTGGGATCCAG
The DNA here is from genome assembly GCA_003167495.1 of Bryobacterales bacterium. Taxonomy (GTDB): domain Bacteria; phylum Acidobacteriota; class Terriglobia; order Bryobacterales; family Bryobacteraceae; genus Bog-105. The sequence goes on along the minus strand of PMSX01000017.1, from coordinate 4,338 downwards.
AATTGGCATCCGCCTGAAAGGCAATTTTCAAGCTGGCTTGGCCGTCTTCTCGTTGGGGGCGCAGGCGCGTTGGAAGGGCTCCAGCATTTCGGCGGGGAGCGGATGGGTCGCTTGGAACGATTCGAAGGCACTTGCTTCATCGTGCAAGTATGCCTCAATTTCTTTCGGGTGTTCGAGGATATACGTGATCACACCGTAGACTTTCGCCAGGGAGCCAATGGACGGGTAGGCTCGAAAGATGTCCTCGGCTGTTTTGCCGCGCCTAAAGGCGTAGACCACAACATCCAAGCCGATCCTGCTGTCACCCACGTAGTAGCCGCCGTTGCGGGTTTCAAGGTACTGGCTGACCTGCATCAAGGTAAATCGTTCGCTCCCTTTTTTGTCTACTCCTTGTTTGCGGGCGAAATCAGCGCCAATTGGGGAACGCGCTCGCCCGCTTCCGGCGAACGTCTTCAATCAATTGAACCACTTTGCTGCGCCGCTTGAGGAGCCCTTCGAGGAGTTTTTCGAGCGCGTCTTCATCTTGATGGAGCCAGTCGCGGGGAATCTCCTTCCAGGCGCCATCGATCACATCGACCGGAAAGTTTGCCACCATATCCAGCCAGGGCTGGAACGAGTCTAGCGACGTCACCCCTTCATAAACCGAGGTGCGGAAATACAAGCCATTCAATGGCGTATCGTTGTACTCCCAGTGGGGGCCGTTGAAAGCGAAACCGTGATCGATCATTTGCGCGAAAAAGCCAACTCGAGCGGGCATGTCGCCCTTGAGGGGAGTCCAGGTTTTCGCCTTAGCCCGGAAAAACACGGCCTGCCGCGAATCGGCATTGCCGACCCATTTGTCCAAAACGAGCGTCCCCAGAAAATCGCCGCGGTTTTCCACCTTCTCGAGCAATTTCTCAGGTAGGAAATCGAATACCGCGACTCTATCGGGGTTCACCGACATCCTCGATCCAAAATGCAAGCCTGGCACCGGGCGTTCTCGCCGTGATCCCAGGGTGAAGTAAACATCTGGATTCTGGGCCAAGAACGATTCCGACACCTGGATTAGCGCCGTTTGTGGAACGTGGATCTGTAAATAGCGAAGAAACGCGTTCGCCAACCACTCGTTTATCAGAATCCGGCGATGCTGAGGGTTATTTGTGAACTTGACTACGTAGTTTTCGCCGTCCTCGCCCGCAATCAGATGCGACTGCGCTCCTCCGCGCATTTTTCGTATCAGGTTGCGGGCGCTGACAGGCATTGAAGGTAAGCTGGGAGAATCAAGCTAATCCCGGGCGATGCGCCGGGAATGTTTGTTCAGGAAACGAAGGAGCAATAACCAGAATGGCCGAAGAGAATTCAGAGTCCTCCGCCGCAAAAAGCAACCCGGACGAAATAGCGCTCGAGCTGATGAAGTTCATAGCCGTGACCACGGGATACGGCAAGGGCATCCCATCCGCTGGCTTTGGCGGCAAGGAAAAAGGCGGACGTTCCGCAGAAGAGTACGCCGAAGCTTTGCTCGAGCTGTTTGAACGGTGCCGCTCGGCAGTCCGCAAAACCACGAAATAACGCCCCACCTTTTTGGAAACGGAAGATCCGCCCGGGCCGACAGCGGGTCTTCCGTTTTTCGTCTCGTTAGCGTTTCTTTTTAGTCGCCGCTTTCTTGATGGCCTTTTTGACGGCTTTCTTTACTGCCTTCTTGGCAGGCGCTTTCTTCACGGCCTTCTTAACCGCCTTTTTCACCGCTTTCTTGGGAACGGCCTTCTTAGCGGGAGCTTTCTTTTTGACCGGTGCAGCTTTCGCCTTTACGGGCGCGGCCTTCTTTATCGCCGCCTTCTTCTTGACCGGCGCAGCGGCCTTCTTCACGGGCGCCGCTGCCGGCTTAACCGCAGGCGCGGCGACCGGGGGTGGGGCCGGTTTCGCCGCAGCCTTCTTTGCACGTGGCTTCGGTGCCGGCTTCGCGCGGACAGGCTCCGAAAACGCAAGCTCTGCTTGCCCTTCCGGCGCCGCGGGCGCCTCATGAGCGTGATGGTGCTCATGTCCATGCTCGTGCGCTTCTTCACCGTGCTTGGGTTGAACCACGGTTGTCTCAGTCCCGGTTTTCAGGGGCAGATCTTCTTCCAAATCGTCCTCCTCGTATTCGTCTTTATCGGATTCCATCTCGACGTGTTCGTCTTCGTAGTCGAAATCGTCGTCGTCTTCTTCTGGCTTAAGCCAGTAGTTCAAAGGCAAAGCGTTCTCTCCTTTCGCACATCCTACTATGCACCGAGATGATGCGAGAAGCAAAATGATTTCATAAGCAGTGGCCTCTGCGCAACTCCTCAAACAAAAAAAGCTTGATCTTTGCGATCAAGCTTTAAGTTACTACCTTTTTTTGTGAGTGTCTTTGAGCTATCTGGGCAAGCCGGCCGTGCGAACAGCAGCCTTGCGATGCAAGACCTGGGTAGAAACCCGCCGTGACGCCACTACGTGACCGGCATGTTGCGCCAGGGTCGAGCGGCTGGATTGAACTCGCACCAGCCGGTAGCGGCCCTTGGCAAATCGCTGGGCCTTCAGAGTGCGCGCGGATGGGACCGGATCTAGCGCGGGAATGAGGAGCGTATCGCCGGCTTCAATCGAGTCTGCACTTCCGTTGACCGCCACAATGCGCTCCGGCGTCAAGTGGTACACCTTGGCGATGGCGGCCAAGGTATCGCCAGACGATACATGATGTAGCCGCCACGCATGCCGACTACTCGCGGGAACCGTCTCTAGCGCTTCCTGCGTCGCTGCTGCAGTGCCCTTAGGTACGTGCACCTCGAAGCCCGGAGGTGCCAGTCTTCCGAGTAGCGAGGGGTTCAAGTCGCGGATGACAGATACCGGTTGCAGTGTGGCGTCGGCAATCAAATCAACGTGCGTGGCCGCAGTAAGGTGGATTGTGTCGTATTCCAACGGCGCATCCATCCCAATGCCGTCCAGCCCATAGTCCTGCGGGTTCTTGGCAATAATCGTCATCGCCAAGATGATGGGCACATAATTCGCGGTTTCCTGAGGCAGAGCATGACGGCGGAGCAGTTCCCAATAATCGGCATAACCTGTGCGTTCCACGGCCCGGTCCACCGCGCCAGCGCCGCAGTTATAGGCGGCCATCGCCAGATACCAATCGCCATACCTCTCATGCAGAGCTTTTAGGAATCGAGCGGCCGCACGCGTAGCCTTCTCAGGATCGAGGCGCTCGTCAAAGTCGCCAGAGCGCTTCAGTTGATATATGCCACCCGTTCCGGCTATAAACTGCCACATCCCCACCGCTTGTTTGTTCGATACGGCGCGCGGCAGAAACCCGGATTCAGCCTGTGCCAGATAAATCAGTTCCTGCGGCACTTCTTCTTCGGCCAGGATGCGTTGGATCAGCTCACGGTAGCGGCCCGATCTCCGGAATCCAGCGAGCAGCGCGCGCCGCCCGGAATCGGTTGCTGTAAAGAAATGAATTAAACCCGGCACCGGACCAGCCAGTTCCAGCGGAATGCCAGACGGGACCTGCGTAAGTTCGCTTTGCAGCTTAGCTGCCAGCTTCTCGTCCACGCCAAACGTCATCTCGCTAATAGCATCGATCGGTGCTTCATCGAAGGCCACCTTTTCTTCGTCGGCTTTCTTTCCCGCACCCAGCTTCTCTACATCGAAGCGGTAGATCAGATTACAGATTTCATCGAGCCGGCGCTCGATTCGTGCGTGATCCGGCAGGGAATCGGGTGCCTTCAAGAGAGCGTCCACGGCTTGATCGAATTCTCGCCGAGCGCCGGTCAGGTCGCCTTCAAAATACAGTTGTCTCCCCGCGTTGAAATGGCTATCCGAAAGGCGCAAGCATTCATCTGCCTGGGGTGTCCGGGCGTTACCGTCTATTGCGGCCTCGTTGCTTGAAACCGGCACGGGGCTTAGGGTGGTTGTTTCTTCTCCCCGATTGGCGCTTTCCGGCACTGCGATTCTACCCGCAGCTTCCGTCATCGCCGCAAAACCGGTCGACAACGAACTCTTTTGACCCGCTTGGGAAACTCCCAATGGCAAAAGCAAAAGCAAAGTAAACTCGGCTATCTTTGGCCGTGATCGATTCATCATGCGATAAGCGTCTTTTATAGTTTAGCTCACTTTAAGAGCACCATTACTCTAACCCAGGTCCGCAAATCGGGTCAAGCTCGATTTGTCGACAGTCTCTTCCAAAAATCATATTTGGCTGCTTCCCAGGTACCAAGTAATCTTCCGCTCTTCTTTTCATGTCGGTCGACAGCCTGGCCAACGATAGGTTTTCTTCGGAAGCCAGTCAAAAATTAACTACTTACCTCTGGACACAGGGCAGCTGGTCTATCCTTTTCCAGAGACTTATAA
>PMSX01000364.1 GCA_003167495.1 Bryobacterales bacterium | reverse complement strand
AACGAAATGGCCGCTTCCGGCATTCATTGAATATGAGTATAAAGGTACGGGGACATCGCCGGAAGAAGTGAAGAAATGCTTCGATTACTGCAAGCAGGTGCTGGGTTAATTACTGGGTTAAGAACTGGGTTAAGAACTGGGTTAGGCGCTACTGTAAGAAAACGTGACGATGCCTTCCACCGTGACACTGGGGGATCTCGCCTCGCCGCATCTGCCTGCATCCGTTGCGTACACTGCCCTCGCGCCGTACAGTAAAGAGCCGCTGCCGCTATGCATCCTTCTGCTAGGCGCGGGAGGCACACGCGATTCGCTGGGCGACCTTCAGCCGCTATTCGATACGTGGTGGGACGAAGGTAGCGTTCCGCCTATGATGATCGCCACGCCAAGCGCTGGACTCGATTACTACATGGAGGACGAAGCAGGACCGATTCGTTGGGACTCGTTTCTGGCGGCAGACTTCGTTCCCCATCTCCGCGCGGGTTGCCATGTAAGCGACACAACCGTTATCACCGGCATCTCTGGGGGTGGTTATGGCGCGCTTAAGTTGGCTTTCGCGCGGCCGAAACTGTTTTCGGCTGTCGCTGCCATGCAACCTATGCTCGAACCGGGTCTCCGTGAATCGGACGTGGGCGCGCGTAACCGGCTGCATCACTCAGCGGGTGGGCCGCCGCAGTTGATTGGCGCGGCGCGCGATGCCTCACTTTGGGAGGCCAACAATCCTGCTAACCGGGCGCGCGCGAATGCGCAGCAGATCCGCGACTCCGACCTGGCTATCTATCTTGAGGCCGCCGACAGGGACTTTCTCAACGCTCACGACGGCGCTGAATTTCTGCATCGCGTGCTGTGGGATTTGGACCTCTGGCACGAATACCGGTTTGTGCGCGATGCCGACCACGGCGGCCCCACTATGCGCCCGCGCCTACACGCTATGTTCGGTTGGTTGGGATCAGTTTGGAACCCGCCGACGCTGGATGCAGCCGCGGAAGACGCCGCGACAATCTGGCTACAATCGGGGATGCAAGGCAAGCCTCCCGCGGGCGCCACTACAACGAAGGCGTTCATCGATTTTATGCGAGCTGGCTTTGCGCCGCTTCGCGCTCAGGCGGCGGAGAAAGATCCCACAACGAAGAGGCGGTTTGGCGTGTTTGAAAAGTAGGCGCGGTTCGAACGCGGCGGATCGATCTTTTCCCCGCTATTGTTCTTGGATGACCTTTCCGTTGTCGATTGACCAACCGCCGGCCGTATTTTTTTCAACTCGCAAGTCGTTCTTGAAGCGTGAGCCATCTTTGAACTTCAGCGTGTATTCACAGGTATAAATATCTGGCTTGCTGCTACGGCAGTTGCGAAATTCATGATCCTCAACCCCGCCATGCTCGCTATTGCGTTTCGCCGCTTCGCTCTGCCACGCCGCTTCGTCGTTTTTGTTGCGGAACCCAGCTGTGTATTCGTTCCACGCCTCTTCATACTTTCCTGAATCCCGTTCTTTCAAGAACCGGTCGGCCTCCGCCTTCGCTTCTTGCGTTGTGTCCACTTCCTGCCCCAGCGGCGCGGGAGTCCCGTCGGACGCCGACGGGGATGCCCCCCGCAGTCCGATCCACAGACCCAGTCCGATCAGCACCACCACTCCGGCGACAATCGGCAGCAGATAGGTTTTTTTGCTCGCAATCGGTGCTGCGGCCACCACAGGCAACGGAGTCGTTGGCGGCGGGGTGGTTGGCGGGGTGCTCGGAGGATTCGTCGGGCTTGGCGCATGACGTATAGTCGTCTTTGGCGCCGGGAAGCTAGAGCCACTCCGTATCACCTCCGCCAAGCTGGCTACAGCCGATTCGAATTTCTCGCCGAAACCGTCCAGCCACTGAACGTTGCCTAGAAAGTAAAGCAATTCCTTGGGCGGCTGAATATCTTCGATTCGAAAAGTAAAGATCGGAAGGTTTTGTTTGTCCGCTAATTCGGCTTCGCGCGCAATCTGTTTGGCGGCCACCGAATGGGCCGACAAGAGCAAAACGAAATTCTTGCTCCTTTGCAGGCCATCCACAATCGCCACGGCCCATTCGCGGCCGGGCGGAATGTCGCGTGGCGCGAGCCAGCACGAAATATCCTCGCGTTCCAGGGCCGCGCACAACCGCTCGGCAAACTCTTTATCTTCGGTCTTGTAGCTAATAAATACATCTCGCGACACAAAGCGCCCCTCCTACGAGAGGATATCAGCGATGTTTGCCCGGCGCGAGGCCCAGTCCGGCCTACTTGTAAACGATGGTGCTTTCGCCTGAATACTTATGGTAATCGCGGAAATCGATCTCGTTCTTGCTGCAGATCGACGTCCCGCGCCGGCAGGCTATGTTCGCTGCATGCACCGGCAGTAGAAACGAGCTTGTACCCAAGCGAATCGATTCGTAATCAACCGCCATTTCGACGGAATCTTCGGGGAAGTCTTTCGGTATCTTGTCGGCTTGAAATTCGATGCGCCGCACCTGCCCGGTTGCCTTCTCTACCCAAACGGCACCGCTGTATTCCGACCGCAGTGCCTGGCCTCCCACGACGATCGTCCATAGCCCGCGGTTCATCCGCAAAGGCACCGTGAAATTGTAAATCGCCGCCGGCGTTCCCTGTAGCGATGTCGATTCCGAGAACTTGAACTTCGCCGCGTTGGTGAGGAAAACGCCTTGCAGGTATCCCGCAAATTCACCGGTGGACGTGGAACCGCCGATCTCCAGCATGCTCTTATTCGTACGTTTGCCCCCGACTGTTATTTCCTTGTAGTCTTCGTGGCCATCTTCATAGACAACCTTGGCCGTCACCACATCAATGGGTTGCCAGCCCGCTGAGCGCGATTCTTCCATGTAACGCGTGGTGATCTGCTGGCAAACATAATTCGGCAATCCTTGCGTGAACGTCTCGGCCCATTCCCTGCTCCGGCTGATCTGCTCGTCATCGCCGGCCACCTTCATATGCTGTGTATCTTCACTGGTAATTGTGAAATCGCCTGTGTCTTTTTTCGCAACTGCGGCGGTGCCGGTCGCCGTCGTTGCCGTTTTCGGTGCAGGCGGTGGAGTTTCATCCTCTGGGAACTCATTGCGGCCAGGCGGTCTTCCGTGCCGCAAAATCGGCCGGTCCGGGGCATCCTCGGCAGCAGGCTTGGCTAGTTCGGCTGCCACTTTCGGGTCAACGGGCGGTGCGGCCGCCGCATCTTTCGTGGCACCCGGTTCCCCGGGCCGCGACGCTGGTTGAGGCACGGGATCTTTCAAAAGAGAAACCTTCAAGGCTGTCAAATACGCTTCGTCGTCTTCCGCTGCTTCAATGTGAACGAAAGATCGTTCTTCAATCTTGGTGGCCGGAATCGTGGCACCGTCTTTGGTGAACGCGGTTTTCGCGTCAACTGCCATGGTAATCGTGCGACCGTCGTCGGTGGCGATCACCAATTTCTTTTCTTCGTTCGAAACGGTGTAGCCATCGGCCGCAATGGTATTCACCGGGTTGTCCGCGCCCTTATCGTTTTTCTTGTGTCGTTTGGGAAGCTGAAGCCCACCGCCGGAGGGTCCTTGGCCCGGAGGATACTGCCCTGGAGGATATTGCCCTGGAGGGTACTGTCCCGGCGGATATTGGCCCCCGGGCGGGTACTGCCCTGGATACTGCGCACTCGCGGGCACAAGCATCGCCACTGCCACTAGGCAACTTCCGCAAAGTAGTTTCATATCTCTACTTTAGATCGTTTTTACTCACACTTGGGTTTCGCCCAACTGGCCTACCATTTCAGCAAGATCAGCTCTGAGCAGAAACCCGGTCCCATGGCCGCCAGAATGCCATAAGTACCTGGCGCTGGACGGTGATTCTTCATGGTTTCTTCCAAAACGAGCAAAACTGACGCCGACGAAAGATTCCCCGTCTTTCGTAGGCATTTCCACGAAAGATCCAGTGCGCCCTTCTTCAGGCCGAGCGCCGCTTCCGTCGCATCCAAGACCTTCGGCCCACCCGTATGAATCACCCAACTCTGAATGTCGGACCGCTGCAAACCGTTGTCGGCCAGAAAACCATCCGCGTCGCGGCCCAGGTTCTCCATCACCACATTCGGAACTTCCCGCGAAAGAATGATGCGGAAGCCTTTCTCGGTAATGTCCCAGCCCATGACCTCTTCCGTGTTTGGGTAGAACGTTGATCGCGTCGCTAGAATCTCGGGTCCCGGTCCCGCTTGGCCGCACTCGCTCCCGGCAATCACCACTGCCGCGCCACCGTCCCCAAACAACCCCGTACTAATCAGGTTCGCGGCCGATAAATCGTCCGGCTGCACTGTCAAAGAGCACAGCTCCACCGATAGCAAAAGGGCTGCTTGTTTTGGATAGGCCTTCACGTAATCGGCGGCCCGGGCAATACCCGCCGCTCCGGCCACGCAGCCCAATCCAAAAATAGGAATCCGCTTCGTGTTCGGATTCAAATTCATCTTGTTGATCAGCCGCCCCTCGATCGACGGGCTGCAAACGCCTGTGACCGAAACAAAAAAGAAGGCGCCGATATCGTTTGGTCCCACCTGTGCCGCCGTCATCGCCTCGCAAACGGCCTTCTGGCCAAGGGCGAGCGTGGCATCAATCCAATGGTTGTTGGCCTCGCCAAACGATTTCAACGGATACGCTTCCAGCGGCAACGCCAGATATCGCCCGTCCACCTGTGCGGCGGTATGCAACTTCTCAAGCACTGTAAAGCGTTCCAGGCGGGGTCCCCAATACTTGCGGAACGCCTCAAGCAAAATATGTTGTGGATAGTAATGGGGGGGAAGCGCAGAGATGGCGCTCGATATTCTCATAAGTGGTTACAAACGTCAATGCCTGATAAGATGCCAAAATGTCACGGCTCGGGCTAATTCACTGGAACGCCGCCGAAGCCGCCCGCTACTTAACTCTGTTAAAGGACGCGGGCTATCGCGTCGAGTACTCCCCCGAGTTTAGCCCACAGCTCATGCGAGAGTGGCGCTCGACACCACCCAACGCCTTTATTATCGATCTCTCTCGCCTTCCTTCGCATGGCCGGGAAATTGCTATTGCTCTCCGCCAATCGAAGGCGACCCGCGCCATTCCCATCCTTTTCTGTGAAGGCGAGGATGAAAAAGTAGTGAAAACCCGCGCCCTTCTGCCCGACGCCGTTTTCTGTAAGTTTGCGCGTTTGAAAAGTTCGTTGCGGACCGCGCTATGCTCGGCTCCCAAGGCTCCCGCTGTACCGGCGGCCATGATGGACCGTTACGCCACTCGAACCGCCGCGCAGAAACTGGGAATCCGCACCGGCGATGCAGTTCGTTTGATTGAGGCTCCGCGCGACATGCCCGCTGCGCTGGGCGATTTGCCGGCCGATATTACCTTTGTCGAATCACCCGCCGCGGCCGTAACGCTCATTTTCGCCACAGACCCTCAGGAACTCCAGCGACAGCTCTCGGAGTTGCGATCCCATGCCGCGCGAACCAAGCTCTGGGTTTGCTGGAAGAAAGGTAAGTCTGCCGAAGGCGGCGTCTCCGGGAATCTCGTGAGAGAAACAGGCATCGCTCTGGGCTTGGTCGATTACAAAATCTGTTCGGTTAGCGAAGTTTGGAGTGGTCTGCTATTTGCCGCCCCCAAATCCCGCTCGAAGCTTTCATAGGTGGAATACTTTCACTCTGGCTAGCCTCTCTCGCGATACATCCCTCAAGCTCTGGGAGACGGAGATTCAACCAAGATCGGTTCTTCCATGCTAGGTTGGCCCAAATAGGCTTTTATGACTTCGCCAGGCGATCCGTCTATTATCAGCCTACCCTTTTCGAGCACCACGGCCCGGTCGCAGTGTTCTTCAATTTGCGTCAAACTGTGGCTAACCAAAATAATCGTCTTGCCCGCGGCACGAAAACTGCGCAAGCGGTTCAAGCACTTCTGCTGAAAAGCAAAATCGCCAACCGCCAGAATTTCGTCCAATACCAGGATATCGGGATCGACTTCAGTGGCCACGGCGAACGCGAGGCGCATATACATACCCGAAGAGTATTGCTTGACGGGGGCTTCAATGAAATCGCCAATATCGGCAAATTCAATAATCTTTTGCTGGCGCTCACGCATGGTTTCTTTTGAGTAACCCATCAGGAGACCGTTCAGCATGATGTTCTCGCGGCCGGTAAGTTCATGGTGCATGCCCGCTCCGAGTTCAATCAATGGGGCCAGCGAACCGTTCACCGTAACCGTTCCGCTGGTTGGGCGGTAGACACCCGCTATGATTTTGAGCAATGTGCTCTTACCTGATCCGTTACGGCCAATCAGTCCCACCATTTCGCCTTTTCGGACATCGAGAGAAACGTCTTTGACCGCTTCAAAATCGCGATAACTGACGCGTTTGCGTGTAAGTTTCGAAAAGAGTTCGCGCACCGTGTCGGGCCGTTCGTGAATCACCCGGAAGCGCTGGGTTACTTTTTGAACACTGATGGCAAGGGAATCGTCGTGCATGATTAAACGTAAAAGACAAATTCGTCCTGGTGTTTGCGGAATATGCGGAAGCCAAAATAGAGCGCCACGAAAGCGCACGCGAAAGAAGCTATGATCGAGCTGGCAGTCGGCAGGAGACCGTAATAGACACTTAAGCGAAATCCGTTGAGGACGTAAATGACGGGATTCAGTCTGAAGAAAATGCGGTATTTTGCCGGAAAGTTGTCAACCGAATATATGATCGGCGTCAAATAAAACCAGACCTGTAAGACCACCTGCAGGATGTGCGATACATCGCGGTAATAAACATTCGCGGTGGCAAAAAAGAAAGTGGCTCCCAAAGTGAGTATGGCAAGGGCAATTATCGGTATCGGGAGGTACAGCCACGTCAGGTGGAAAGGGTGCCGCATCACCAGGACGATCAGGACCAACGGAATAAACGATAGCAGCAAGTTGATCATGTTCGACACGACGGCGGCGATGGGAAATACCAGTTTCGCTACGCGCACTTTTTTGATGAGGTCGGCATTTCCCACGATCGATTCGGCGGCATAGCTGAGCGACTGCGAAAAAAAAGTCCAAGGGAGTATCATGCTAAGAAGGAAAATGGCGTAGTGGGGTTGCGCCGACACCAATATTTTCGAAAACACAACGGACGTCACCAGCATCAACAGCATCGGGTTCAACAAAGCCCAGAGAAAGCCCAGGATAGACCGTTTGTAGCGAACCGTGAGTTCCTTGACGGCAAGAGCCCAGATCAACTCGCGGTAGCGAAAAGTATCGCGGAAAAGTTCAATCATTCAATAAGCACTCGAACGGACAAAACCTCATTGTAGCTGAGGGGGTTTGCTTTACGGTTGACGACGAGGTAGTAATGAAAATTTAAAGGCTTGCCGAGCGCGGTCCGAAGAAGGGCTTCAACTTCCGCCGCCTCCAGCAGCTTGCTCTTTGACTTTCAACTTCGCGGAGTTGTCTTTAATGAAAGTCTTTAGATCTTCGCCCACAGCCAATAGCCTGACCCATTGCTCCTGATAAAGCGTAACGGGAAACCGCCCGAGTCCATAAACGCTCACCGCGCCCTTTTCACTCACTTTGAATGAAAGTTCACCAGTCTTGACCTTCTGTGCCTTGATTTTTTCCAGCTCGGATTTCAATTCGTCGTAACTTGGTTCTGACATATTCTCTCCTTAGGTTGCGTTCCTTTGATCTTCTAGCGTACAACGGTGAGGTGGCTCCACTCGTCCGCTGTGCCTGGGCAACCGCCGATCCGCTCTCCAGCGCCTATCACGATGCCGAGTGGGGTGTTCCCCTCTACGACGATCGCGGGCTGTTCGAATTTCTGATTCTCGAAGGAGCGCAGGCCGGTCTCAGCTGGTACACCATCCTGAAAAAGCGTGCGGCTTATCGCCTGGCGTTCGATGATTTCGATGCAACTAAAATCGCCCGTTATCGCGAAGCTAAACTCGAAAAGTTACTGGCTAATCCGGATATTGTGCGCAACCGGCTCAAGATTCGCGGCGCTGTACAGAACGCGCGGGCGTCTCTTGCCGTAACGAAGGAATTCGGATCGTTCCACGAATACCTGTGGCAGTTCGCCGGTGGCCGGCCTATTCAGAATTCATGGCAACATCAGAAAGAAATGCCCGCGCACAGCCCTGTTTCTGATGTCATGAGCAAAGATCTGAAAAAACGCGGCTTCACGTTTGTAGGCTCAACCATCTGCTATGCCTTTATGCAGGCAACCGGCATGGTGAACGATCACCTGGTCACTTGTTTCCGCTACCCGCAGGTACGCCAATAAGGGCGCTACGGATACCGCGAATCGTTTCGGGCGTGGTGCGGCAACAGCCGCCGATCAACAACGCGCCCTGCTCGCGCCAACCACGCGCGGCGTCTTCGATGATTCCGGTCTCGCTGGTGGAGCGCCAACCGCGGGTTGCCATATCGTAAAGTTCACCGCTGTTGGGATAAGCGACGAGTGGCTTGTCTGTCACGGCCCTAGCTTTTTCAAGGAGCGCATTCACCAGGCTTGGAGCGGTACAGTTCAACCCAACTGCCACTACCGAATCGGCCTGGCTCGCAACCAAGACGGCATCGGCAAATTTGGCGCCGTCGGAAATATGTGAGACGTCCTTACAGGTGAAACTAATCCATGCTTGGGAGTTCGGAAAGTCTCCTAGCAAATCTATTAGTGCTTCGGCTTCCAACAGTGAGGGAATCGATTCGCAGGCGAGAAGATCCGCTCCGCTATCGGCCAGAATCGCTAACCGATCACGGTGAAAATCTCTGAGCGTTCCGCGTGGAACGCCATAATTGCCCCGGTATTCGGAGCCATCGTGGAGGAATGCTCCATAAGGCCCAACGGAGGCGGCGACGAGGGGGCGCAACCTCCCAACTCTATTTTGCGGGTTGCCCCAAAAGCGCTCCCGCGCTTCGACCGCGATACTGACACTGCGACGGATCACTCGTTCGGCCTGCTGCGAGCTAAGCCCGGTGGCCTGCAGGCCCGGAAATGTGGCTTGGTAGCTGGAGGCGATCGCGACATCCGCACCAGCGACAAAGTAACAGTGGTGAACATCCGCGATTTTTTCGGGTGCGGAGAGCAGGATTCTGGCAGACCAGAGCGGATTGTCCAGCGATTCGCCGCGATTTTCGAGCTCCGTAGCTAGCCCGCCATCAAGAACGACGAAGCCCTGGCGCTCGATGAAATCGCTGACAATGGACATATTCTCGATACTACATGTGGTGTGGGACAGCGAAGGGCGCCGTCCCACGGCAAAATGCTCAAGCTCGCGCCTCGGCGAATTCGTTTTTTGACGATTGTTTGGCTTCGACCGCAAGCGGAGGGAGGCCCATCTGACTTCGCCCGAGTGCGCTGAGATCAGCCTCGGTGGCACGGCCGATAAAGTCTACTTCGAAATTATCGGGCGCAAAATCGGGTGGCGTTTTGCCCGCCAGAAAGGCCGGCGCCTGCTTGGCCGAATAGGCGCTGTTCTTTTCGCAACCAACGGTGGCGGCAATGTACATGACATTGCTATAGCCATCGCCCTTGTGCTCATTCTCAACGGCGTGAACCTCATCGGAGTGCCAGAAGACCGTGTCACCCGGTTGCATCAGCGGAATGGATGTCAGCGCTTCGAGCAAAAGAGAATGCGATTCCGGATTGACGGAGAGAGCACGCCCAGGCTTCGCCCCGCACAATTCTTCTTCCGGAACATCGTCCTGCAACGCTCGCAGCAGCATGTAAACCATGCCATTCGCAATCGGAATCAGTTGCAGGGTGCCGTCTCCTTTGCCTTGCCGCGTGAGCGCAGTCCAGCCTTGGAAAGTTCGAAACATGGAGCAGACAGCCGGTGACGGAAACTCTTGCGCATCAGGCCGCCAAGCTGCATCGTACGGGTTGTATTTACGCCAATCACCAGAGAAGACGTGGCGGTATACGTTTCTGAAATTGGGCTCGAGCCATCGTTCCACTGAGCCACCATCCACATGAGGGGAAAGCCCGAGTGAACTGGATCCTGGTGGCCGCCGGCGAATGCGGTCGGCATATGCCGGCACTTGATCGGGATCAAAGTGACGCTTGCCTTCGCTCTCAGCCGCCCACAGACGGTTGAGGAAAGTGCGCACGCGAGTGAGAGACTCCGATTGCCTCGCCTCCACTTGCGGACGCGACCAATAGATTCCGTAGATCTGCGGCTTCGCTGCCGCTAACGTCCCGAAATACTTATCTTCAGCAGCGTTGGCGAGCTTTTCGTTCAGATGGTTCTCTTCGACATACTTGGCGATCTCATCATCCCAGGAGCGAGCTTGTTCAACCGCGAAAGTATTGCGAACGACGCACGCGCCGCGATCTTTGATTTTTTTGATCATCTGCGGAGAAACCGATCCCGCGGCGATCTCCGAGTATGGAAGGACCGGAATCACCGATTCGCCCGCCTCCCGCTCTTTGACGATCTGGGTAACCTTGCCGCGCATCTCGTCTTCGACTTCTTGAAAGACCTTGGCATAAGCGGGAAGTTCCCGCCGTAGCTTTTTCTTGACGTCCCGAATCGCTTCGGGCAAATTCTCAACCTGGAACGGCATAGTTCGTTTAACTCCTTACTTTCTATTTCGCGCTCGTTTTGTTTGTGTGCTTTTCTGAGCACCCCATGAAATTGATCTTAGGGTGATTCAAGCCTCTAGAATCCGCAAGATAGGCCAGTTTGTGATACTATTCGGACAACTTGGCGCTAGATCGTGTCTGAAATCTAGGCAAGTAGAGCGATGAGACCTCAATTCGAACACGTCGCCATCCCTAAAGGCTGCTCGATCCGAGTGCTTCATCGTCAAGTTGCGGAGATTCCTTTTGAATGGCATCACCATCCGGAATACGAGCTGACGCTCACGCTGAACAGCCGCGGGTTGCGATTCATTGGAGACCATATCGGTGCTTACGAGTCAGGCGATTTGGTTTTAGTGCCAACCGAGATGCCGCACACCTGGGCCTCTACTAACGCCATTAACGAAACGCGACCGCACACGGCTATAGTTGTTTGGTTCGCGGGAGATTGGGCTTTACATCTTGCGGAGGTGTGTCCGGAATATTCTGGGCTCCGCAAGCTGCTGAAAAGGTCGACCACCGCTCTGACCTTTGCAGCGTCAGCGGCAGAGAAGATGGAGTCGCATCTATCGGGCCTACTCTCCAGCGCTCCGCGCAAGCGCCTTCAGGCTGCTCTGGATCTCCTTACCGAGCTGGCCGATATGGAGGCAGCTCCGCTCGCTACACCCCAGAAGACAGCGCGGATCACACAGGATGAGTCGGCTCAACTCAACCGTATACTCGATGTGCTGCACAAGCGTTTCGCTGAGCCGCTCCGGGCGCAAGACCTTTGCGCGGTTGGGAACATGTCCGAGCGGTCGCTTCATCGGTTATTCGTGCGCCATTTAGGTGAGAATGTGAGCGATTATCTGGGCAGGCTTCGAATCGGACGGGCTTGCATGTGGCTAGTGGAGACAGACCGGCCGATAAGCCTTATTGCAGCGGATGCCGGATTTTCGAACCTGTCCAACTTCAATCGACGGTTCCGAGCTGCGCGACAGATGACTCCAAAGGAATTTCGGCGGTATTACGTAAAGCACGGTCGCATGCCCGAGTTAGAGAAGGTCGACCTGAGGAAGCGCTCACCCTCCTTAGAAAGAAGATAGGCTGAGATCCGGCTCTCAAGCGACTGCTTCTATGGTGAGCTCTTCCGAATTTCGGCAGTGCCCGACGGCCCGCGCTCCCGGGAAGCGAACCACTAACAATGTACGGTCGTCCTGCGGGATGGTGGCGCTGGCGAACGCCGTGACTTGGCGCATGATTCGCTCGCACACTTCAGACGGCATAGCGCCCGCCGTTTCAGTAATCAACTCCTGGATGCGGTCTTCTCCAAACTCGTCGTGGTTCTGGTTGGTTGCTTCGTTGATGCCGTCGGAATAGAGGATCAGCATGTCGGAAGCTTCAATCTGAACACTTCCTGCGGAATAGACGGCCCTGGGAAGCAGACCCAGAACGGGACCGCCCTCCTCTAATCGCTCGATCCGGTTTTGGCCCTCACGCACGAGCAGAGGGGCCGCATGACCGGCGTTCACGTAGCGCAAAGTGCTGGTGGCAGGATCGAATACGCCCCAGAATAGTGTCGCGAAGCGCTCGCAGGTCGTTCGCTCGCATAACATCCGGTTAATGCGCTCGCAGGCAAGTTCGTGCTGCGACGACATCGAGGAGCGAATCGCGCCCTGCAATACGCTGACCAGCAGCGCCGCGGGCACTCCCTTGCCTGAGACATCCCCCAGCACCATGGCAATCTTGCCGGATTCCGCGTCAAAGATGTCGTAGAAGTCTCCGCCGACATGATCGGCGGCTACGGCCGATGCTCCGAATTCAATGTGCGGTGATATCGGCTGCGCCTTCGGCTGAAGATCACTCTGAACGCGCCTGGCCAATTGCATTTCGCTCTCGAGATATCTACCGCGAAGGTAGTGGGGTGCGCGCAGCCCGATGACCAAAAGCGACAACAACAATGCAATGGATGCGATCACGCCTACGACCAGATTTTGACGCAGCCCCTCAAATGAGCCGGCGACCGCTTTAAGTGGAATGGCGAGCTCAATCACATAGCTCGGCGGATGGTGCCCGTTCGGTGGATGGCTCGAGAACTCGGGCCGGGTTCCTGTTTCGGGCCGATGCGCTGGCGGGGGCAGCCGAAACGGCAGCATGGCGACGAAGGCCTTGCCCTGCGCCGTATCCGCCATAACGCCCAGGCTTGCATGTTTTTCTACGCGCTCCCACCACCCCAACGGGATTCTTGCTCGTCCCTCGGGATTGCCGCCCTGAGCCAGAACGCCATTTGCATCCAGCACGCGCATCCACAAAACACGATCTCCGGCAGATTCTAGTACGCGTTCTATCGCGGGCCCAAGCGCGCGCGAGTCGGCAATTCCGGCGTTTCGGGCGGCGGTGGTGAGCGCACCTGCTTGCTGTTCCGCTTCACGCTCGGCCTGCTGCGGGACAAGGACGGCGTCGGTATATAAATACGTTCGAACGCTTTGCACGCAGAGAACCAAGGCAACGACGGCCCCAATCCCGAGCACGAGGCGAAATTTAAATCGCGAATACTTCGGCAATTTCACGAATAGCTCCTTGCATACTAACCACCATCAACCGTAAACCTCAAATGTCTCCGAAAAACCCGTTCATCTGAAATCGGTACTTCTGCGAAGGCACGCGGGCGGGCCGACCGGCTGAACGTTCCTTGCTTTTAATCGACGTCTGTGTTTTACGGGAGGTAACGTTAAGTATTGTTATGCGCCCCACCTATTGAGGAAGAATCTCGATCTCGTTTCCCTCGGGATCGTGGAACACCAACCGGGTCAGCGCGGAATGGGCATCTCCGATTCGAATTGATCGCTACCGAGCGTGGTCCACGCTCATTTCTGAACCTTAATAATCCTGCTGCAAACTAACTAGCCATTCGAAGCTCCCATATAAATGAACCGGGCAATAAAGAGCGCCGTCAAAACATACACCAGCCAATGCACTTTGCGGCCTTCGCCCGAGCCGATTTTGATAAGCGCGTAGGCGACGAAACCAAACGCCAGCCCGTTGGCAATGCTGAACGTCAGCGGAATCATGATCAGCGTTAAGAAAGAAGGAATGGCCACAGTGGGCTTCCTCCAGTCAATGTCCGCTCCATGCGCCATCATCAAGCTGCCTACAATAATCAGCGCCGGCGCGGTGGCCGCTGTAGGAATCGCGCCAATCAACGGCAACGCAAACAACGAAAGAACAAACAGAATGCCCGTAACAATCGCCGTCACGCCCGATCGCCCGCCCGCTTCGACACCCGCCGCACTCTCGATGTAACTTACCACCGTCGACGTGCCTGTCAGCGAACTCACTATGGTGGCAATCGAGTCAGACATCAGAATCCGGTTTAGCCGTGGAATCTGGTTATTCTGATCGACCAGCCCCGCTTCCCGTCCCACTGCTACCAGCGTCCCTAAGTTGTCGAATAGGTCGACAAACAGAAACACGAAGATAATTTCCCAAAACCCGAACCGCAGCGTCGATCGAAGGTCAAGCTTGAACGCTGTTGCGGTCAGATCACCGAGAGCATAGCTAGCCGGACGCCACTTCGTCAGACCGAGCACAATTCCAAGAACCGTAGACGATACGATCCCAATTAAGATCGCACCCGACACTTTCTTCGATAGCAATATAGCAATCACAAGCAATCCAAAGACACTCACCGCCGCGCTCGCCGAACGCAGATTACCCAACGCCACAAAAGTTGCCGGGTTAGCCACCACCAGCCCCGCATTCTTCAAGCCAATGAAAGCGATGAACACTCCCACACCCGCCGAAACCGCCGAATAGAGTTCAGTTGGAATGGCCGAGAGAATCATCTGCCGAATGCCCGCCAGCGTGAGCAGCATGAAGACCACGCCAGACATAAACACGGCGCCCAACGCGGCTTGCCACGGCACCCCCATCCCTTTCACCACCACGTAGGTGAAATAAGCATTCAATCCCATTCCCGGCGCAAGCGCAATCGGATACCTGGCCAGCACACCCATCAACACACTGCCGAATGCCGCCGAAAGACAAGTAGCCGCGGTCACTGCGGCCAGCGGCATGCCGGCATCGTGCAAGATCGCCGGGTTCACCAGCACGATGTACGCCATCGTGACGAAGGTCGTAATCCCGGCCACGATCTCAGTGCGCCAAGTTGTGCCAAGCTTTTGAAACTCGAAGTATCGTTCGGCCTTGCGAATCAAGATTTGTTTACTATAGCGGATGTGCCGAAGCCAGATTCGCAAACCGTCATCGCGCGTTGCCGCGAACTTGCCGCTATCAGCGAAATGAACGGCGGCACGTTGCGAACCTTCCTTTCGCCCGCTATGAAACGCTGCTACGAAGTGGTAGGCGAATGGTTGAAGAGCGCGGGCATGAGCGTAACCATTGACGCAGCGGGCAACTTGCGCGGTGTTCGTCCAGGCAACGATCCCGGCAAACGTGTTCTTCTCATGGGCTCTCATCTCGATACTGTTCGCGATGCCGGCGCCTTCGACGGCATTCTTGGCGTTGTGCTCGCCATTGCCATCACCGAGAACTTCAACGGCCAGCCATTGCCTTTCGATATCGAAGTCATTGGCTTTTCCGACGAAGAAGGCGTTCGCTTCATGCCGTTTATCGGTAGCCGCGCTCTGGCAGGTTCGCTCGATGAACAAACCCTGAACATCATCGCCCCGGCTATCCGCGATTTCGGCCTAGACCCGGCGCGCATTCCGGAAGTTGCGCTCACAACTTCGGCGTGCTGCTTTCTGGAATTCCATATCGAACAAGGCCCTGTGCTCGATGATGCCGGCGAACCCGTGGGCATTGTCGAGTCGATTGCCGGACAGAGTCGTGCGAACGTCGAATTTATCGGTTCCGCGAACCACGCAGGCACCACGCCTATGCATCTGCGGCGCGATGCTCTCACGGCGGCTGCCGAGTGGATTTCCGTCGTCGAGCATACTGCTCGCGCAACTCCCCACCTGGTCGCAACCATTGGGAAAATCGACGCGCGCCCTGGTGTCGGCAATGTAATCCCGGGTGAAGTAAAAATGTCATTAGACGTTCGTCACGCCGATGACGATGTGAGACAGTGGGCTTTTGAGGGCATGCGCCGTGCCGCCGCCGAGATTGCGCACCAGCGCGGCCTCAATTTGCTTTGGACAGACGCGCTAAGCATGAAGACGGTGCGAATGGACGAAGCCTTGACCGCGCTAGTGGCGGCCGCCGCTCCGAAAGGCACTCGCCGCATGGTCAGCGGCGCCGGCCACGATGCCATGATTCTTGCCCCTCACATTCCCTCCGCCATGCTCTTCTTGCGTTCTCCTGGCGGCATCAGTCATCACCCCGCCGAAAGCGTCTTGCCCGAAGATGTGGATCTTGCCTTATCCATCGGCCATCGTTTTATTGAATCCATGAGGAAATCGTGAAACAACTCGGAAGTACCCGCAGCTGCCAGCAACCCAACCATCTGCTCCTGACGCCCGACACCTTCGTGCGCGCGCCTCTCCCAGGAATGAAAAAAACGACTGCCATCGTTCACGCCTCACAGCGCATAGGCGCCCGCTTCATACAGTATTCGGCCGAGTTCGAAAAAGACGGCTCACTCGGCGATAGCCGCCGGCAGCAACGCTTCATCTATGTGTTGGATGGTGCGCTGCGGGTAATGGACAAAGACCTGAAACCTGGCGATTACGCATTCGTCCGCTCGCACGAATATCAAGCCGTGGTTGCGCTGGAGCCTTCCCGCGCACTCGTTATCGAGAAACCCTTCGAACATCTTTTCGGTACATTGGCGCCCGAATCCTTCTGCGGCAGCGCCGACGGCGTACCGCCTCAACCTCTCCTGGGCGACTCTGCCGTCCAAGTCCGCTCACTTATCCCGAATGACCCGCAGTTCGATTTCGCCGTCAACTCCATGACCTTCGAACCCGGCGCATCACTCCCCATGGTCGAGAGTCACGTCATGGAGCATGGCTTATTGATGGTCGCGGGCGGCGGGATTTACCGCCTCGGAGACTGCTGGCATCCCGTCACGGAAGGCGATTTCATTTACATGGCGCCCTATTGTCCGCAATGGTTCTGCGCCGTGGGCAAAACACCCGCCCAATACGTCATTTATAAGGATTGGAATCGCCATGCAGATTAATATAGATGCCGAACGAATTGTCGCCGACCTCGAAAAGCTCGCAACCTTCTCCGATACCGAATCGCCTGTTATCACTCGTATCGTTTACAGCGAATCAGACCAACGCGCCCGCGCATGGCTCAAAGAACAATGTGTGTCCGCCGGCCTCGCCATGCGCGAAGATCCACTCGGCAACATGTTTGCGCGCTGGCAAGGAACTGACGCCGATGCCGGTGCGGTCGGCACTGGTTCTCACATTGACGCCATCCCGCACTCAGGTCGTTTTGACGGTACCGTTGGAGTTCTCGGCGCTCTCGAATCCGTCCGTGCCCTACAGCGCAGTGGTTTCAAGCCGCACAGATCCATCGAACTACTCGTCTTCATCTCCGAAGAACCCACGCGTTTCGGCATCGGTTGTCTCGGCAGCCGGATGCTTTCCGGCGCGCTCACGCCCGAAAAAGCCGCCGCTCTGAAAGACCGCCAAGATCAACCTCTCTCCCACTTTACCGGTCCACTCTCACGCGTCCAATTGCCTCCGCAGTACTACCACAGCTTCGTGGAATTGCACATCGAACAAGGGCCGATTCTCGAAAAAGAGAACATCCCGATAGGCATTGTTACTAACATCGCCGCGCCCGCCGCCATGCGCATCATAATCGAGGGCGAAGGTGGCCACGCGGGAACGGTTCTTATGCCGGAACGACGTGACGCCTTCCTTGGCGCTGCTGAAATAGCCCTCGCAGTGGAAGCCGCCGCCAAGGCCACAGGCGCAATCGACACCGTGGGCACCTGCGGCCTCGTTGACGTATTCCCTGGCCTCGCCAACAGCATTCCGAGCCGCGTGAAACTCGAACTCGACATCCGTGATACCGTGGCCACTCGCCGCGATGCCGTCCTCCAGGAAATTGACAGAAAGTGCCGCGATATCTCAGTAAAGCGCAAGCTTCGGATCGATAGCACGATCTTGCACGCCGATGACCCGGCCGGCTGCGATCCAACCGTGGTGACCGCACTGGTGAGAGCCTGCGACGCTGAAGGTCTTGCCTATTGGCGTATGGTCAGCCGCGCCTATCACGATTCACTGTTTATGTCACGCATCGCCCCTACCGCGATGCTCTTCATTCCTTGCCGAGGCGGTGTGAGTCACCGGCCCGACGAATATGCTGCGCCGCGGGATCTGGCAAATGGCGCGCGCGTTTTGGCGCGGACCCTCGCCGCACTTGCATCTTAATAGGGAACTTTGCTCTGACTCTTCAGCCACTCGTCGAACGGCCGAAAACCTTCCTCCGCAAGCAGCCGATAGCCGGGAATCGTTCGACCCTCTATTGCCTTGTTCAGTTCGCTGTAAATAAACGAATCGTCGAACTGGCCGCGCGCTGCATCGTCCTTGTTCGCGGCAAAATAGAAAGCTTTGACGCGTGCCCAGTAGATCGCGCCCAGGCACATCGGACATGGCTCGCAACTCGTGTAGATCTCGCAGCCATCTAGCTGGAACAATCCAATCTTTTGGCAAGCTGCTCTGATCGCCACCACTTCAGCATGCGCCGTCGGATCGTTACTTCCAGTGACCTGGTTTGTACCGGTCGCGATCACTTCGCCGCCTTTCACCACAAGCGCCCCAAACGGCCCTCCCAGACCGCGGCGCACGTTGTCCACTGCCAGGTCAATCGCTTGCCTCAAGAATATTTCCCGCTGATTCACCATACTCCGAGTCCGCCAAAGTATAGCAGTTTCGCAGGGTGCGACAATACGTTTATTCGCAACCAGAAGCTAGCAATTCGATCTTCGCGGGTCGTTCTTCCCAACGGCGTTGAGCCAGCCTGTGTGATCGCGGAAGGCGAGCGAATCTCTGCGATTGCCGGACATTCCGCCGTGCCGCCCGACGCGCTGTTGAAAGATTTCGGCGATGATTTCGTTTTGCCCGGCCTCGTCGATACTCACATTCACATCAACGAACCAGGCCGTACCGAGTGGGAGGGCTTCGAGACCGCAACCCGCGCTGCGGCCGCTGGCGGATACACCTCTTTGGTAGATATGCCGCTCAATTCCATTCCTGCTACCACCAGCGTAGAGGCTCTGGAACAAAAGCGTGCAGCTGCGCGAGGTAAAGCGCTTGTCGATTATGCATTCTGGGGTGGCGCTGTCGAAGGCAACGCCGACAATCTTAGGCCGCTAGCCGAGGCAGGAGTCGCTGGCTTTAAGGCCTTTCTGGTGCCCTCTGGCGTTGACGAGTTCACCATGCTCAATGAAGCCGGCTTGCGCGCGGCTATGCCCGTTATCGCCGCCTCAGGCTTGCCCTTATTGGTTCATGCCGAACTCCCGGGTCCCATAGAAGAAATCGCACCCTCACTCTCGCGTTCTGACTGGCGGCAGTATTCCACCTACCTCCACTCCCGTCCCGACGAAGCTGAGCTACAAGCCATTCGACTCATGATCCACCTTGTCCGCGAATTTCGCTGCCGCGTCCATATCGTTCACTTGGCCACCTCCCATGCCCTCGATGAGTTACGTCAAGCCCGTGCCGAAGGTTTGCCCATCACTGTAGAAACCTGTCCTCACTATCTCTGCTTCGCCGCTGAATGCATTCCCAATGGAGCAACTCAGTTCAAGTGCGCTCCACCCATTCGCGGAGCATTTCAACGTGACCGCCTCTGGCAAGCTTTGCTTGATGGCGATATCGATCTCATTGCTACAGATCACTCACCTTGCCCTGTTGAAATGAAGCAACTCGCTAGTGGCAGCTTTCAAACTGCTTGGGGTGGCATCGCATCTGTCTCTCTTGCCCTGGCAGCCGTCTGGACCAAAGCTCGTACTCACAACGTCTCAATCTTGCAAATCACACGCTGGATGTGCGGACATCCCGCCACTCTCGCAGGTCTTTCCTCGCACAAAGGCCGCATTGCTGTTGGCGCAGACGCTGATGTAACAATTTTTGACCCTGATCGTCAATGGCTGGTGACTGAAGATCGCCTCCATTTCCGCAACAAAATCTCTCCGTATTTAGGCGAGCATCTCACTGGCCAAGTGAAAGCCACTTTCGTGCGCGGCGAACTCGTCTATGAGGACGGCCGTTTTCCCGCTGCGCCTTCGGGACGCGAGTGTATGGTTAGTAGAATATGAGCGACAGGGTTATTGGGACCGCTGTGCTCCGCAAAGAAGTTGCGGGCAAGGTCACCGGTCAAGCTGATTACGTTGACGACCTACAAGTGCCCGGCATGTGGCATGGCATCACCGTGCGGAGTACTATCCCACGCGGTCGCATCCGAGATATTACGTTTCAACAGGGCGTGCCCTGGGATGAGTTCACGGTAGTCACTGCCAAAGACATACCAGGCAAGAATGTCGTCTCCCTCATTGTCGAAGATCAACCGTATCTTGCCTCCCAGACTGTGAATCACCTGCATGAGCCAGTTTTATTGCTGGCTCACCCGAATAAGTACCTTCTTGAGAAAGCTCGGTCACTCATTCAGATCAACTACGAACCGCTTCCCACTGTCTTCGACATCGACTCCGCCTTGCGTGGGGAATGCATCATTTGGGGAAAAGATAACGTTTTCAAGCATTACCTCATGGAAAAGGGAGATGTGGACGCTGCTTGGGCAAACGCTGCTCACATCGTTGAGGGCCAGTATGCCACTGGCGCTCAGGAGCAACTCTATATCGAACCCAATGGCATGCTGGCCACGGTAAACCCGCAAGACGGAGTCACCGTGCGCGGGTCAATGCAGTGCCCTTATTACATCCACAAGTCACTCATGGCCCTCTTTGGCTTGCCGGAAAACAAGATCCGCGTCATTCAGCAGGAAACGGGCGGCGCGTTCGGCGGCAAGGAAGAATATCCATCCATGATTGCCGGACACGCTGCCCTGCTTGCCTGGAAATCAGGACATCCTGTTAAGCTCATTTACGACCGTGAGGAAGATATGGCCGCTACCACCAAGCGCCATCCCTCCCGCACACATCACAAAACAGCGATCGCCGAAGATCGCACGCTGCTTGCGATGGATATCGAATTTATCATTGATGGCGGAGCTTACGCCACTCTCTCTGCCGTGGTTCTCTCCAGGGGGACGATTCATGCGCCTGGCCCATACCGTTGCCCGAATGTGCGCGTGCGCAGTACTGCTGTAGCCACCAATTCCCCGCCCCATGGAGCATTTCGCGGGTTCGGCGCGCCACAAAGTATCTTTGCACTGGAACGCCACATGGATAAAATCGCGCGCTCATTGAACATCGCTCCCGAAGAGTTCCGCGAACGCAACTTTCTCCAGACAGGAGATACGACTGCCACTGGCCAAACGATTCGTCAACCGCTCAATCTGGCTGGTCTGCAAAAACGCGCCCTAACGCACGCCGGCTACTTCGAAAAGAAGAGGCGTTTCTGCCAGAGTAATAAAACCGCGACGATCAAGAAGGGAATCGGCTTCGCCACATTCTTTCATGGAGCAGGCTTCACCGGCTCAGGCGAACGCTATCTTCAGTCAGTCGCGAACCTCCGAGCCACTCCCGACGGTCGCGTAGAGATTTTATGCTCCATGACGGAGATGGGGCAAGGGACGAATACCGTTCTCACTCAGGTCGCTGCCGAAACGCTGCACATTCCTTACGAATGGGTTACGATTCAGCGTCCCGATACCTCGCTTGTGCCCAATAGCGGACCCACCGTCGCCTCCCGCACCACCATGATCATCGGCAAGCTTGTCGAGAATGCCTCCAAGACCTTGCAGGAGAGGCTGGCACTCCCACGCGGATCTAACTCGGAACAATTTGCGGCTGCCTGCGCTTGTCACGCGCCAATTGAAGTCTCAGCCCAATATCAGGAGCCGGAAAGCATCTTCTGGGATGACCAAAAATATCGAGGAGATGCCTACGGCGCATACTCCTGGGCAGTTTATGTCGCTGAAGTCTCCATAGACACCCTCACGGGCGAAACCAGCGTAGACCACTTCGCCGCGTTGCAGGAAGTCGGCCGTGTGCTTCACCCTGTGCTGGCGGCGGGGCAAATTGAAGGCGGCGTTCTGCAAGGTATTGGCTTCGCGCTTTACGAAAAGGTGCTATTCCGCGATGGCGCCATGCTTAACAACCAGATGACGAACTACATCGTTCCTACATCTATGGACGTTCCGGGGATAGATGTTCTCTTCGAAGAAGTTCCCTATGAACATGGTGCGATGGGAGCCAAAGGAATCGGCGAACTACCCATGGATGGCCCAGCGCCCGCAATCCTAAATGCGATCGAGAATGCGCTCGGCGTCGCATTCGACCATGTGCCGTTGCTTCCCGAGGAGATTCTCGCAAGGTGCGTGGCCTGATGCCCGAGACGAAGGTTTCAGTGATCGTCAACGGCACAGTGCACTCTGTCGCCGTGCCTCCCATGAAGCGTCTGCTCGACGTCCTGCGCGAAGATCTTCTACTCACTGGGACGAAAGAGGGTTGCGGTGAGGGAGAATGTGGCGCTTGCTCGGTAATTCTTGACGGTCAATTGGTCAACAGTTGCCTGGTACCAGCTAAGCAGGCTGACGGTTCAAACATCCAAACAATCGAAGGTTCGGGGCTTCATGCTATTCAACAAGCGTTTGCGGAAGCGGGCGCGGCGCAATGCGGAATTTGCACGCCAGGTATGATTATGGCGGCGTCTGCCCTGCTATGTCGCCATCCTCATCCGACCGCCGAAGAAATTCGCGAAGGCCTCGCTGGCAATATCTGCCGTTGCACCGGCTATCAGAAGATCTTTGACGCTGTTGAGGCAGTGAGCCGCCGGAACGCATGAGATCTCACCTCCCAGACTTCGACCTAGTCATAGCCGCCGATCTCGCCGGAGCGCTTAGCTTGTTGGCGAGCGGCGACTCATGGCGACCCATCGCTGGCGCGACAGATCTTATGGTGCTGTTCAACGCTGGCCGTTTGCCTTATCGGAGACTCGTCAGCATTGCGAAACTCCCTGAACTCACAGGCATCACCGTCTCTCACGAAACCATCGCCATTGGGTCCGCGGTAACCTACTCTGCCATTCAGCAGCACCCGGTGCTGCAAGCTGAGGTTCCTCTGCTCTGTCGGGCCGCCAGTTGGACTGGCAGTCCCGCCAACCAGAACCGTGGCACTGTCGGGGGCAATATCGCCAACGCATCGCCCGCCGCCGATACCCCGCCTGCTCTCCTTGTCTACGACGCTGAACTCGAAGTGATTTCCCGGCAAGGCAACCGCCGTATCGCCTATGATCGATTCCATACCGGTTATAAGGCCATGCAAATACAGCCTGACGAATTGATTGCTAAAATCTACCTTCCACGGCAACAGCGCAAACTGACCCAATATGCCCGCAAGGTTGGAACGCGAAAAGCGCAGGCTATTTCCAAAGTCTGCTTGAACGCCGTTGCCGAAATGGAATCGTCCGTTATCAAACACATTCGCGTCGCGGTGGGCAGCGTCGCTCCAATACCCCTTCGTTGCAAGAAAGTCGAAGCGGCTCTCATCGGCCAATCACTGAGCCGCGATCTGATCTCGCTGGCCCGCGAAGTCATCGCTCAGGAGATTCAACCGATTGACGATATCCGTTCTACCTCCCAATACCGCTCACTGGTCACCCAAAATCTTCTGAGTGAGTTCTTAGGGCGTCTTTTATGACTATCGCCGATCTGGACGAATCGAACGAAACGGAGGTCGGCCCAAGCCTTATTGAATGTTGTGGTTCCAGCAACTGGGTGAAGCGAGTTTTAGCTGAGCGGCCTTATAGAACTCCGGAACGCCTCGCAGCAGCGGCAACCGATACCTGGTGGCGCCTGAGTTCCGCCGATTGGCTGGAGGCGTTCTCTAAGCATCCGCAGATCGGCGAAAAGGGCAGGGTGAGTCATTGGTCGGCGCAGGAACAAAGCGCAATGAATTCCGCAGCCGCCCAAGTGGCCAGCCGGCTAGCCGACCTGAATCGCGTCTATTTCGATAAATTTGGCTGGATTTTCATCGTCTGCGCCACTGGTAAGTCGGCGGAAGACATGCTGACTCTGTTGGAAACGCGTCTCCCAAATACTCCCGAGGACGAAATCCGCGTGGCCGCTGCCGAACAAAACAAAATAACTCTCCTACGCCTCCAGAAGCTCCTCGCATGAACCGCCTATCCTCCCACGTTCTCGATACCTCACTCGGTAAACCTGCCGCTAATGTGCCAGTTCGTCTGTATCAAGCAGATCGCTTAATCAGCTCCCATGTGACCGACGCCGATGGCCGCTGCCAGAATCTGCTCACTGACGGCCAGACACTGAATCCTGGTATCTATCGAATTGTGTTTGATATCACAGCGTATTTTCCCGACGGCCTCTATCCTGAAGTGACAATCTCGTTTAAAGTGTCGGCGGGAGCGGCGCATTATCATATACCGCTCCTCCTCAGTCCATTTGGCTACACAACCTACCGCGGGAGCTAACCCATGTCCGAAATCGTCTTTGACACCTATGGCAAAACCAGAGTTCGGCTCACTTACGTGAGGCGGCTCGACACTCACCACGAACTCAAGGAGCTAACGGTTGATGTGTTCATGGAAGGCGCGTTCCAGGACGCCTTTACAAAAGCCGATAACAGCATTGTGTTGCCCACCGACACAATGAAGAATACCGTGTATGCTCTGGCGCGGAACAATGGCATCAACAGCATTGAAGAGTTTGCCCGTGATCTGGCTCGTCACTTTCTTGCCGGCGTCGCTCATCTCAACAAAGTGCGCCTTGAAGTCAAGGAAGTGCCGTGGAATCGCATTGGCGAAAGCCCGGCGGCCTTCGTACAAGCCGGTCTCGAGCGCCGCACAACATCCTTTGTTGCGACTCGCTCCAGCGAAACGGTCCGCTCCGGCATTCAAGATTTGCAGATTCTGAAAACCACCGATTCCGCCTTCACCGGGTTTCTGAAAGATCAATACACAACCCTCGCCGAAACCACTGATCGGCTTCTCGGCACTGTTTTGCAAGGCGACTGGTTATGTACGGGCAAAGATCTCGACTTCAATCAGACCCACGCGGACATTCGCTCGCTCCTACTCGCCACTTTCGCTACGCACAAGAGCCTCTCCGTGCAACAAACACTTTACGTTATGGCCGAAGCCGTCCTCGAGCAGTTCGCGTCTGTTGCGGAGATTCATCTCGTCATGCCCAACAAACACTGCTTGCTGGTTGATCTGTCTAAGTTTGGCTTGGACAACGCGAACCAGATTTTCCAACCGATTGACGAACCGTCCGGCTACATTGAGGCCCGCATTTCACGCTAGCGTTGCTATCTTGATTTTGATGAAGTTACTTCTGCCTTTGGTCTCGTCGTTAGCAATTCTTGTTTCGCTGCGGGCAGCCACTCCCGTTTCTCTTGAGCAACAGTTCAACCAGCTCCGCAAAAGCCCGCCGGAACTGTACGCCTTCCTCTTGCGCATGCCAAAAGGTGGTGATCTGCACAACCACGTCGGTGGCGCAGTCTACGCCGAAAGCCTTGTTCGCGCCGCTGCCGAAAGCGGCCTGTGTGTTGACAAACGAGACTGGAAAATCGTAGCCGCTTGCTCTAACTCCAATCAAGTCGAAGCAAAAGTGGCAGACCAGGATAACGGAACCTTGAACGCCCTGATTGACGCCTTTTCTATGCGCGACTTTGTTCCCGGCCGTGAGTCCGCGCATGATCACTTCTTTAACACTTTCAATCTGTTCAACCTCGCGGACAAAGGACATGCCGGAGAACTGATTGCCGGACTAACTCGCCGCGCCGCCGATCAGAACGAATCTTATCTGGAACTAATGGCCCTCGCCGGCAGTGGACCTATCTCCGACCTCGGCGCGTCCACCGGCTTGGACGCCAGTTTTGAAAAAACCGCCGAAAATCTGCGTAAGGCCGGTTTGCCCGATCTAGTCTCCGGCCTCGAAGCGAAGGTCGACGAAATAGAAACACAGCGCCGTGCAGACTTGAAATGCGACACCGATCCCGCCTCCGCGCCCTGCAAAGTCGTTATCCGCTATGTCTATCAAGTGTTGCGCGAATCCCGCAAGGAACAAGTGTTCGCGCAAACGCTAGCCGGCTTTCAACTCGCTTCCATCGATCCGCGCGTCGTGGCCATCAACTTCGTCCAGGCCGAAGACGGCATCAACTCCATGCGCGATTACCACTTGCACATGCAAATGGTCGATTTCGCCAAAGGGCTTTACCCCAACGTCCACATCACACTGCACGCCGGTGAGTTAACCTCCGGGCTCGTCCCACCCGAAGGGCTGCGCTTTCACATTCGTCAAGCGATTGAACTCGGCCATGCCGAACGCATCGGCCACGGAGTCGACATCATGTACGAAACCGGCGCTGTCGACCTACTCCGCGAAATGCGCGCCAAACACGTGGCCGTGGAAATCAATCTGACAAGCAACGACCTCATCCTCGGCGTGAAAGGTAATGACCACCCGTTTCCGATCTACCGCAAATACGGCGTCCCGGTCGTCATCTCAACCGACGACGAAGGCGTCAATCGAAGTCATCTCACGCAGGAATACCAGCGCGCCGTGCTCACTTACGGTTTGACCTACGCCGATCTCAAGCAGATCGTCCGCAACAGCCTGGAATACTCATTCTTGAGCGGCGCGAGTTTTTGGACCGACTCCTCATATCACACGCCCATTAAAGCTTGTACCGGCGGTGTCACCACTCAATCTTGTGGAGCATTTCTTGCCGCTAGCGAAAAAGCGACCGCTCAAGTCGACCTGGAAAGGCGCTTTCGTGAATTCGAGAGCCATACCAACAAGAGGTGACGCAGGAAAGTACCGGGAAGCTCTCGAAAATGAATTCTTAGAGAGAAATAGCACGCCGGTCGATGATATAAACGCGCGCTCGTTCGCACTTACAAATTGAGCATTGCGATGCGAAAAGTTCTTGCGGTTTCACTATTATTCTCCTCTCAAATTCTCCGGGCGCAGTCGGCCGCGCAAGGCCAGCCCCTCCCAATCGATACCGAAATGCGACGCCGGTTGCAAGAGGATGCCTTTGAAAAATGGGCTTTCGATAAAGAAGCCCCGAAACGGGCGGCCTCTGCCAAGGAGCAAGAAGCAGTCAGGGAATTCTATTCCAAGGCCAAGCGCTTTGTTGAGCTCTGGCAGGCGTTGGCCGCCGAGCTAAACGGTAAGAAAACGTTCAACGCCAAACTGGCCAAGGAGGTCTCAAAAGCCTTCCATGAGCTGGAAAAATCCGACGGTTGGCCTGTCCGGCACGCCAAATAAGGCGGGCAACGCCAATGGGCGTCGCCTCTCTCGTCGCTTCTTGATAAGCTACGGGAATCCCATGCGCCGTCTCCTCGCTGTAGCTCTTCTCACACTTCCAAGCTTCGCCGCGCGCACCACGGAAATCCTCTGGGACACCTATGGTGTTCCTCACATCTACGCCGCCGACCGCGAATCCATGTTCTACGCCCACGGCTGGGCCCAAATGCGCAATCAAGCCGACCTCTTGCTGCTCCTCTATGGTGAATCGCGCGGCCGCGCAGCCGAATACTGGGGCGAAAAATATCTTAGTCTCGACCGCTGGCTCCAAATCAACGGCGTCCCGGAACGCGCCCAAGCGTGGTATGACGCCCAAGACCCGACCTTCCGCAAGTATCTAGACGCTTTCGCCCGCGGTATCAATGATTTCGCCAAAGCTCACCCTGAAAGCATCGCGCCCGAATACCGTTGCGTGCTGCCCGTTACCGGCGTCGACGTCGTCGGCCACTCCTTGCGCGTCGTCCACTACATGTACATGGGCTCGCGCGATCGCCTTCGCCACGAAGTGGACGCTTACCTTGACAAAACCGCCGCTCTTCTTCCGCCTGATCCGCCCGAAAGCGTTCCAGGCTCCAACACCTGGGCCATTGGCCCGTCTCATAGCGCTAGCCACAAAGCCATGCTCATCATCAACCCGCACTTGGCTTGGGGAGAAACCTTCTACCGCTATATGGAGGTGCATCTGTCCGCACCCGATTACGATCTCTACGGTGCACCCCAAATCGGCTTCCCCGTTCCCGTAATTGGTTTTAATCGCCATACGGGCTGGGGCCGTACCGTCAACACCATCCACACCGTCGATTTCTACCACCTCACCGTGCGCGACGGCCAATACGAATTCGACGGCAAACTTCGACCCTTCGAACACCAGACCAAGTTGATTAAAGTGAAGCAGCCCGATGGTTCCCTTCGCGACGTCACTCTCGAAATCCGCCGCTCTGTTCACGGCCCAGTCGTTTACGATGAGCAAGGCCTCACCGTCGCCATGCGCGTCGCCGGACTCGACCGCCCCAAAATGCTCGAACAATGGTTCCATATGGGCGAAGCGCAAAATCTGGAACAGTTCAAAACCGCTCTACGCTTCATGTCCGTGCCTATGTGGAATGCCAATTATGCCGACTCGAACGGGCACATCATGCTTGTCTTCGACGGCCTTGTGCCCAAACGCAATTCCGGCGATTGGATCTACTGGTCCAAGATCGTTCCCGGCAACACCTCCAAAACGCTCTGGACCGATTACCTGTCTTTCGACGAGCTGCCCAAATCGATCGATCCGCCCAGCGGCTTCAACCAGAACACCAACGAACCGCCTTGGACCACAACATTGCCCACCCTCGATCCCAGCAAATATCCTCCCTACGTCGCGCCTCCCATCACCTCCCCGCCCAGCTTCCGCACCTTGCGATCGCTCCACATGATCACGGAGGACAAACTGATCAGCTACGACAAACTCGTCGCCGATAAGCACTCCACCCACATGGAACTTGCCGACGCAGTCTTACCCGATCTCCTTAAAGCCGCCGAGGGGTCTACTAATGCCGACATCTCGTCCGCCGCGGCTGTGCTGGCGAAATGGGACCGTAACACAAATGCCGATAGCCGCGGCGCCGTGCTGTTCCAGCGCTTCGCGGAGGAGCATTTTGGCGGTCGATCGATCAACGAATTTCTTCGGGTGAAATGGAACCCGGCAAACCCCCTTCAATCGTCCTATGGGTTGGCCGAAACGACCTCGGCCCTGAAGGATCTCGCCATCGCCGCCCAGGCCGTCCGCAAATCGTACGGATCGCTCGATGTCCCGTGGGGCGATGTCTACCGTTTTGCCAGTGGCAACGCCGACCTCCCTGGAAACGGAGGCGATGGCTCAGTCGGCGTCTTTCGCACGATCCAATTCGGTCGAAAGGAAGGGAACAAGCATTATGCTTCGAGTGGCGAGACCTTCGTCTGTGCCGTCGAATTCGCCAAAACCCAGCGCGCCAACTGCCTGCTGAGCTACGGCAATTCCAGCCAGCACGGCTCCCCGCATTTGGAGGATCAGTTGCCCCTGCTCGCAGCGCGAAAGCTCCATCCGGTGTGGCGGACTAAGTCGGAAGTAAAAGCTCACCTGGAATTGCGCGAAGCATTCTGACAGCATCGCAGTACCACAAGCAAAGGGGACTGACATGGTCAAAAAGGGGTCGGTCAAAAAGGGGTCAGACACCATTAAGCCCCCTATCTCCCAGCCCGACCGCACGCCGTGCTACCTCCTACCTCCCTTTCCGTAAACTGTATGATAAGCTGCCCGACACCCAGGACCGGGAAGAAACCTGGCGTCGTCTAAGGAGGTTTTAAGATGAATGTTCCTTACGTCTTGCGCCGCGCAAAGCGCTTCCACGCCAACCGCACTGCCACGATTGACGGCAACCACATCGTTTCATACGACCAGTTCTTCAGCAAAGTGATGCGAGGCGCTCACGCATTGCGCGGGAGCGGCATTGCCCCCGGCGACCGAGTCGCAGTCCTCATGCTGAATTCCCCACTCTATCTGGAGCTGTATTACGCCATCCCCCAAATAGGGGCGATTATTGTTCCGCTGAACACGCGCTGGAACCTCGATGATGTTGTCCTTACTTTGAGGGATTCGGGCAGTAAGCTGCTCCTCCTCGACGATCGATTTTCTACCTGGCGCGAACCGATTGCCGCCCGCTGCCCCGAATTGCTGCAGTTGCACATCGCCTTTTATACCGGCCAATCC
>PMSX01000237.1 GCA_003167495.1 Bryobacterales bacterium | reverse complement strand
CGATGGTGAAAGAGTCGCCGGGGTCGGAGAGGCCGTGAATGCGGCGGTTCTGGGAGGAGGCTTGCTTGCCAGTTTCGGTTTTTGGGCCGCAGGACTTTTGTGCGTTCGCCTGGTTGGCGAGGATTTGCGCTTGCGTAGACATGGTGATTCCTTTACTTACTTTCAGAAATTGGATTCCTGGTGCGGTGGGTGCACGACGGCAGGCCCACGAACGATTTCAATTTAGGAGATGGGGCGAATGGTCAAGGGACTTCTTGGCTGGAGGTGATTGAAAAGGAAGGAGATTGAGTTTGCGAATTTTGTGACCGGTAAAAAGCGAGCGGAAAGACGGTGCTGGCGTTTTTCGGGTCCATCCTTTAGGCCAGTTAATAAAGCAACCGGAAACGGTGGGCCGCAAACTGAGTGAGTGCATTGCCTTGGCAAAGGCGTTCGAAGCGAAGCTTGGATACGCACCAGTGCCTGACCCAGATTTTGCCCGCGACGTTCAGGCGGGAACGGACTCACAGCGTGATCCGATTCGCAACGTCTGGGACAATCGCTTCGGAGCTCAAAGTGATGCCCCTACCTGCTACTCAGAATCGTAGCCAGCCAAATACAATGCTGGTCGTGTTCAATCAAGCCAAAGCGAACCCGGTCTAGCCAGCCCAGACGGCCTAGCAGGTTCTTTTTGATTGCGGCATCGGCAAAGAAGTACACCATGGACTCGAAGTTTAGATCCAGAGTCTCAACGGTAACGATGTGGCCGAAGGTGTCGATGCGGCCGTTGGCAGTGCGGAAGGTTTTAGGCTCACCAGCTTCAATATTCAGATTCAGCATTTCGCTCTGTTCGCGTGCGAATAGGCAATTGCTAGCTCCGGTGTCAATGTAGGCGAGCAGATCGACTGTTCGGTTCCTGTTCGGAGAACGACCGGAATGGGAATACCCTCGTTTGCGGCTGCGTATGAATATAAGTGTATGAACTGAAGGCGGTGCACAGTTAAAGCCAGCCTGCCGATGGGAGATCCGGTTCGTCGGGCACGTGAACCATCAGAGGGCGCAAGACGCCCTTCTGGCGCGCTTCCGTGCGGACGTTTGTCGCTTTAGCGCCGTGGCTGATTAGCTCAGAGCCTTGCAACGCAACCCACTGTCCGCGATAGTCAGCTTGGTGGAGGCGGAGCCATTGCAGTTCATCGGCCCGAGTAGGTGAAGCGGCTGAATCGGGGATGTCGGAGATGGTTACTAGAACGCGCTGATCCTCGGCGAGAAGCAGGGGTTCTACAGGGCGTAGAACGCCTTGCTTGAAGACGGCTTCTAACTGGCGGGTCATAACTTGATTGTATCGGGGTTGTCTGCCAGATGCCGGGCCGATGGCTTGCGACTAAAAAACCGTCGCTCAGCGCACTTCTGAAAAGACCATATTGCCGGGTTCCAGGCCTTTTGCCGCGCAATGATCGAGGTAGAGCCGGGCATAGCTGGCCAATACGTATTCGCCGGGTTCAAAGCCCAGCAGTGCCGCAGTCTGGTCAATCCACTCCGACGTCCCTTCGAGTTCGAAGAAATCCCCAATCGGTGTTTCGTCCAGAGTTACTACACCTTCGGCGGCGGATTGCACTTGTTTGAA
The DNA here is from genome assembly GCA_003167495.1 of Bryobacterales bacterium. Taxonomy (GTDB): domain Bacteria; phylum Acidobacteriota; class Terriglobia; order Bryobacterales; family Bryobacteraceae; genus Bog-105. The sequence goes on along the minus strand of PMSX01000237.1, from coordinate 54,016 downwards.
TTCGGTCCGGTATTTCTCATAGCGGAAGCTTGGCTCGTAACCGAGCGCTCGTAAAATCTGATCGAACGTCTCGAAAGAACCGACTCTGGTTTCGAGTTCGGGCCGGATCTTGTGCGTGCCCGGAACGCCGGGGCCTTTCCAGGTGACAATGGATTCGCAGCCGACCTGCCGCAAGCGCAGCAGCATCTGCGCGTTTCTCAGTTTGAGGTCGGGTGTGTCGTACAAGGTGTTCGATTCGAAGCGGCGCGGGACGGAAATCGCAAAGTGCGCATCATCGAGACGCCGCTTGGCGGCAATAATGTCGGAGAGGCGGATTTTGACTTCGGTCTCGATGCCGTGGGCGGTGGACATTAGATTGAGTTTCGCATCTTATCGCGCTAACCACCTCTGTTAATGAATAACGCCCTTGCGAACCGCGTAGAGAATCAACTCCGGCACACTGTGGAGATTGAGCTTCTCCATAATATTGCTGCGATGAGTTTCAACGGTGTAGAGGCTCAGGTTCAGAATACCAGCGATATCCTTGTTGCTTTTTGCTTCGGCGACGAGTTGGAGAACTTCGCGTTCGCGCGCAGTGAGAAGCTCATAGCTGTCTTCGATGTCCTTGTCCTGGAGGTGGCGGACGTAGTCTTCGACGAGCATGCGGCTGACAGCGGGGCTGAAGAAAGACTTCCCCTCCGAAACTACGTGGACCGCCTTGATCAACTCACTTTCCGGCGCCTCTTTGAGCACGTAGCCGCGGGCTCCGGCTTTTAATGCCCTTAAGACAAACGATTCGTCGGCGTGCATACTCAAGACAATGATGGAAGTGCCCAGCTGCTTGGAAGTGATCTGCCGGGCTGCTTCGATACCGTTTAAATTGGGCATGGTGATATCGAGCACGGCGATATCGGGCTTGAGCGCTTCGGCAAGGTTAACCGCCTCGCGGCCATCGCTGGCCTCGCCGACAACTTCAAAATCCTCTTGTTGTTCGAGCAGCAGGCGCAATCCGCGGCGAATCACGGCATGATCGTCGCAAAGCAAAATACGGATCAAGCGACATACTCCTCGGCGGTGGTGGGAGTCACGGCCGGCATAGGAAGGTAGACGGATGCAATAGCGCCACCCTCAGGCTGTGACTCGATGTGGAACTCACCACCGAGTTGGCCAACGCGTTCAGCAATGCCGAGCAGGCCGAGACCTTTTTCGTGTTTTGGGTCGAAACCGACACCACTGTCCTGGATGGAAATGGCGAGGCCGTCTTTCTCGCGGTCGATCACCACACGCACCTGCGAGGCGCGCGAGTGTTTGACACAGTTGTGCAAGGCTTCCTGCACGACGCGGTAAATGCACGTCCGGTAAGCATCTGGTAAGTCATCTTCCGCATCATCAGCAACGATACTTACCTTGAGGCCCGTGCGTCGCGCCACTTCACGCGCCTGCCAGCGAAGAGCCGGCACCAAGCCAAGCTCATCGAGCATAGCGGGACGGAGGGCCAAAGACAAGTCACGCACTCTGGCCACGCTACCCTCGGCAAGCGTACGAATGGAGGAGAATATTTCACGGGAGGACCCGTCCGCGCCGAGTTTTGATTCGAGCCGTCCCAACTCCATCAGCATTCCCGACATGGATTGCCCCAGCTCATCATGTAATTCGCGCGAGAGATTACGGCGTTCTTCTTCCTGCGCCGTTACCAGACGGTCGGAAAGGCGGCGCAAATCCAGCCGTGCTTGTTGCAATTCAGCGAAACGCCGGCTCACATCGCGTTCAAGGCTGCGCACGTGAAGTATCACTGCCAGAGCGAGCGCTACCGCCAGCACAAAGGCAAGCGAAGAGATGGCTGTCACTCTTTTTTGGGATCGTGATTGCAAAGTCTGAATGCGCTCCTCTTCGGCATCGGCATCACGTTGATTGATCTTGTTTACGCCGTTCATCAGCTTGATAAGATCTTTGCGCTGAGGAGCTACGGACTTGCGCAGAAATGCCTCGCCCTGGCTACTTCGCTGGGCCGCGCTCCAACGCAAAGCGGGGGCCAGGAACTTCCAGTAAGCGTCTGAGTTCCGCCTCAATTCGCGGACACCTTCCTGTTCGTTCGGAAGAACCATCCCCTGATATTGGAGAGTAATGGCGTTGCTACGTTTACGAAGATCTTCGAGCTCTGCCCGTTGCTGGGCGGCAACCGCATCGTCAGACTCGAGGAGATAATCCCGCAGCAGCGTGTTGGCACGGTAAGTGTTGCTGCGCAGTTCGTCCAGCAGTGCGTCGCGCTGTTTGAAGTCTCGGCGCACCGCCGCACTATCAACGGCGATACTGCGCCGCTGCATGTTTGAATCGGCCACCAAGACGCCCATTAGCAGCAGCAATCCGGCAAAGCCTAAAACGACGCTGGCCGAACGCTTTGCGGGGCTGAGGTTGTCGTTCTGGAACCACTCGTGGATTTCGTTCAGGGGCCACATTGCCGGAATTTTATCCCTAATAAAACCGGACGGTCGAATCGACCGTCCGGTTACGTGGCTAGCAGCCTTAGAGCGCTTACGCTTCCGGCTCCGATTCGGAAATGTAGAACGTTCAGGCAGCTGGATAGCCAGTCCCCCTTACTCGCCGTCGGCCTGAACGCGCTGTTCCAGCTTCGCTTCCTGATTCCGCGTCTTCTCATACTTCAAATAGTCACTAAGCGTCTGCTTAATTTTTTGGGAGTCGTCATAGACATGAGTGGCATAGTCTTGGTAGACGGCCGACGGCATCCGAACTCCGTTCTGGTCAAAGTATTCAATTGCGTTCTCGGTGTTCGCCGCAACCGACTGAGCTAAAGGGACCAAAGTGTCGAGCGCGCGGGATTGCGTGGGCGAGAGATACTGGCGCTCCGCATTCAAGCTGCTGATCACTTTGCCCATTTGGTTGACTTCTTCGCGCAAGGCTGTGAGCGAATCGGCGTTCGCCTCGCGGCTCAACCGCATCTCCGCGACCGATTTCAAATGATCGGCCTCGGATTGAACGGCAGCGGCAGCGGCAGCGGCCTGGACATCCTTGAGAGAGTTCGTTGCCTGGGATTCTTTGGACAAATCGGCAACTGGCACAGTGGCAGCAGCGTTGGCCGCCGCCTGCGCGAGCGGGAGTGTGAGGGCCATCAGGATTGTGGACAGCGTCGAGATTGTTTTCTTGCTCATAACTAATTCCTTTTCACGTTCTTAGTTGCCTGTTGGTTGTCACCAACTCGGCTCGTTTAGGAAGACGGGCTCCGAAACGCAGAGGCTTCTACCACCGGCAGGGCATAGTGTCGCCGGTGGAGCTGGTAGATCGTTTTGTGAAGACTCCTGAATAGATGTTTTGAACTAACAGGGACAAACGTCCCGGCAACGTTCTGGTCCAAAGGATGAGGACGATATACCAACTCGCTGGTAGAGACCGACGAGAGGCGGTGTGCATCCATAGGAGTGAACTGAGGTTGTGACACTCAGCAAAGTTGAAACGAAATGAGGTGAAATATGAAAAAACTACTACTTACCTGCGCGGCATTTATGGCGTTGTTGCCCGCGACCGGCGCTGCTGCCCGGCTTGGGATTTTTGTTGGCGGGCCTGTGATTGCTCCCTACGGATGGTATGCGCCTTACTATGGCTACGGATTCTACCCGTACGGACCTTATGTTGGTGGTCCCATCGGAGGCGAAGTGAAACTAGATACCAAGGTCAAGAGCGCGCAGGTGTACATCAATGGAGGTTTTGCTGGAACCGTGGGAGATTTGAAGACAATTCGAATGCGCCCGGGTACTTATGACTTTGACATTCGTGCGGTGGATGGTCACTCGTTCCAGCAAAGAGTTTATGTGGTGGCCGGCAAGACCACTAAGCTTCATCCGGAGCTTGGCGCGTAAGGTGCAGGCAAGAACAAAACCTCTAGAAGAGGAGTGCAAGCAGTGGGCGTTTCAACGAGAAATCTCGATTGAAACGCCCTTTGCACAAACCTTTCAGCTGTCCGCCGCAGGTCTTCCGTCCTATAATGAAGGGCAAGCGGGCGCCCGTAGCTCAGTTGGATAGAGTGAATGACTTCGAATCATTAGGTCGCAGGTTCGATTCCTGCCGGGCGCACCAGATCTCCTACCGACCTCATTCCGGCTCAACGAGTCGCTGATTCTGACGTTTGCATAGGTGTGTTAGTCTGTTTCTCAATGCAACCGGCAATTCGTGGCGAGAAACAGTCGAATCGACTCCTCCGGGTCGCATTATCGGGCGTCATCTGGTTCGATTTGATCGCAGCCCTCGTGGTTGGGTTTGCGTATGCTCGCTATCTGGTCGGCCCACATGTACTAAACCCGACCAACATTCGCTGGCTGCGTGGCGACGCAGTTCAGTATTACGCGACTTGGGCGCTCTACCGCCATGATCCGCGGCTCCACTGGCCAATCACATTCACGGATTGGATAAATTATCCCATAGGCGAGTCTATTTCATTCCTAGACCCCAACCCGCTGCTGGCCGTTCTGTTAAAACCGTTTTCGGCGTTCCTCCCCCAACCCTTTCAGTACCTGGGCTTAGAAGCCATCCTGGTGTGCTCGCTACAGGTTTTCTTCGCTGCTCGACTATTCCAGCTACTATTGGGGCGAAGGTTACTAAGTGTATTGCTGCCAACCTTATTCTTTCTTCTCTCACCGCCGCTCGCTTTACGGCTAGGGGCGCATTTCACTTTGACTAACCAATGGCTGCTCATCGCGGCCCTGTATTTATTCTGCTTGGCACACTGGGAACCCACTTTGCCAATTAGAAGATTTATTTCGGAAGCGACCCTCCTAGCTTTCATTTCGTTCGCAATTAATCCCTACCTAGCGTTTCCAGTTCTTCTAGTATTGTCGGCAGCGGTATTTGGATTACTCTTCCAGCGCCGGTTGACTCCAACCGCGGCCGTCCGCGCACTGGCTATCCTGGGCACGACCTCGCTTTTATCAGCTTACATTTTTGGCTTTATTGCGAGTGGAACGAAAGGTTATACGGCTGTCGGCTACCGTTATTACTCCTTGAATCTTCTCGCTCCTTTTGATCCCGACGCGTACGGCTCTTTGCTCTTATCGCGATTACCTCACTTTACTGAGGGCCAGTACGAGGGTTATAGTTACCTAGGCGTAGGTGTCATAATGCTTTTAATTTGCGCGCCAGTGCTACTCATCGCGCGCAGGTCGAAGCTTCCCCATTTCCAATGGCAGTCAGCGATTCCGCTCATTGTCGCTTGCGTTCTGCTCACCGGTTTGGCTCTTTCGACGCAAATCACGGCTGGTTCTAAGCTTCTGATTGACTTTGATCCGAGTCAAAAACTGACTCCTTATCTTTCGATTCTTCGTTCCAGCGCTCGCCTGTTCTGGTTTCCTTACTATGTGGTGGTTGCTTCGGTTATTGCTCTGCCGTACCTGCTACTTTCCAGGCGCTGGGCAAGCACGCTCGTCGCCGTTGCGCTCATAATTCAGATAGCCGACCTCATGCCTTTGCGACGAGCCGTACGCTCAGCAGCCGATGTGGCGTTTGAAACGCCCTTGAAGTCAGCCATTTGGTCCCGGCTCGGGCAGACTTACAAAAACCTTATCGTGATACCTCCTCTGCAGTGTGGAGCTGAGAGCACGCCTGGCGGAGAGGCTGGTTTTCGGATTTTCGGCATGCTCGGGGCGAATCAAAACATTCGAACCAACGAAGCCTTTTTCTCGGGACGCCCAATTGATCAGAGCTTCTGCGTAACAGCTGAATCCTCTGTTAAAGATCGACCGCTTTCGCCGGCCTCGGTCTATATCGCAAGCCCGGCTGTCGCCACGCAGATCATCTCAAAGGGCACTGGAAGGTGTCACAACCTGGACGGTTTTGTTCTGTGTTCCGCGGCAGACGATTTTGGGCTTGGCCCAGCCGACAGGGAATCGCCCATTAATCTTTGGATCCAAAGTAACTTCAAGAGCATTCTGCTACGACAGCCAACAAACGAGGAGTTGGCAAAATGGGCGAAGCCCCTAAGCAACAGCATGGCCCGCGCGGATCTCATCGTGGACTTGCTCAGTTCTTCCGAATTTGAGGACAAAGTTTTACCGCGGTTTCAAGGGTGCTTGGAAAGGAACGAACGCTGGCCCACGTTTGCCGAATGGATGCAAACCACCCAGGTGGTGGCTGCGACCGAAGGCGGTGGCAGAAGCCGTCACATCCTTAAGAACCAAAACCTTGCGGTCGTATGTGTACTATATTTTGCGCTTCTGGGACGGGACGCATCCTTGGAGGAGCTTTCGAGCTGGGCGCAGGTATGGGCTCAAGGGTCGCTACGAAATGTAGTCTTAGGATTCTTGGGTAGCCCCGAATACCAATCCAAGCATGTCTTCTAATCTCATGTAGGCCAGGGAAGGCGCATTATGCCTTACCCAGAGCATCTTCGTTTTGACTCTACCTTTATGTTATTCTACCTTCGATCCCGTTGGCCGCACAGTGGCGAATTGGTACACTTCTTCTGAAATGCAGGATCGAGCGTCACATTTTAGTCTGAACGAGCGGAATCGATGAGGGTTGTGAAGAAGCTGCTGCGCCCGGTTTACAAGCATCTCTTTGAGAGGCCGCTGTGGTGGTTCCTCGCCAAGGTGAAGGCGTTCTTTCTCGCCGAGATCAGCGTTCAGATAGCTGCGATCGAAGAACGGCTACGAACGATGGATGCAAACAATGCAACAGAGTGGAACGCAGTTGAGCAGTTACTTCTGTCACTATTTCGACAACCGGAAGTGCAGGCGGAGGCCGACGCGAGATCGGCTTCACCGCGAGATGAGTTGACGGCGGATCAACGGGGCGAATGAGCGGAATAATCTACGCGGATTTCCGAGTTCTGCAAGATGCCAGGTATCGGGTACGGGGCATCGGTCAACATTTAACCGCTTTGCTCCGCGCGCGCGCGAAAAGTGCGTTTTCAGACTGGAAGATGGTGGGATTACTTGACGCAGGCTGGAGCTTGCTTCACCAGGGCTGGCCTGAACTGCCTCCCGAGTGCGCTGCGTTGGTCGAAGAAGTTAGTTACTCAGTAAATCCCTGCATACGGGACGGTCCGGCGATTTTCATCGACGGGACGCCGATGACGCATGATCCGCTGTTCGGCCTGCGGTTCCAGAACCATCCGGCTTTTTTTCGGACAGCCGTCGTTTATGACTTTATCCCGCTGGACTGGCCCGGATATCTGCCAACGGTCGAGAGCCGGATATACTATCTCGCGAAGTTGGCTCGGCTCAGAGCTTTCGACTTATTCTGCCCGATATCGCAATACACGGCCTGGCGGGTGTCAGAGTTGCTGGGCGTTTCCCGGAGCCGGATTCAGGTGACAGGTGCGTCGGTCCGCCAGCCTGTGTATGAGCTACGACAGCGATTGGGAATCGTACCTTCACCATACGACAAAAAAGAACCCTACTTCGTGATGGTGACGGCTAGCGACTCGCGAAAAAACCCAGAGGTTGCTGTGCAAGCCGTGCGGCGCCTGAACCTACTCTATGGCCGCCGCGTTCCTCTGAAGATCACAGGCCACTACGATTATTCAGATGCTTACAAGCTCAGCCTGTTCCAATTGGCTGGTCATAGCGAAGGCGCCGGTTTCTTAGAGTTTCACCCCGGCGTTCCGGATGAGGAACTCGTCAGCTTACTTGCGGGGGCAATTGCAACCATTGTCCCCTCCCATATCGAAGGTTTTTCCCTGCCGGTCGTAGAGGCGGCTGTGTGCGGGTGCCCAGCTGTCGCCTCCACTTGCGCCGCGCATCTGGAATTAATCGACCAGGCAGACGCGCTCTTTCCGTCCTCCGATTTTGGCGCTCTCGCTGAAAGGCTAGAGGCACTACTAAACGACCCGGACCGGAGGAATCGTCTGGTGGCATCGCAGGCTCCCCTTGGCGCAAAGTTTCATGAAGATTTGGTTGGTAAGAGGTTTTGGCAGGCTCTTGAGGATGCTCCAATAGATGGTCGCCGCCCAGCTGTTGCCATCCACACACGGAAGAAGCCTAAGCTCGCTTTCTTGAGTCCTTACCCACCCGATCGATCCGGTGTTGCCCGTTTTACGGCAATGACGATGCAGGCGGGCGCGAAATTCTTCGATTTGGATCTGTATACCGACGCCGCCCGTCCGCTTACGTTTGAGGGTCGCTTCCGTGACGCAGGCCCCGTTAGCGTGGCGCCCCTTGTTAACGGACGGTACGACGCTGTTATCTCGGTAATTGGAAACTCAACTTACCACACACGTATCTTTGAGTTTTTCGAACAGTACGGCGGCCCATGCATTCTCCACGACGCGCGGCTGACCCACATCTATTCTTCACGTTTGGGGCAAGAGGGATTTCTGAAGTTAGCCGCCAAACTGCTTGGTCGACCCGCAACGATGGATGAGGTTGAGTTATGGCTACGGGATCGCAATCTCCCGACGCTGTTTCTGGAGCCGGTGGTCGAACGCGCAGCGCCGCTAATTGTGCACACGGCGACGCAGCAGGTGGAGATCAAGAAACGCCTCGGAGTTGATGCTCACGTAACCACATGTTGTCCAACCATGTTCTTTCGCGACGACGAATTGAACGCGGCGGAAAGGCACGCCGCGCGCGAGCGGGTCGGCGTGTCTGAGGGGAGTTTTGTCATTTCGAGTTTCGGGATAGTAGATCCAATAAAGGCAACGGAAGCTTGCATTGTCGCGGTCGAATTGCTGCGAAGCTGGAATATTCCAGCTGAGCTGAACTTCGTCGGCAGGGTGGGCCCGCACGAAGCGGAGATCATTAGGATATCGAGTTCATTTGGCATCGGTAAGTATGTTCGTTGTTTTGCGGATTTTGTAGATGAGGCTACGTATCGCGATTTCCTGATCGCGACAGATAGTGCGGTTCAGCTTCGCCACTACGGATTTGGCCAGTTCTCTGCTGCCCTGACCGATTGCATCAGCGCCGGGCTCCCCTGCGTTGCTAACAACGACCTCGCCAAATCCTGTGATGCTCCGCCTTACGTACTAACCGTACCCGATCAATTCTCCCCATTGCAGATTGCCGAACAACTCGCGTTGATTTGGGAAGCACGGAACGAAAATTTCTCTAATGGGGACGCTCGAGCGACTTATCTTGAAACGCACAATTTTGAATTTTATTGCAAGCGGCTCTTGGAGATTCTTGAACTCCGATGAGCCTCTATATCGACTTAACCGAGTTTTTGGCGAGCCTCAGAAGAAGCGGCATCGAGCGAATTAGCGGCGAGATCTGCAAGCACGCGCCAGCAGAGTCTCTGATTCCTATTAGGCACAACTCCGACCGCTACCTTTCCCTTCCTGTCCCTCTCATTAACCTGGTTGGGAAATACTTTCGGGATAACAGCGGATCGGAGGCCTCTGAAATCCGTAGGCTCGCCGCAGTTGATAGCGGCCTTCCCCTCAAGGTGTCTAAAAACGACATTATCCTGGTTCCAGAAATTTTTGCTGGGCCGCGAGCTGAGTTCTTTCGTCAGATGCCGGAGCAAGAATTGCAGCGCTATCGATTCATTGTCTATGACTTACTTCCAGCTACTCATCCAGAATACTTCCCGCCAGACTTGCCCTTAATCTTGTCCCAATACTTTCGTATTGTAAGAAGGGCCACGTGCTGCGCGTTCATTTCAGAATACACGCGCGATGTCTATATTCAGCGCCTCAAACGTACTGATCGCACTGACGGAGAAGTTCTAAGCCTTGGTAGCGACGCTCTTGGCCCGAAAGCGGGAAGGCCTTTGCTGAATCGCCCCCTCACCTTCAGTGTGCTCGGCACCATTGAGCCTCGCAAAAACCACGAATTGATCCTGGAAGCGGTTGAGCCATTACTCGGGAAGGTGGAGGGCTTGAGTCTTTCCTTCATCGGTAAGATGGGCTGGGTCGATCCAGATTTCGCGCGAAAGGTGGAGGCCCTTGCTTCTGACAAGAATTCAGGATTTCGGTTTTTTCCGTCACCGAGCGATGACATGATCCGAAGTCATATCGAACAATCCCGGGCTACGATCTACGTGAGCGCGGCTGAAGGTTACGGCCTTCCGCCGGTGGAAAGCCTATGGTTGGGAACGCCCGTGATTGCTTCCAAAATGAACCCAAGCCTCGTGCGACTTGGTGATCAGGGCATTCATTACGTGGATCCGTTGACTGTTATGAATCTCAGGCGTGCCATACTCGAATTCCTCGACGACGATTATGCGAACCGAAAGACGGAACAGATCTCAAGTCTGAACCTTCCAACCTGGCGGTCTTTCACTGAGGAAGTTCTTCGGTGGTGCGGGCACGATTCATAGGTGTTTTGAGACATGAGGTTAGATGAAAATGAGAAACCCGCTGTCGAAGTGCGCCTTCATCTGTGGTGTGTTGTTTTCGGCGATTGCGTTTTCCAGTTGCAAATCCGGAGCAAACGGCGCAGTTTTCAAAGCCTATGGAAAGCGACCTCGTGTTTCGTTCTCGCACTTCGTGCTGCCCGTAACTATAATAAGTTGAGTTTTCTTGGAACCGGCAGTGTTGTGAATTAGTTGGGCCTGCCCTTTGACGGCCCAACCGATTCGCGCGCGCCATCTTTGAAGGCAGCTATGGTTGCCCAATTTAACCTGAAATGCAAAGGCTCCTCGCAATCACCTCTGATTTGAGATTGTTTGTCCAACGGTACTTGTCGTTTTGGACCGTCGCCTCGGCAGTTGTGTTAGCCATCGCCCTCATAATACGAATCCTCGTTGCGTTTCCAGTACACAAGTACCAAGCTGATGCGGACGGAATCGTGACTGGCCTGTGCGCTCTCAACGTACTTAAAGGGGACCGTCCCGTGTTTTATCCCGGTGGCTACCGCCTGGGCGCGCAGAGTTGCTATGTAACCGCTGTTGCATTTTCCGTCTTCGGGACCTCCCGGGCGTCGTTGATGCTAACCGGGTTGTTGTTTACTTCTTTGTTCGCCGTCTTCATGTACCTGTACTTGAGAGAGGCGTTCGGACCCCGTTTGAGTCTCATGGGCCTTCCATTGGCAGCGGTTCCTCCACAACAACTGGTCATCAACACCTATGCACCCTGGGCGTACGGAGAAATTCTCATGTATTGCGCCAGCACCTTATGGCTGGCCACACTTTTGAAACGGCAAAGACCGCAGCTTATCTGGTTTTTTGCACTTGGCGCGTCGGCAGGTCTCGCGTTGTGGTGCTCAGTGCAAAGCTTCATGATTACGTTGCCAGTCATCCTGTGGCTATCGCTTGGCCGTGTTCTGAATTCCAAGTTGAGGATAATGCTGGTGGCCGCAGGAATGCTTGCGGGCAGTTCGCCGGTTTGGATCTTTCTCGCGAGAGGCGGAGCGGCGAAGATCCTAGGCGACGGGCTGGTGCATGCCAGCAGCTCTTCAGCGCAAGTTATTTCGAACGCATCCTACCTGGTCTCGACCGAGCTTCCGTGGTTACTCGTCGATACACCAGCCTCTAACCTTGCCGCGGCCGCGGGTCCCGGCATCGCCATCACGCTCTACGTAGTTGCTGCTCTCTCTCTTCTGGGACTCGCGGTTTGGCCCAATTCCGGACTGAGAAAGCGCCCGGTGCTCTCGGCGCAAGCAGCGCTGCTAGGGCTAATCGCCGTATTCTGCGTCTGCATTTACGTATTCTCCGCAGCCGGCTCGGTACGGGGCCCGGCGGTTCGTTACTTACTTCCCCTCTACCTTGTCGTCCCTGGAATTGCCTCTATTCTCTGCGCGACATCGACGAGCGCGCTGCGAGTTGTCACGGCGACTGGCGTGGTATTTCTGGTAACCCTAAACGCGAGAATGTACCCTTCCACGATTTCGCCTCTTGGAAAATCACTACGATCCCAATTGATTGCCGACGAGCGCTGGGTGCAATGGCTGGAGCAAAATCAGATCCAAGCCGTATTGGGAGACTACTGGGACGTTTATGGATTAAACTTCGACAGCAATGGGATCGTCACCGGCATTCCATTGGACGAGCATGCGGACTACCTACAGTTTGCTAGTAAGTTGGCTCGAAAAAGACTTCGCTGGGCTATCGTCGAAAAAACCCCACGCTTGTTGGCGGAGTGGCGGTATCGCCTGAATTTGCCGGGCAACATATCTCCAACAGCGACGGGGCGCTTTCTTTTTGTGCCCAACTCCAACCCGCCCGGTGGAGATGCCGGGAGCTTTCTTTTGCTGGCGCGTGAATCGCACCCGGCCGAAGAGGATTTTGCGTCCGCTGAGACAAACGGCACACGGCCAACTCAATCGTGGGTCAAGAATGTATTCAAAACTATCCTTCTCCGAGAACCAACAGGTCAAGAAGTTTCGGAATGGACTGAGGCGCTGGATCGGGGAGCGCGGTCGCAAGTCGATTTCATTGAGCACTTGTTGACGTCCGTCGAGTTTGAGCACCGCTGCCTTCCGCAGTTCTGGGCCTACCTTGATGTGGGTGGAGGGTGGCCGTCGCGCGCGGAATGGTTGACGAGCGGGCCGCCGCAGCCGGCGATCGGTCCAGCAGCTAATCTTGCGACCAAGCATAAGGCCAATGATCGAAACCGCATGATGGTATACATGCTATACTTTGCGCTGTTGGGGCGTGATCCGGATCCTCCGGGCCTCGCCTCTTGGTCGGATGCTCTTGATCGAGGCGCGCTTCTTCGGACCGTGATTACGGGGTTCTTAGAGAGCCCGGAGTACAGCCGCCGAGGGTACCAATGAGTGGAGCGTTTGTCCGGCAATCATAGGACGATATCGTCGATAGCTGGGAGCCGGTTCACTCCACATGGTGAAGCGGCTGGCATGATGTAGCCTAGTTAGGGCACCGATGCCGATCTGAGTAGCAGCGGCTCACCCACCCATCGTTATTATTAACTGGAAGAATAGCTAATCCGCCATGAAGATTTCGGTAGTAATCGCGGCCTACAACGAAGCCGGAAACATCGGCCCGCTTACCAAACGGCTCATTTCCACTCTTGATGCGTTCGACCATTGGGAGCTCATCTACGTAATTGACGGCACGGACGAAACGTGCGCGATTGCGGAGACGTTTGCGGCGAGTCGCCCTGAGATCCGAATCCTTCACAATGCGCAACCTAGCGGCTTGGCGAATGCGTTCCGCAGAGGCTTTGCGGCGGTTTCGAGCGATGCGGACGTGGTGATCAGCCTGGATGCGGACCTAAACCACCAGCCCGAAGAGATACCGAGGTTAGTAAATGCCTTAACTAGCCGCAATGCCGACCTTGTGATTGGGTCCCGCAAGGTGAGCGGAAGTGCTACTAGCGGGGCGCCGCTGTGGAAACGTACACTGAGCGATACAGTGAATCGATTCATGCGGCGCCTTGCCGGAATGCCTGTAGCGGACATGACATCCGGCTTTCGTGTTTATTCGCGCAAGGCATTTCGGCAGATTTCCTTTAGCAGCGTTGGATTTGCCTTTCTGCCGGAAATTCTGATCCGGGCGCACGGGGAGGGCCTCAGAATCGTCGAGGAGCCGATCCAGTTTATCTTCAGGGTAGACGGCGAGTCGAAGATGAAGTTGATACCGACTGCGTTGAGCTATTTGAAGCTGTTCGCGGTGCGGTTTTTTACGTTAGGAAAGAACGTTGTGATGCGCGTCCGCCTAGCCTTTGCCGGTTCGACTCGGACTTAAGGCGGTCACTACCGGATGACAGCCCTATAGCCGCCGTTTGTTGGCAGCCACCTCCTGCGATAACCTTCCGACCCACAACCGGGTCCGAAGCAAGGCGTCGGTGAGCTCGTTGCGTTTTCTTTCCAATTCCCCGATGCGACTCGCCTTCTGTTCCAATTCCACTCGGAGCCGCTGGTTTTCATCTCCCGCGAATTTTGACCCGTTCTCCAGTTCTATAATTCGCTTGTTTAGTTCGGCAATTTGCCCAGCCAACCCGTCTCGCTCCCGCTGGGCCGTTTGGGTCGCTTGTTCCGCCTCCTCGATAGCATGAACCTTGAACTCGTCAAAGACATTGGGCGGGGCGCTAAAGTGAGCTCGTAGGCCAGGCGAATCGCGGCGCAGATAAAATCGGTTTAGGCCGTCGAAATAGACCATATCGTACTGCGCCTCCGCTAGAATCGGTTCCCATTCTAAGAACGAAGGAGTCGTTGTTAGCGGCAGCGTTGCTTCGACGACGATTACGGTTGGGCGGAATCGGTCCCAGTCGGCACCCGCCAGAGCCGGCCTTTCCCAACCCTCACAGTCGACCTTAAGAAAGTCGATCGGCCGGTCCACATGCTCCCGACAGACGGCGGCCAGTGTACTGACCTTGACGGTCTTTGTTTTGGCTTCAAAACCGCGCTCGATAAAACGGTCACGGCTAGACTCGTCAAAGGTAGAGATTCCATAGTCTTTGAAAACGTAAAAAGTCTTGTCTTCTTCGCCGTGATCGCCGAGAGCCAGATTTAGATTGATATCGCGCACGCGGTCCGCAGCCAGTTTGCTGAAAAACCATTCGTTGGGCTCGATGTTGATGCCGCACCAGCCTTGATCGTAGAAGAACTTGGTGACGGAGTGCAAAACCGGATCCATTGCGCCGACGTCGATGTAAAAACCGTCTTTCCGGTTGCGAAAAACGCGATTCAGGATCACGTCTTCAAAATTCTGGGCGTACGAAATCATTTGTCTTCCACGATTGTTTCATCCAGGCCCATTATCGCGAAGCTACCCCAAGTCCCATGCTAAACTGCCGTCTATGAGCCGTCGCGCGTTGATTACCGGAATTACGGGCCAGGATGGATCGTACTTGGCTGAACTGCTTCTGGGCAAAGGCTACGAAGTCCACGGTATTGTCCGCCGCGTGGCTTTAGAGGATCCGGAAAACCGGTTGGCCCGGCTCGCCTCGGTGCGCGATCGAATTAAGCTGCACGCGGCGTCGCTCGAGAGCTACGCCAGCATCTACCAAGCCGTTGCGGCAGTGGTACCGCATGAATGTTACCATCTGGCCGCGCAAAGTTTTGTCAGCTATTCCTTCGATGACGAATTCTCCACTTTGAATGCCAACATCAATGGGACTCATTTTCTATTGGCGGCCGTAAAGAACGCCGCCCCGCACTGCCGTTTTTATTTCGCTGGTTCGAGCGAAATGTTTGGCAAAGCAGAGCAAGTGCCACAAAGCGAGCGAACCCCGTTTCATCCCCGGTCGAGTTACGGTATCAGCAAAGTGTGCGGCTTCGAATTGACGAGGAATTATCGCGAAGCCTACCAGTTGCACGCGAGCAGCGGTATTTTGTTTAATCACGAGTCTCCGAGACGAGGGTTCGAGTTTGTAACACGCAAGATCACGTCCGGGGTTGCCCGCATCATCGCCGGGAAGGCCAAAACCCTGAAGTTAGGAAACCTCGAGGCGAAACGCGATTGGGGTCACGCGCGCGAATACGTGCAAGCGATGTGGTTGATGCTCCAGCAGCCAGAGCCCGACGACTTCGTGATTGCCACTGGCGAAACTCACACAGTGCAAGAGTTTGTGGAAACTGCGTTTGGTTTAGCTCATCTCGACTATCGGGAATTTGTCAGAACCGATCCGGATCTCTTCCGGCCGGCGGAAGTCAATATTCTTCTCGGTGATTCGACCAAGGCCCGTACGCAATTCGGCTGGACGCACAAAACCAACTTCCAGGAACTCGTGCGTGAGATGGTTGAGAGCGATTGCCAGCGGCTGGGAGTCTCCCTCGATACTGCGCCCAGAGCTTCATCGTTCGCACAGGCTTAGCTATAGCTAGTGCCTGATTGCGTAAATTGGAGTATCGTTGCCGCTCTTCACAGTCACGGCCCAGTAAGGACCTCCGAGGCGGAGCGTTGCACGCAAACTTTTGCAAGTCGGTACTAGTGGTGTGATTCGTAATATTTCGCTTTTGTCCAAGACGGACTCGTGGCGAAGTCATCGCTTCTTACCGGGAATGAACAAGATTCCGCCAAGCGTGACAAGAGCGAGCCAGCCACTCGGCGGTTCTGGGGTCGAGGTAACCAGTGTTCCGTCGATTTGGAACTGTAAAGAATTGGAACCGGAACCGTAGGTAGCCCACCCACTTTGTCCCGTTGTATCCTCAGTGGACGCAAACGGCGCCAAAGGGTACGAAGGGGTGAACCAACTGTCCCAAACCACGTAAGTGGCCGATGTCGCCGGCGTGAGGACAAGCCAATATTGCGTGTTCGCCAGGAGTTCGACGGGCTGAGAAAGCGTGCTCTCGGTGAAAGTGCCGGATGCGGTGGGGCTGACGGTAGCCGTGCCTAGCGTGGCGAGCAGGGTCCCCGGAGTACCGCTGTTATTGGAAAAAATGTCAAAATTAACTGTCCCGCCAGTACTTTTGCCGTCTAAGACGGCGGCGGCGCTGGTGAGGTTGTAGTTCGATGCCGGGGTGAAAGCCTCGGCGTCGCTTCGAAATATGGGTTTCCGCCACAAGCACATTGCCCAGCGCCAGACATGTTCGTCGTTATGTTTGTGAATACAACATCTGCCCGCGCAGGCGGCTGGGTGAGAAAGAAGGCGGCAACGCAAGCAAAAGCAAGCTGTTGGTTATCTCGAAAGAGTGGCATGTTTCTCCTCTAAGTCATAAGGCGGGAAAAGACTCTAACAGCGATCATGATCTTGCGCAGCCTATCGTCAAGAGCTGAGCCATTCGGTAAGGTTCGCAATCCTAAGCAACTGAAGGACGCGAGCTGTCATATGCGTGTAACTTACACCAACGCCTCCTTGTTTGACCGCCGATAATTTCAAGCTCAAGAGTGTGCCGAGTCCGGCGCTATCGAGATAATCCACATCACTCAGATCGAAGATGATGCGGCCGTGAAATGGCGTAGATTGGAAGATTTCTTTAATTCGATCTTTCGTCTCGAGAACGATTTGGCCACGGCACTGAATTGTCGTTACCTTGTTACCGCGCGAATCGAGATCTTGTTCCGGCGGGACCTCCGAATAAGCAAGCTCATAGCGGAAGGAATTTGTCTTTGTCATCGTCATACAAACGCTCCTTGATGGGATATGTCGCCACTAATCGGTAAGGCGTAATTACCGTTGAAGAGCGATCACGCGAGACCAAGAAAATTATTAACGCTTCATTAACCTCTCATTTCCGAGTTAGACCCAGCCACTTATGGATCCATAGCGGTTAGGTTGGCTGGGCTCAATAAGACGCGCGTTTCGCACGACTGATGCGGCAGATTGTTATTGACTTCGAGGCTGGAAAGCGGGGGCCGGCGCGGTTAGCGAAATAGTTGCTGGCGTTTTCTGATGGCTCCCAGGGCAATGAGGCCCGCTCCAATGAGTGCGCAGCTGCCGGATTCCGGGACTACGCTGGCCGGGGCGATAATTTCGACGCTGCCGTCGCCGAAGGTGGTGAGAACAGATGAACTGAGCAAAGTGCCCGCCCAGCAGGATCCGCCGCCACCGCCGCCGTAGACGTTGCCGTTGCCATCGACACTGCCGCCACCGCCGCCGGAGCAGCCACCGCCGCCGCCACCAGCGCCACTGTCACCACCGGAAGCGCCGCCACCGCCATAACCACCATCGGGGCTACCGCCGGCAAGGCTGTTGCTCGCAACGAAGAAGCCTTGGCCGCCGCTGCCGGGTTGATCGCCATCGGTGCCGGAACTGTTGATTCCGCCGCCGCCGGCTCCTCCGCCGGTGCCAGGGCCGTACAATGCGGGCACCCCGGAACCACCGCTCTCTGCGACGCCGCCTGCGCCGCCTGCGCCGGGTGTCCCGCCATTGGTGGTGAGCAATGCGTTGCCGCCGTTCGCTAAGGTGCCATCGTTTCCATCGTTGCCTGCGCCGCCACCACCGCCGTTATGGTCATCCACCCCCTGCTGGCCGACGAAGATTTGCAGTGTTTGGCCCAGCGTCAGGTTGACATTGAGATCTACGCTGGCGGCATATCCGCCGGTGGCGCCGTCACTGTTTCCGCCGGAAGCGCCGTCGGCGATGATCTGGTAAGTGCCGGTGGTGGCGGCGGTATAGGTTTGCAGGCCGCTAGCGGAATAGCCGAAAGTATCGCCAAGCAACGGCGCACTGAGGAGAGTGAAGGCGCAGAGTGCAGTGGCGGCGCGGGCCGTTGTACGCGGTAATTTTGGTTGCAAGAGTGACATTTTTCCCCTTCTATTTGGATAGGGCGGAAAAAGGTGGCGGGGGCGATCACGAAACGGCGATTTTTTTGGAAAGTGCTTACGTCATCCTGTTCACGATGGGCGTGGTCTTTTGCCGTGTCTCGTGATCGCTGAATGGGAGATTCCACGCCTTTAAGAGGTAGAGGTGGAAATGTCATTCGTAAAAGCTGGCGGTCTTGTTGTCGCCGCGGTTGTCTGTAGTCTTCCGTTAGCCGCAGACACCGTTTCCTACACGGGCGTCAACGGCGAGCAGCAGTACCTAATCAATACGTCCGGCAGTTATGAGATTGTGGCTTACGGGGCCGCTGGCGGGAATGGCGCCGGTGGTTTCAACACCCCAACTCCTGGCGGGGGTTTAGGCGCTCAGATTGGCGGTGATTTTAACCTCACAGCGGGCAACGTTCTGGACCTTTATATTGGCCAGCAAGGCTCCAACGCAAGCGGCATCATTTGGGGCGGCGGTGGTGGCGGCGGGACCTTTGTGGTGCTCGATTCGACTGGCACTCCCCTGATCGTCGCAGGCGGCGGTGGCGGTGGTGGTGCGCAAGGTGAGGCGGTGGTGAACGGCGGCACTGATACGACTGGCGGAAGCGGTTTAGGGGGCTCCGCCGGCGAGTCCGCTTCAGGAGGCGGTGGATTTCTGGGTAGCGGCGTCAGCGGCGAAAGCGGCGGCGGTTTAGGATTCCCCTTGCTCACAGGCGGTTCAGCAGCGGGTAACGGTGGCAGCGGAGGGTTTGGCGGTGGGGGTGGTGGCGCTGATGGAGGTGGGGGCGGGGGCGGTTACACCGGCGGGGATGGGGGCAACGGCAATAGTAGTTGCTATGCGTGTAGTGGTCAAGGTGGCAGTTCCTACTTGGAGCCGGGCATTGCAGCGACCGTGGATCTCGCCGCAAACGCCAGCAGCGGAGAAGTAGAAATCATTTATCTCGCGTCCCCTGTGCCGGAACCGGCGTCGGTCGGACTGCTAGCGTTAGGTTTAGCCGCTCTGTCGTTCGCGCGAAAGTTCCACCTACGCTGAGAAATGAAGACGCCTTCGGGGTATGATGCTCTTGCCACGCGCATATGGCAGTTGTGTGAGTCTACGTTCGCAGCCGCGGTTTAATTGCTCTTTTGTTGACTTCGTTTGAAGGGCTAGTGCTTAATTGCGTAAATTGGAGTATCGTTGCCGCTCCTTGACAGTCGCGGCTGAGTAATGCTACCCGGTTTGCACCTGAGATCGAAATGCGACGGGCCCGCGACAGGGATGAGGCGCTCTCGATGCCGCGGGCAGCTAGTGGCGCTTGACATGCGACAATGTTATTGATTCTGACGGTTTTCTCTCCTCATAAGATGCAGCCGTAGATCATCATTCTGGCGTGCATGTTTGCCTTTGAAAATGCGGCCGGTGATTAATACACCTGTTAAGACCGCGGTCAACACGAGAACAATAGCCGTTTCGATCACGTGGATCCTCCTTTTCTCGCGGGCGGAGTTGACTCCGGCCGCTCTCCGTTGGTTTAATTCTTTCACACTCTTGCTAAGCCGCCGCGCCCAGACTGGCGTTCCGCCGCCCCGCTTGTTCGCGACCGACCGGCAGCATTTAGCGTCCTGATTTGGTTTCGTTAGGATCATGGGAGGTGTTCTCCGATGATTCTTGTTTATTTGACGGCAGCCTTACTTTACTTCTTCGCTAGTCCCTGCAGCGCCGTCGCGCAGAGCCCGGCGACGCCACAGGCCGCTGCACGTCCGACGGCACCGACTCGCGATCCCCACACTACCGGCTACGTCAAGGCGAAAGAACTGCAGGATGGGAATCTTCCCTCCGCTCAGCAAAACGGGAATTTCATTGTCGGCCCAACGCATAACGCCGCGCCCGAGATGTCGGTCAAGGAAGGCGTGCCGCAGGGACAGGTGTTCGAGTTCACCATGAACTCCACAGACAGTAAGATCTATCCGGGCGTAATGCGGGAGCCGGGCACTTTTGCGCAACCGGATCCAGCAGACCCGACGAAGCTAATCGTCAACAGCCACCCGGCTCCCTATAGCCGCAAGGTGGCGGTGTATGTGCCGCGCCAATATGTGGCGGGTGCGGAAGCGCCTTTCATTGTTGGAACAGATGGGCCGGACAAGACTTTGTTCACAGCGCTTGACAACTTGATCGCGGAGAAACGGGTGCCGGTGATGATCGCCATTTCGATCGGCAACGGCGGCGGCGACGCGCAGGGCAGCCAGCGTGGGCTGGAGTACGACACGATGTCGGGAGTGTACGCGCAATTTGTAGAAACCGAAGTGCTGCCTTATGTGGAGAAACAGTACAACATCAAACTGACCAAGAATCCAGAGGGACGCGCCGCGATGGGTTGCAGTTCAGGTGCTGCTGCGGCGATGGCGATGGCGTGGTACCGGCCGGATCTCTATCACCGGGTTCTGAGCTATTCCGGGACCTTCGTATACCAACAGTGGCCATACAATGCCGAAACGCCGCACGGCGCATGGGAATTCCATGACACGCTGATTGCGAATAGCCCAAAGAAACCTTTGCGGATTTGGATGCAGGTGAGCGACCGGGACAACCTGATTACGCGCGACAACTATCACGACTGGGTCCTCGCCAATGAGCGGATGGCCAAAGTGCTGGCGCAAAAAGGCTATCGGTACCAATTTTTGTTTACGAGGAATGCCAGTCACTGCGACCACGGGGTGAGGTTGCAAACGCTGCCGTTAGCTTTGGAATATGTTTGGCATGGTTACTCAAAGAAGTGAGCGGACTTGGTCCGCAAGGCCGCTCTAGTTGGCGCCGTACGAAAACTTCAGACGCTGTTTCGATTTCACTGTGTGCGCAGTGCAACCAGTGGATGGATTTTTGAAGCTCTTCGCGCTGGGAGATATCCGGCAAGCAGCGCAACTGTGGTCAACAGAATCACCATCCCGGCGAATGCAAACGGATCGGTGGGAGCAGTTTGAAAAAGCAACGAAGCAATAAGCCGCGCCACGACAACTGACGCGAAGATTCCAACCGTGATGCCAATCAGCGCAAGTCGCAGTGTTTTCCAGATTACCCCAAGCTGCACTCGGCCTTCCGTCGCTCCAAGGGCCATGCGTATGCCTATTTCCTGCGTCTGCCGAGTAACGGAGTATGAGATAACGCCGTAAATTCCCAGCGAAGCGAGCAGAACCCCTAGACCAGCAAACGTTCCAACCAGCAGCACAAAGAAGCGTCTCGGGGACGTCGTGTGATCCACCAGCGTCTGAATCCGCTTAAGTTCCGTCGCCGGTTGTCCGGGATTTATCTGCCGCAGCGTTCTCATCACAGTCATTGCCAGGGCGCTGGAAGGTAGCTTCGAACGCATCACCAGGTTCGCGCCTTCGGGCCCAAACTGCTTCGTGCTCGGCAGGTACATCTGTGCTCCCGCATTTTCTTCCGCACTGCTTTCGCGTACGTCCGCAATAACGCCAATCACCTCCGCATCCGCACCGCCTGCAACAGCTGTACGGCCAATGGGGTTCTGTTGTGGCCACAACTTTCGTGCAACAGTCTCATTGATGATGACTACGCTTCTGTTGTTGTAGAGGTCTTCCCATCCGATATCGCGACCTTGCATCAGCCGCATTCCCATCGCCTTTAGATAGCCCGGCGAGACGATGTAGACGTACACGGGAACGAAATCCAGAGCATTGGTTTTCTGCTGGCCCTTTGCTGCAAT
Organism: Bryobacterales bacterium; assembly: GCA_003167495.1. Classification (GTDB taxonomy): domain Bacteria; phylum Acidobacteriota; class Terriglobia; order Bryobacterales; family Bryobacteraceae; genus Bog-105. Next base: position 32,300 of record PMSX01000237.1, on the reverse strand, counting down.
TCCCCAACTGCGGTTCCGGCTCATGGGCAGGTTATCGGAAATGCCCACAGCCTCCACGCCCGGGATCATCGAAGTTCGGTTCACAAATTCCTGCCATACCGCGGCGCGCTTGGCCGGATTCCCGTCATCGCCATCGTCGATGCTGATCGCCGCCGCGCCACTCGCGTGAAAGCCCAAATCAACGTCCAGAACATGCAGAAAGCTGCGTAGCAGCAAGCCGGCACCGACCAGGAGTACGCAAGCCAGAGCGATCTCCGCTATGACTAAGGTCGAGCGGAGACGGTCATGTTTCCGACCGCTGCTGGTTCCATGCCCGCTGTCTTTCAACACCTCCTGTAAATTTCGATCTGCGATGCGGAGACCCGGCACCGATCCGAAAAGAATCGCTGCACTGACAGCGACCAATACCGTCCATCCCAGCGCTCCGCCATCCACCCGAACCATGCCGAGCAACGGCAGCGCGATCGATCCCTGATGAGCCAGATACGAGATCACCACATAGCTGAGTCCTAAACCAACCACTGCTCCTGCCGCGGCTAACACGAAGCTCTCTGTTAGCGATTGACGTATCAACCGCCCGCGTCTCGCCCCCAAAGCAGTACGCATGGCAAATTCTTTGCTCCGCGCGGCCGCCCGCGCCAATAGCAGGTTTGACAGATTCACGCAAACAATCAGCAAAATCAGACCAACAGCGCACCACAGCACAATCAGCGAGCGTCGCAACTTGCCACTGACATACTCCTTCAATCCGGTAACTTGCCCCGTGTAGCCTTTTCCATATTCAGGATGCTTGTGTGAGAAATAGAGCTGCGGAATGAGTTGATCGGCCTCGCGTTGTGCTTGTGCCAACGTCACCCCTTGTTTCAGCCGCCCGATCAACGCGAGGTCGTTTCCATCGTCGCGGAAATCATCCATGATGTACGGCGTGAAGAGATCGACCTTCGCTCCCGGTGAAAAAACGGAGCCAAAATCGAATGTCTCCGGCAACACTCCGATCACCGTTACAGAAGTGTTGTTTAAATCAACGGTTCGCCCAACGATGCTGCGATCGCTGCCAAATTGCCGCTTCCAGACCGGGTAAGTCAACAGCGCCACCGGCTGAGCGTGTTTCACGAATTCGTCGGCCTTGAATAACCGCCCTAACACAGGTTCAACGGCAAGCGTTTGAAAGAAACCTTCCGCCACCAGTATTCCGGTCAATGGCACCGGTTGCTCATGCCCAATGAGCTTGAAGTTATCTGGTCCAGTGAACGCGAAATAGCCACTGACAGATTGAAACGAATGGTTCTGTTGCTGAATATCCTGTGTAGCGTCCGCCGTATAGGTCTTGCTGGATTCCCCGGCAGCCGGGTTCCTCTCCACAATCCGCACCAACTGTTGCGAATCGTGAAATGGCAGCGGTCGCAGCAAAATTGTATTCACTACACTGAACACGGCGACATTCGCTCCTATGCCAAGAGCCAGAATCACCACCGCCACGATCGTGAACGCAGGGTCGCGTCGCATTGTGCGGAAGGTGAAACGGAGATCCTGCGTCATCACGTCGAGCCAGGGCAACCCGCGTGTTTCGCGATGCGTCTCGCGCGCTTGTTGCACTCCGCCAAATCGCGCAAGCGCCAAGCGACGGGCTTCTCCCGCCGGCAAACCGCGCGCTATGTTCTCCTCCACGGCCATAGCCAGATGGGAAGCTATCTCACTGTCCAGTTCCTGATCAAGCGGATCTTTGCGGAAGAACGAACGCATTCGATTGAGTGCTTCTCGAACCGAATGATTCATTTTTCTTCTCCTTGGCCGTGCATGGAAAGAACCCGCCCAATCACGGCTGACAGCCTTTGCCAGTAGGCAGTGTCCTTCGCCAACTGCTTTTGGCCCGCCCTTGTGATCGAGTAGAACTTCGCCTTCCGGTTGTTTTCTGAAGTGCCCCACCGGCCCGCGATCCAACCTCGCTGTTGCAATCGCACCAACGCTGCGTAAATGGTGCCCTGGTTTAGCAACACTTCATCGCTGCTTACCTGTTCGATACGACGCGCAATGCCGTATCCATGCAGCGGACCCATTACTTCCAGGGTCTGGAGGACCATCACATCCAGCGTGCCTTGCAAAAGATCTAGTTTGGAATCGCCCATCAGTGCCTCCCTGTGGTTATACCACATAAGTATAGCTCAGTTAGGTGGTGAACGAAACTATTACACATATTTCGGCTTACCGCTTAATTCACTTCCAGATGATCCTTGTCGGGCAGGGGCGGAAACACAGTGTGCGGCTCGGTCTGATACCAGAACGCCACCGAAGACATATCGTCCTGCAGTGGAAGATAGCGCCCTCCGCTGCGCCAGCCCAGATCCTGCATGGTCACTTTCAGGTCGTTGTCAAACCGGATCGGGTCGACAATGTGCCATCGATAGAGACCGAATCTCTGCTGGGATTTGTACAGTCCGTCCGGCTTGATCACCTGAATCAGTCCGCTGTACGGCGAGGTGAACTCCTCGTACTGCTTCTTCTCCTGATTTTCGAAATTGTACGAACCGCAGAAATAATCTTCCGTCCCGGTCCCGTTGATGGTCGGAAAGTCCTTGTCGCCGTCCAGGTAGAACTTGATTTCTCCCTCGCCCCACCAGCCGTCATTGTGGACGCCATAGGCAAGATAGGTTCCCACATATTGTCCCTTGCCTTTTACGCCGTCGAGGATCGTGTACACGTCCTTGTAAGGAAGCGGATTCACCCGGCGGAACTGCGCGTGGAAATACGCGGCGTCTTTCGGCACTTCTGTCTGGGTGTAGTCAATCTGATAGTAGACCACCATGTCCCGGTCATCCAAGTTTTCCATGGTGATCTTCGCGTGTTTCCGGAAAGGCATAGGCCAATAAGAATTGAACGCGCTGCCCGGATTGACGCACACGGCGAGCGACTGCACTTTGGCGTAAACTCCCCAGCCCATGGTGAAGAAGTCGCCCACCGGCACCTCGATGGACGGGTCTTTCTCGCCGTCCCAGTACATTCTCAGAATCGAGTACCGCCAGGTTCCGGTGGGCGTCATCCAGATGTGCTGGATCGCCCCCTGTCCGTCGATGTCGGCAAGAACAAATGTCTGCTTTGGTTTGATGACGATAGACGGGCTGATCTTCCAGCCTCGTCCGAGTTCGCGAGCCGGACCCTCGCCCGTTCCTTTCGTCGCCATCCCCCCCTGACCTTTGGCTCCGGTGACGTTCTCCGGGCTGGCGGAGAACGTCTTTGCGTTCGAAAGTCTGTAGAGATTGCTCAGGTCGCCAGTGAGGCCGTAAGGCGCGTCCTGCCCCATCAACGCCAGGCTGGCAATCGCCAGCGACGCAATGATACATGAATATTTCAACATCGTCGTAAACTTGTCCTTTCCGAGAAATGGCGTGCCAGTACCAGCAAACTTCCGCAGGCACTTCCAAGTCCAGGGAACTGTCCTTCGAATGCAGAGCTTGCTGAATCAACAAAACCAGTCTACTGAGTAGAAAGGCCGACGGCGCTGTCGAGGAGAAAATAGTGGAGGGGTGAATTAGAACAGCGGGTGGGGGAGTATTGTGTGAGCGCGTTTGACGTTTGGGTTGTACACGTTGAGGTTAGCGATGGATCCGAGAACTGGTCCAAGCCGATCCGACGGATGTCGCAACACCAGGCTGCCGCTGGCGGGGCCTAGGCGTTCGGCGTCCTTAGCTTACACTGTTACGAGATCCGTCAGCCAAGCTCCGACTCCTAACAACAGGTTCGAGAGTAATGGATCGGCGACCCAGCGGCAGCAGAACTTTTTAGGGGTCAGGCCAGCATTTTTTCGGGTATTTTTTGAGTTTCTTTGTGTTCTAATGGTCACCATGGCCTAGCAATCTCACGAGCCACAGAATGCATTTGAGGCTGCTGCTTCGGAGAATCTAGTCAAAAGAGCCTAGTAGATCTTACTGGTTAGGAGGCACATGAAAAATTGCGTCAATGAAATTATTTCGCCTTTATCTGTTCGCAACGAAGAATCCGTCTGCGCTTCGCGCATTAACATTGATGTTGACGGCCCAAGCGCCCGGCGGCTGGTTTTTTTTTCCGTTCCCGTACTCCTTTGCCTCCTTTCGTGTGGCGGAGGAGGCAGCAGCTCCGGCAACAATAGCAACACTCCAAACCCGCCAGTCATCAGCGCCATTAGCGCTGTGCCAACTTCAACGACGGTCACGATTAACTGGACAACCGACGAAACTTCCTCGTCCAATGTCAATTATGGAACAACGGCATCTTATGGAAAGACTTTCAGTAATTCATCACTCGTCACATCTCACACGGTCCAGCTGACCGGCCTAGCGTGCAGCACAACTTATCATTACCAAGTCAGTTCGACGAACTCAACGGGACAGAGTTCAACATCCAGCGACCAAACATTCCTTACAGGAAGCACAGGAGATCCGAACGTAAACTGTGCCCCTATCTCGGACAATTTCGATTCCTCGACCCTGAACACGGCTCTATGGACCATCGTCGATTCGGCAGGAGACGCGGTGGTAACGCTGAATGGCAGCGCCGCAACGATCAGCCTTCCGCAAGGATCCGTCCATGATCAATTGGCGCCTAGCAGTCCGCCAGTCCAAGTGCTGGAGAACATCACCGACACCGATTTTCAGGTGCAGGCTCGCTTCCAATCGACTGTCGCGATTGGCATCCAGGAAGAAGGAATCAGCGCACGGCAGGATGCGAATAATTCCGTCGCGTTTAAAGTGTACAGCGACGGGACCAACGTACATATTTACGCTGGCCAAACGATCAATGGGACCGAGACCAGCATAAACGATGCCGTCATCAACGTGACGCAAGCGCCGATTTGGCTCCAGCTCGAAAGAAGTGGCAACAATTGGGTCGGTAAGTGGTCTTTAGACGGGGTCAATTTTACAACGGCATCATCCTTCCCTCTCACGTTGGCCATTACCGGCGTTGGCCCGTTCGCCGGGAACTATAACGTGGCTACCACGAGCACGCCGGCTTTCACCGCGATCGTTGATTATTTTTATAATGTTGCCAGCCCGGCGGCCAGCAATCAGGACGGCCCTGCTCTCTTCTCCGCAGTCACTGTTGATGCAAATCCGCCTTCCACCCTCCTCGAGAAAACTTTGGCGGATATTGAAGGTACCGGGCATTTAAATCCAGTGGCCGGTTTTGGAGTTGGGCCTGGAAGTCCGACAGACGGCATTTATTGGTACGGCTATCCAGCGTCCGGCGTGCTGACCGACCCATGGCCGAAATACACGATCGTTGGTGACGGCGACGCCTACGGAGATATGGTTGCACTCGATGTCAACGGAGACGGCGCGGTTGATATCGTCGCCAGCTATATTACTGGGCCCAATGGCATCAGCACCATCGTTTGGTTCGAGAATCCACGCGGGCAAGGCGGTGATCCCACAACAGCAACCTGGAACATGCACACCATTGGCCCGGGCCTGAGTAGTAGCAGTGAGAACAATCTGATCATCGCGGACATTGACGGAGATGGACTATTAGACGTCGTCACCCCGAGCTACATCTACTTCCAGAACACCGCCGATTCGTGGACTCCCGTTCAGTACAATAGCGCGACGCGCGGGGTTGCCCTTCTCGATATTGGTTCGGGCAAGGGCAGTATCAATATAGTGAGCACGCTTGCGAATTCCACAGCTACATACAATGCGGTCTGGTTCGAGAATCCGCGCGAAACTGGAGGAAATGCGCGCACAGGTAGTTGGATCACGCATAACATAGGGCCTACTTATCCATGCACGGCCACGAGTTGCCCCACGGGCGACATGTATATTGCGGCTTACGGATCCGGCGATCTCAACGGCGACGGAAGAATGGACATTGTCATGGGCCAATCGGAGGGTCCCAATGGCGCACTGCCGCCAGCAGGTGGGCTGATTTGGTTTGAAGCTCCGGCAGACCGTCGCAATGGAACCTGGACTGCGACTACGATCGACGCAAGTTTTTCGGACACACAGACCATCCGCGTCGTTGATATGGACCAAAAGGGCTACTTAGATTTGGTCACGGCAGAACAGGACCAATCGATCTTCCGTCGCGTTTCTGTTTTCCACAACGATGGACAGGGTAACTTCACTCAGGAGATCTTATCGAATGCCGCGGGCGATGACATATGCGTTGGAAACGCGAGAGGCACGGGAGCTTTGGATATCTTAAATTCCGGACACGGTGCTTTCGGCATGATTCACCCGCTTCAACTATTCTTGAATCCTATATCGGGACCGGCATCAAATCCCGCGACAGTGACGACGCGATCAACGCACTCACCGAAATCGACCATTCCCCGGCCACCGTCGCCCGCTCCGGATCTCCTGCAGACGCCGCAAGATTTTAAGAATAATAGATCATTCTAAGTTACCTTTGATGGGAAAAATAGGACCGCTCGCGAGCATTTTCGAATCCAAGGATAGGCTGCTGGCAATTCAAGCACCAAAAGCCTATCCGGCGTTCGATTGGATAACGGTCAACGGCTTAACCTAATTGCATGGGGAAAAAAAGGGAGCGCTGAAACATGGCCGGCTTGTTTCGAGTGTGATACCTCCGTTCCACTTTCTTGTTCTATCTCGACGGGGCTACCAGCTTCCTACTGCCTAATTGCGTAAATTGGAGTATCGTTGCCGCCCCTTCGCAGTCACGGCTCAGTAAGAACCTCCGAGCCGGAGCATTGTACGCAAACTTTTGCAAGTTGGTCCTGGTCGATAGTATGCTTCAGCGAAGATCGACCAACTGTCAAGTAGCAGAGCATCCAGCCAACACCATGTCTTAATCTTTGTGTGTTGGTACGCGGCGATGGGGTTGTTTAATTAATCAAGCTCGAAAGTTTGGCGATAGTCCCGCTGCAGGCTTTGGTCCTGATCTTCTTTGCGGAGGAAGCAATTCTCAATCGCTAGAATTTCGATCTCAGTGCCCATAAAACAACGGAAGGCATCTTCCGGCGTGCAAACGATGGGCTCGCCGCGAATATTGAAACTCGTATTTACAATCACGGGGCAGCCGGTACGCCCTTTGAATGCCGAAATCAACGCATGGTAGCGAGGATTGGTCTCGGCATGAACGGTCTGGACACGAGCGGAATAATCGACGTGTGTTACCGCGGGGATTTCGCTGCGGGGCACATTGAGTTTGTCGATGCCGAAGAGCTTCTGTTGTTCGGGCGTCATAGCTATGCGACGGTGCTCTTGGACGTCCGCGACCAGGAGCATATAAGGACTATCCGCATCCATCTCGAACCAGTCGCCTAAGTCTTCGCGAAGTATCGAGGGAGCGAAAGGGCGGAAAGATTCACGGTATTTCACCTTCAGATTCAGCAGCGACTGCATGGTGGGGGATCGGGCGTCGCCGAGTATGGAGCGGTTGCCCAGAGCGCGTGGGCCGAACTCCATACGGCCCTGGAACCAGCCCACGGCCTTACCTTCCACCAGCGCCTCCGCGGAGCGATCAAGCAGTTCGGTGTCTGTGCAGACAGCAAACTTGGCGCCCAGCTTCGTCAAACGGCGCTCGACATCGGCATTTTCGAAGGAGGGCCCCAAGTAGGCACCTTTCATCCCATCGATATGACCATTAAGATTTCGCGGCTGATCTCGGTGGCTGTGGTACGCTGCCAACGCGGCGCCGACGGCACCACCCGCATCGCCCGCGGCCGGTTGGATCCAAAGACCATCAAACCGGCCGGTCCTCAGCAGCTTACCGTTTGCCACGCAGTTCAGGCCTACCCCTCCCGCGATGCAAAGATTGCGGCTACCCGTCTGCCTTGCGAGTGAGCAAGTCATCCGCAGCACAACCTCTTCTAGAACAGCCTGTATCGATGCCGCCAGATCCATGTGATGCGATGTGAGCAGCTCATCTGGATTTCGGGGAGGTCCTCCGAAAAGCGCAGAGAACTTATCGTTCGTCATCGTCAGGCCGGTGCAGTAATCGAAATAGTCGAGGTTCAGGCGAAACGATCCGTCGCGCTTCAGATCGATCAGCCGATCAAGGATCAACTGGGCGTAGCGCGGCTCGCCGTAAGGCGCCAAACCCATGACTTTGTACTCGCCTGAATTAACCTTGAACCCCGTATAGTAAGTGAACGCCGAATAAAGTAATCCGAGTGAGTGCGGATAACGGATTTCGGAGATGAAATTCAGCCGATTTCCGCTACCCAAGGCAACGGACGTAGTGGTCCATTCGCCGACGCCGTCCATCGTCAGAACCAGTGCATTCTCGAACGGAGACGGGAAAAATGCGCTCGCGGCATGGCTCTGGTGATGTTCTGTGAAAAGCAGCCGGCTCGCCCAATCGAAATCCGGCCACACGTCGTGAAGCTCGCGGCAAAGAAGGTCTTTTTGGAAGAGCTTCTCACGTATCCAAAGTGGAAGCGCCATTTGAAAAGACCGCAGGCCGCGCGGAGCGAAAGTAAGATAGTTTTCCAGCAGCCGATCAAATTTGAGGAAGGGCTTTTCATAGAAGACGACATGATCCAGCCGATCACGCGCAACGTTGCTGGATTCAAGACAGTACTGAATCGCGTTAACCGGGAACCGGGAATCGTGTTTTTTGCGCGTGAAGCGCTCTTCCTGAGCCGCCGCGACGACTTCTCCATCGCGGATCAAGGCAGCGGCGCTGTCGTGGTAAAAGGCGGAGATACCAAGAATCCACATAAGCTTCTTTTAGAAAAGCGTGTAGATAAAAGGCGCCAAGGCGCTGCTCTCGGCAAAGATGAGCAGCACTCCGAAGAAGATCATTACTGTCAGGACCGGCACCAGCCAGATCTTTTTTCGAACTCGAAGGAACTTCCAGAATTCAGATAAAAACGACATTGTTTTCTCTCTTTCAGAATTGATCGGCCATATTGGAACTGTCCGCGGAAGCACCTCGTGGAATCCAATAGGTCTCTGCGTTATGGTCGATTGATAGGCGCAAGGGATCTTTACCGGCCCAACGAAGGAAGACCGCCGTGGGTGTGAAGACCAGGTAGAACAATAATCCGGTGACGATCGGGTTTACGACTTTGCCCAGAAGGGCACCGCATTTCGTCCAGATACGATTTGGAAGATGCAACCATGTGGGCCTGCTGAGGGTGACGACGACTATGGCGCCACTCATGACCAGGCACCAGAGGCGCATCGGGTGATGGCGGAGTAACGGCCATAATCCGAAAAATAGAAAGGCCGCAGTAAACACGAAACCAAAGTTGCGATCCGACGGACCACGGCTGTGTATCTGCCGTTTAAAGTCTTCATGCGTGGTGCTCATCGAAGCTCCTGTGAGTTACCCTGATGGAGTGCAGCGCGCATCTGGGTCGACTTAGTCCGGGTAGGTTCGCGCTTCGAAGAGTGCTCTTGGTCGGGTCCAGCGTGGGAAATCCGGTCTAACCTTTGGGAGATCTGTGGTATTGAAACTAGTCGGGAATAGAGTTGCTTCGCAATGTACTGTTCGCCGAGGTCGTTATAGTGCCCAGGCGTATCAGGCGAATACTGCGTAAAATCCCGCGAGAAGAACATCGCCTCCTGCGTGGTCAAGGGCAGTTTTTGATAGTCGTCGACAAGGTCGATCAACTGAATGTGCCTCTTGGCGCATTCGGATCGAAGGAAAGCCCGGCAAGCTTGCGCGGGCAGTTCACGCTCGTTGTCATAGTTCTGCGTGGGGAGGTAAACCAAAACCAGGACGCTGTTCTTGTTTTCGTTGATCGCTTGGACTGCCGCAATCATCTTGTCAAAGATCCGAAATTGTTCAGCCGTCGGGCCATTCGAAATCCAGGAGTCACGAGACGGTCGCAGAAATCCGAACAGCTTTTCGAGCATGACAGAGGACCTGAGCTGCCCCTCAGTCCCCAACCCTCTCACCTGAGCGGTTCTGAGCGCGACCCAGCGTGCCAACCGCGATGGCGCCGGCACGGGGACGTTATCGGTAACGAGTTCTCCATTGTGCAATTTCAGTACGGGCTTTGGATGTCCCATAAAGCTGCTGAGCGTGGCGCGTCTGAAATCGTCGGTGATCACAACAAAAAGATTGATGTCATGGTCCAACACTGACCCTTCCCGCTTATAACGCAAGTAGGTCTGGTCGACTCCGTAGGCACCCATCCCGATGTTCACCGTCTGTAGCCTGTCGTCAAGAGACTCGAGGAGCTGACACCAAGTGTGATCGTTATCGACGCCCAGCCCGAAGGTCTGCGAGTCCCCCGCGCAAATAATTCGCAGTCTGCCCAGGGGAATTGATGGAGTGAATTCCTCGTTGGCGCGAAAGCCCCGTGAGTTAGTTCTCAAATAAGTGCCCGGAGCAAAATAGTTCTTTTCGTAAAAATTCGGGACACTGTTCCAACCGAGGCCAGCGTCATACTGCACAAAGGAAGTAGCGGGCTTAACTGTTACAGCGGCATAGTTCCTACGCAGAACATAAAATGTGCTGCAGAACCCCTCAATAGTCAAGAATAAGAGGAGCGATAGAGCAAGGTTCGAACCAAATCTCTTGAGCATTGTGTCCAACGGTGACGGCTTCTAGGGTACCGACAAGCAACATGGAAAGTCAACTTAATTCGAGTTAAATTATAGTACCTATGACTAATCAAAAGGGCTAGCAGTACTATGCGCCGAGCATAAAAAAAAAGAAGGCAGGAGGGCTGATCGAGAAGTCTGCGCGAGTGACGGCCCCATAGTCTCGACGATCCCTCTTTCCCTCGAACCTATAGCTCGCTAGCAATGGCCGGGCGCGTGGCCACGTGACGCAAGTGCCGATTTGGCTCGAGCTCCAAAGAAGCGGCAACAATAAGGGAGGGCACCCGAAACCTGGACGGCTTGTTTCGAATCCGACACATCCGTTCTATCTTCCTGTTCTATCTCGACGGAGAACTGCAGGCTTCCTCGTCGATAGTATGCTTCAGCGAAGATCGATCAAGTCGTGAACTCAGTCTGAGTTTCAAAATGCGATTAGCCGGCTGTTCAAGGACTTTGAAAAGAACCGAGGAGACGCAAACGACAACTGTCAAGTAGCAGAGCATCCAGCCAACACCAGTTAGCCTAACGTTAAAGAGTGTCTGAGCAATCGCATTCATCCAGAAGAACAACGGGACGTGCAAAATGTACATTGCGTAGCTCGCATTTCCCAGGAAGACCAATGGTGAAGTAGAAAGCAACCGGCCGCAACCCCGACCCCCTAGTGCAAATCCCAATATGATGAGCGAATGAAGGGGCAACAAAAGGCCGTTCTGAACAAAAGAGAGAGGCAGAACATTAGAATTGCTGAGGGCAAAAACCTCGAGAAGGAGGCCTGGAATGTATAGCCAGTATCCCTTTCCTAGCAAGTAGCTATTCCTCCAGTGAAGCTCATGATAGAGGCGGCAAACCAATATTCCTATACAGAAATCAGGGAGGCGCAGCAGAGGATTGAAACTTATCAGATTAGCCCAGAATGGATTGGCGTCCCACGGCGCCGACGTAGCCGGCGCAATACCGAATGGACGTAATTGCGCGCTAAAAGCGATGAGTGGCGCGATTAAACCGGCTGCCCATATCACCGAGGCCGCTAGCAGGATGCTTCGCAAACCAGGCAGTTTCCAGAGAGCCACGCCAACAAACGGGAAGCAGCAATAAAAAAACGCTTCGTCTGATAATGACCAACCGGGAGCGTTCCAAGAGAGCGCAGCGCGTGGAACCCACGACTGGAGAAGAGTCCAATTCAGAATGGCTTTCGCCGCTTCATTGGTTGCACTGGTCGGTGACCAATTCCTTATAACCTGCGCGACGATAAATGGGGCAATCAGCAAAAGACCGAAACAATAAGTCGGGTAAATTCTCGCAAATCTAGCTATTGCGAAACCAACTAACTGCGGTGAGGAGAAACGTTTTGCCAGTGGATGAGAGTAGGAAAGGACAAAGCCAGATAGAACAAAGAAGACGCCTACCGCTACGTACCCTGTCCGCAAAACGCAGAATATGGTCTCTGGCAGCTTTGCCATCAGCGGTGCTAAATAGTTCTCGGGTGCCGTCTGGTGGTAGATAACTACCCAGAGCGCGAGGAAAAACCGAAGCCCTGTAAGCGCCAATAATTGTTTCTTGGGGGGCATGGCGGGCTGGTCCTCAATTCGGGGCAGTTGCGTTTTGCTCATTTGGCAGAGTGCTGCCGAAGCGGCACATTGAGATCGTAGACGTCGATCGAGTAGCCGATCTGCTGGACGATCGGATATCCCGAGAGCCAGCTGTAATCCGGCTTGGGTTGGTTGAGCCAATCTTCCGTGGCGCCGGCCCCCAAGCCGTATCGAACGTTCTTGCTGATCGCGAGCAAACCGCTATGCGAATCTCGGAACAGCGCCGCCGGGTCCAATCCAAAGGTCCGGCACAAACTCTTGTCGGGAAACATGTACAGACGGAGCGAATACTTTCGCCCGCGAGCCTGATCGGAATGCAGCCATTCCGCGAGACGGGCGATGTCCTGACCGAAGTCGATATTGCTGTCGATGAGGTACTTCGCGCCGCGAGCCGGTCCACCAGCGGCTAGGTTGAAGAACTCGGTGTAGTTGGGCGCGATCCATACCGACTCTATCACCGCTGTGACTATCAGGACACCTAAAAGGGACAAGCCTTTGATCCCGGCGCGTGTGAGTTGGAAACAGACCAACAGATAAAGAAAGGGCAGCACCGGCAGCACGTGGCGAATCCCGATGTCGAGGTGCCCGGTCATTGCGGCAGCCAAGAACACAGCGGGGGGGATCAGCATCGCGGCGGTCTTCCACCGGGCGGGCCGGTACCGCGGCACGAAGAATAACAACCCGGCGGCCAGCAATCCGCCCAGGAGTGCCAGTGGCTCTTTAAGCGCGATTGCTTCTGGAAAGTAGTACCACCAACCAACATCGCTAAACTTTCCATTCAGATAGCTGTTATTTCCTGCTTTATTGTGAGAGACCAGCTTCATTAGTCCTAGCGCAAAGCTAGGCATCGGTATTTCGGCGTTGCGGATGCGCAAGGGAATCCGCTTGAATTCCGATTGAGGCTCTACGAAGATGCTCTGATTGCTCAGCCGGTCCACGTTGAAGAAATAGGTGGCCCACAGCGTGACAAATGCGGCCACGGCCACCGTTGCCATCTGTCTAACTGAGGGCCAACGGCCAAAGTAGGCGCGCAGAGTCCTTGGCAGTTCTCCCGTAACAGTCAACAACGGCTGGAGGATCATCAGCAAACCGATTACGGGGAAGACGAAAATACAGGAGAATTTGGCGGCGACCGCGACACCGGCGGCGATACCTGTTACGACCGCGCGGCCGCCGCCGCCCAGCACCACCCAACGAAGTCCGTGATACGTTGCGGCTAAGAAACCCGCACAGGCCGCTACGTCGGTGTGGACCCATGTCGAATGTCCAAGCAGCGCGGGGTCGAGACTGAAGAGGACGACGGAGAGTGTAGCAGTGAATTCGTTGCCGATCCACGCTGCCAATAGATAGAGATACAGCAGTGCGATTAACGGGAAAATCAACATGCTAAGGCGAGCCGTCGTCAGCAGCTGCCAGTAGCTCAAGTTACTGTGGAAGAGAATTTGCGTTCCTTGCGAGTAAGTGTCGGCCATCGCGACAACAGCAGTGGTGAGTTTTGCGGGTGGCAAGCGCACGCCGCGCAGATAGAGTGGCAGCCCAGCCACGACACGGGTCAACGGTGGCTGCTCGACGCCGGAGGATTCTTTCCCCACGTCGTACATGACCACAGCCGAGGCGATATGGAACGGCTCATCGCAGGTGTTGTTGAAGAGGAACACCGTCTGCAGGATACGCACCAACATGACCGCCGCGGCGACGATCGTGGCGGAGCGCCAGAGTACCACCGAGCCCAAATCGAATTTCGACCAAACCGGGATGCTAGTTGCGATCATTCCCTTCATCTTTACCGAATCATTGCTTCGACACTAAGCCCACACAACGCCGCGTACCGAATAAACATTCTCTCGGCCACCTTCTGCCACGTGAAATGCTCAAGCATCCGGTGGCGGGCCTCTCTCCCCATCTTCTCCCTTAAGTCATCGTCTTGGAGAAGCCGGAGAAGGGCTTCGGCCAGAGCCTTCGAATCGTTTTTATCGACCCAAAGACCGGTAACACCATCGTCAACGGTCTCAAGAACTGCCCCCGAACGGGTGGCGACAACAGGCGTGCCCGAAGCCATCGCTTCTACAGGCGGCAACCCGAATCCTTCGTCCCAGATTGGCGGGAAGGCAAGCACGTCTGCGTCATAGTACCAGTCGATCAAATCCTGGCGCACGCCCACGTGCCCGTGAAAGGAAACCTTGCCGGCTATCTCTGGCGGCAACCTCTTTTTCAAGTACGATTGATAGGTTCCCGCGTCTTGCGATGCCAGCGACAACTTTGTTTTTAGTAACTCGAAGCGGTCTCTCGCATAAAACGGAGCTACGCTTTTAATCAATTGACGGTCTGCCAGATCAAAGCTTTCCTCCAATGGATAATTGTCCAGGGAACCAACAAAGTCTAAGCGAACGTCAGGGCAACGACCGGCAACGAGATTAAATGCATCCAGGAGAACATGGGGACCCTTCTGGGGTGACACAGCGCCCGCAAAAAGAATGCGTTTCTCTTTGCGGCGCCTAGCGGACTCGTAATCTTTTTCACGACTGAACTCTTTGGGCTCGATCCCGTTGTAGGTGGTTTCACAACGATCGGCGATGGCGGGAAAATTCCGTTTCGTTTTCTCCGCGACGTAGTTACTAACGCAGGTTAGAAGGTCGACACTCTGCAGTCTGCGCCGCAGCACTTCGAAACGGCTTTGAGAAAACCACTCGGCGTGCAAATGAAGCACAATTTTCGCCTGTGGATTGAACTCCCGAATGATCGGAATGTACTGGGAACTGTGCTGCACATGAATTACGTCGCACTGTTGCTTGCTGAGGTCCATGGCCACTTGCCGACCAAACGCGGGAAAAAACCAGGAAGATGTGGATAAGGGCGCAGAAAACTGAACCAGCTTCGAACTCTTGATCCTTAGCGAATGAAGCAGCCGGTCGGCGGGAGTGGAAGGAAAAAAACGAAACGATACCTTCCCCCCAAAGGCGGCGGTTTCCCTATCTCGGTTAAAGTCTTCGATACCGTAGACGACAATATCGCAACTTCTTCCCAAATAAGGCAGGACACCATAGGTGCATGCGCCGACGGAGTTCTGGAAAGGGGGGATGATCGTATCAAAGGGCTGGTTGACAAATGCAATTTTCAATCGTTTGTTCAAGGTTCTCGTTTCTCAGCGGATTGATAGAGATACTTGGGGGGTAATTGGAACGAATCGCAGTCTCAGGCACTCAGCCAGGCCGCGAGTTGTTTTAGCTTATTCTGGCGGAGAATTAGGTTTGCCGAAGCCTCAAATATGAATTTTGGCAGATAAACCGAGGCGACCCAAAATCGGCTTAAGAGTGTCTCAGGGCGCGATTTCAGATCCACAACAAGCTCGCGATGGTATTGCCGGACGTCGGGATCGCTGGACAGTTTTCCTTTAAGATATCGCAGAAACAAACCGTAGGAGCTGGTTTCAAACGGGGTCAGCATTCCGGCGCTGGCCGGCATGAATCGCGAAAGGAATCTCCGCTGGACCTTCCAAAGCTCTGCGTTCACCGAAATGTCTCTGCTTATGGATGCTACAGTTACTCGCCCTGTCTCAAAGCTATTATTTCCATGCAGGCGATATTCCGCGAGTAACTCGGTGATCCTTGCCAAACTCGTCAAGAGCGGCGCCAGTCGCATGATCACCTGATCGGGCGCGTAGTGGAGCGGACGCTCGCAGGGAACCGGAAAAATGTAGTCTGCGATTTCTCGGCGAAGGCTCAGACCAGACGTCGGCGGAAGAGGGCCCAATATACCGCCACTGGCTAGCGTCTGAGGAGCACACCAGCCTTCTGGCAGAGCCGCCATGAGCGGCAACGTTCCTTGCTTCCGGCGTTTCCTGTCGACGCGAATCACGCGGTGCGCGACCATACCGCAATCGGGATGTGAGCGAAAACTCTCCACCACTCGCTCAATTTTCTCCGAAAGATACAGGTCGTCCGAATCGAGCAGGCAGATCACACCGCCAGTGCAGGCGGCGTAGGCGGCATTCAGTGCGGAAGCATGCCCCCCGTTGGGCTTGCTGATGAGGCGAATCCGTGAATCTTGTTTCGTTAACTGCTCAATTTTGTTGACCGACTCGTCAGTGGAGCCATCATCGCAAACAATGAGTTCCCAGTTCGAGTAAGTTTGCCCACGTACACTCTGTATTGCATCGGCGACAAACGCTGCGTAATTATAGTTTGCCATCAAAACTGAGACGAGCGGCGACTCGCTCAACGCCTGAAGCTGGATGGGTTGTATACAAACCGAAGTTGGTAGGGGTAACAATTCGTGTATGCGGCTCCTAATTTGTCGGCAGATCTCAACGATTGCTAAGAACAGCTTACGAGGGTAAGGCGGCCGCCCGCAAGGCCGCCGAACGCCGCTTCCTCGATGAGGCATCCTCTGCTTCCACAATCTTCCTCTGCAGAATGTCCACCAATCGCGGTATGCGAGCGGGGCTGATACCGCTGGTACGATCGCCGGGAAGATCAACCACATCAACGCCTCCGCGAACGACACGGCCCCACCCCATCAGCGGATCGGGACCATACGTCCATGCTTCATCATGAAAGCGAAGTAAAAGTGCTGACCCTTTGTAAGGTTGCGGGCAATAAGCATCTTCAGCCAACCAAAGGGTTTGTTCCATTGTTAGTTCGTCCCCTGCGGGCACAGCCGTTCTGGGGTGTTTAACTTTTCGCGCAAGCGACAATTGATGCAGACGCTTTCCCACGAATTGCTTCGGACCCGCCGAAACTTCGTTCCGGAATTTGAAGGCAACCTTACATAGGTTTTGAATTGCAATTTTGGAATACTCCGAGGGTCTTATGGGCGGACCCGGAACGTTGATGATTCCGTCGATCAGTGCGAGCAATCCCACTTCTTGTCCGCCTTCCGTCAGCTGACTGGCTATTTCGAACGCTATTAGACTACCCCTCGAGAACCCGACCAAATGGAAAGGGCCTTCCTTTTGCAGTTCTAAGATGTCGAGAACGCATTCCTGGGCTAAAGTCTTAAACGAGACCGGGTGCGGGCCCTTCGTTAAGTCAGCCGGCGCTCCCACTTCAAAGACGCCGCGCTCTGATGCAAGTTGATACTCCAAGGGGCGGTAAAGGCGGGCATCACTGATAAGATCAGGAATCAAGAACAGGGGTGGCTTTGTTCCGGCCGTCTGCTTTGGAGCGGGAACCTCGACTGGCACCTGCACACTTGCGGGTGCTGCTTTGCCTAGACCGGCCGCGGGAGTCTCGCAGAAAGCCTCACTGGCGACACGTTCATGGAGCGGAACCCCGTACGAGAATAGCGTCCACCCGGCATGCTCGTGTAACTGAGCCGGGTTGAGGCCTTCGAAATTACGCGGAAACGAAAAGGCGACCGGGCGATTATCACATTCGCCAAATACAATCACCATACTCGCGGATTGGCGAGATCTAGGACGACTCTCGTGGCCGGCCGATTCTACTTGATTGACGATTTGTCGAGGTGAACCGATCTTTACGTTTCGTAAGAATCGAGCAATGTCGTTTGTTCTGTACAAGCCCACACCGGATCGACGATCCAAGAGGGCGTCGATAAAGGTTTCTTTCGTTAACTTTATCCGGTTCGTCTTGCGCAGAGGGATACCAGCGCCCCACGAGTACAACACATCGAGCGGAATATCACTCGAATTGTGGTTAATCACGTACGCAGCGTCATTGCGTGGCCACCTGCCGACAGCGATTCCTAAGTCGGTCTTGGCGGCGGGGAAACCTCGGGCGCGGGCTTCGGCCTTTGTCACGTCGAACAAGTGCAGAAACTCAGCCTCCCGCCCCAAAAGTTGATTCGCCACAGCGCGATCAAAAGCTCCGCATGCCGAAAGAATTTTGATCTGCGGATCTCCTTTCCCGCCCGAGACGCCCGAAATCTTCCATTCGAGCGGCGTGGCTTGCAAAGATGCCGGGGGGAAGCAAGGCGCCGCTGCCAGGTGAGCCCCGAAAATATTGGCACTCGTGGCAAGAAAAACATCGAACTGTCTGATCGGTGTCTCGTGCGCGCCGCCGTCGACCGCATTTGTGTGCGCAAGGATCGCAATTTCGAGATCTTTGGGTTTTGCGATCGTGTCGGGGGTATACAGAACGAAGACTGACTTCTCTAGACGCGATTCCTTCGACGTCAGATCTGTAGATACGGAAGCTGTGCTGGTTTGCCTTTCATCGAGTGACAGCATGTGTTTTACTAGCAGCCTTTAGTGGCGAGCCTGATCGACAGGGCAAAGCTATGGGTGACGTCTTGGGGTTGCCTTTGCGGCGAGAGGCGCAGGGTACATTGGTAACATGTTGCTTCGCTCCCGGAATATGGTAACTCTCCTGAACCGGGGCGTTGTCGAATATATCACGGGAGACAGGCGATGAATAGCAGGCTCGCGCTCTGATCGTCACGAGTTTCCCGCATAAAGCTTCCAATAGAACATGAACTCCCGAATGAGGCGAAACCGCGCCTACAAAGAGAATTCGTTTGTCCTTACGCGATCGCGCTTCGATGTAGTCCTTTTCAGCGCGGAACTGTGCCGATCTCTAGGTCCGTAGACAGAAACATCAAGTCCGTAGACAGAAACATCGCAGCATTTGCTAAGCGACTCGGTGGCGCCCCAAGTGCATATCCCCATTGAACCCTGGTGAGGGGGAAGAATCCGGTCAAAGAGCTGGTTGACGAATGCGATTTATCTGAGACCAGTTCGCGGAGTATTCAATTCAGGCGACGACGGGCACGGTTTCTTCCCGAACCGAAGTTCCCGCGCGGTGCAGAGTGCGCCACACTTCACGAGCTTGAATCGGAATTGCAATGAAGAGTTTGGCGCCCGCCATTGCAGCAGCAACACCCGCCAAGCCCCAGGGGTGGGCCCATAGAATCGAAAGGGCGACAATTGCCAGCGCGCAGACGGAGAGCGAGACGGCGAGAACCCCAGCGCGCTCGAGTCCACAGAGCGCTTGGCCAAGGGGCATGCCCGCCGCTGAGATGAACGTGTAAGCGCACAGCCAAAGCACGAGGCTTGTGTCGGGAACGGCGGCTCCACCCGCCCAAACGTGAATGACTCTCTTTGCTGCCAAAGCAATTACCAGTTGCACCAACAAGCTCAGCAAAGAGGAAAGGACTATGGAGCGCTTGAATGCTCCACGGATCCAACTCCAATCACCTCGAGCTCTCGCTTCTCCGAAGGCCGAGATGAATGGCGCCGTAGCTATATAAGCCAGATCGATGGGCAACGTAACGATTTTCTGTGTGATGACAAATATCGTGACCTGTGCCGGTCCGAGAAGCTGCGTGATGATCATGGGCTGACTCTGATAGATTCCGAGGCCGGCCAACTGCGTAATCATGTACTTCGCACCAAGGTGGAACAGGCTGCGCACGCTCCTCAACCGCACGGCTGAGGGTAGAGGTCGCAGGAAAGGATAGTGGCGGTGGAACATGTAGAAGGCGTTGGCGACGCCGACTAGCGTGCGGGTCCCCGAAACGGCGGCTATAAGTAACGGGAGTCCCCCGTGACGCTGGCTGACGATTATTAAACTCAGTAACGATAACCCATTGCCAGCGATGGTCCAGATGTTCCAAAGGAATCCGTCCTGGTACGCGCTATAAACGGAATTGAGCATGCTCAGCGGCAAGCTCGCAATGAAGATCACTAAGGTAAGTGCGCAAGCCTCGCCTAACTCACGGGTTGAGACTAATTCGGACACGCGGAAGACGGATCGCCAAGAGACCCAGTGAAACACGAAGAGAAATATCGCACCGATGATCGCGCTTAATGCAATTAGGGCCCAAAATGCCGAAGCAACAGTTTCACGCGCAGCCTCGCGATCGTCCTTGCCATGTGCGGTTGAGAGCATGTTTACCAGGGCATTCCCAGTAAGGCCAAAATCTGTCAACGACATCCACATGAGAAGGCTGCTGATAGTGAGCCAGACACCGTAGCGCTCCGCACCAAGATAGTGCACCGTAAGTGGCACGGATACAAAACTAATCACAATCGTGAGAGCTTTGGAGAGGAAAGCTGTAGAAGCGGTTATCCCCGCCCGCCTATAGCGTTCACGGCCTCGGTCAGCTTGCTTTCTAGTTAGAAGTGCCGCGAACCGAAACGGATTAACGAATTTCAGAAACCACCTACCATTAGATTTAGGCAGTGATTTATCGGAGGCATCCGAGTCTGTCATAAAGTTAGTGCTGAGCTGAATTTTTGGATGATGTTTCGAGCCAGAATGCGCGGGTCCGTTGCAGTCGATTGACCCAAGGCAAGTAAAGACCAGTGTGGGTACTCAGAAATCGTCATTTTGCCAAGATACAAGTCAACGCCGCAAATCGAATTCTTGCTCTCGCAATATGGTCGTCCGCTTGTCGCGCAGGCTCGCGAAGATATGGAATGAAAACCTCCTCCAGCTTCCATTGACAATTTGGCAAGGCAACCTATTAGAATCTACCGCTCACACCTTTATACAAGCCGCCACGAAATAGGGCTTTGCCGGATTTACAGCGACTCTTAGTGGAACATTCTCCATTTAATGACATTTGATTCGACGAGAAATTTTGGACCGTTCGATCAGCTGAAATTGCGCTGCCGCGCAATCCGAGATTCAGCGCGTCAGCGTTTCACTCGTCTGCAACTGGTTTCGGGTCTCCTGGCCGGCTTGGGTGATGCGGTTCAGCATCGAAGTTTTGAAAAATCGAGGAGCAATGAATTGCCTGGCCATGTTCAATGCACTTCGTTTCTCGAACAGATAGTGGGCGCAAAGCTGCGGTGTGCAAAATTGCCTTAATAATTCGGAACAACCGCACACGAAGTCGATCGACTTAGTGCCCGAGGCGATCAAATTTTCTATGAGGTAGGACCGCATCACTGTGGAGATCGAATCCCGAACGTAGCGCCCATCGTTCAGCTGGAGAAGCATGAAATACCGGTCGTTCCGAAGCCATCCTGACGCCAGACTCACCCACTCCCCGGTCCCGGTGCAAATGCCCGCATGAAAGGATGCTGGCACGGCCTTCAGCGCGGCCTGGCAGCAGTTCAAGTAGTGGGCACTACTCTTGTGCTTTCCTTGTTGTTTTTCCAAAGCCTGGAGCGCGGTCGTCATTTCGGCAGGACCGAGCCGCGGAACGAACTTCCACCCCTTTTGCTCAACTCTTCTGCGGTACACGCGCAGATTGCGCCGGGTGTGAGATCCCAAAGTATTCAAGAAAGCATCGAAAGTATTCTTCAGGGGCAAAATGTGTTGCACCATCTCCGGTAGCATCCGCGCTTGTATTTCTGTCCGCTCAAGCACGCAATGGATGGCCGCGCTATCATTCTGGTCCGAGACCTTATAGCTGGCACGAACCGAATGGATTTGCGGAAGCTCTAACACTTTCAACGCTGCCTCCGCGACCGCTGTGGCTTTGAAGTCCTGACGCGCAATCACGGCGCAGTCGCCATAGTAGTCTCCAAACTGCACCATGCCAGTCCTCATTCCCAGGACTCTCCGCTCTCTCCCGTACAGCACGGCGGCAATTTGCCCACCCTCGTGAATCAACACTACCCAGGGAACACCGCGGAGTTCGTTCCTTTCAAGGAAGTATTCAGGCGCTAGCGTAACGTCCTCCGCTTGGCCGGTCCGTTTCAGAAGCTCAGCGATTTGAGGGCTTAGTGCGCGGATTGCTACTTCACCCCCAACGACATAGCGATTTCCTCCGTGTACTGCTGTTCTACATAATATCGCAGCAAAGTTTACGCCACTTTTCTGTGATGGTGCCGCAGCAGCCCAAACAGTCACGATCGGGTTGACGGGAAAACATGAGAGCGCGCACGGCGGGGGATCCGCGCTAGACGAAGTTACCAGGATGGATTGAACGGCGAAAGAATTCGCGATGGCCGTAAAAACATTCCAGAAACTGACCCTTGGAAATACGCCCCAGCGTAGACCACGCGGCATTGGGGACGAGTTGGGTCATCTGAGAGCGATGCTCAGCTAAGGCCGCCATTTTCTCGTCTAAGACATCTGAAATATCTATCGATTGCCTGAGCTCCGTGAAGGCCCGCAAACCTAGCAGTTGCTGTGCTGAATTCTTGGCGATATGCCGCGTCCGGATGTAGGGGTCCTTCTGCAGCCAGCCGACCCACGGCCAGTGAAGCCAAAACCAGATTGGGTACTCCCAAATCGTAACTTTGCCAGGATACGACCGCAATGCGGCAAGTACGATGTTTGTTGTCGCAATATGGTCTTCCGCTTGTCGTACAGGCTCGCGAAGATAAGGTATGAAGACCTCTTCCGGCTCCTCCTGACGCAGAATCTCCGCAACGCGATCCGTTGCGTGTTTCAAATGTCGCGTCAAAGCGGAATCTTCAAAATCCAGAAAACATATTTGATCTACTTCCAGAGCAGCTGCCGCATTGAGAGCCTCGCGTCCCCGCAGCGCCCTCATATCCTCTCTGCACATGAAGTCCGGGTGCGATTTGCTTCCGTCCGTCATATGGACGAGCTTAACGGTTGCGCCCGCTCGTTTCTTCTTGATGATGGTGCCACCGCAGCCCAAACACTCGTCGTCAGGATGTGGTGAAAATACAAGGGCCGACGCCGCGAGATCCGCGCTTGAGACCTCGTTTGAACTAAGCGTCAAGAGATGCATCAAGAACTTGTTTAAGAGACGTTTACGCATATGAGCTGTTTCGTTCGCACGCATCAAATCGGACCTTGCACTTGCAGGTGCTCTACAAATGCGTAGACCTTACTAAATGTGATCGATTCTGGGCGGCTAATTAGTCAGTTCGGTTGCGGCCGAACGAGGCGCCATCCTTGCCTCTGAGCAATCGCGGAGGCGATCTCCTGGCCAATCGCCAGTGACGCCGTAGCAGCCGGGCTGGGCGCGTTGACGACATGAAGAGAGTGTTCGCCATGAATCAGTTGGAAATCCTCGACCAGTGAGCCACTCGGGTCGAGCGCCTGTGCACGCACGCCTGCACCACCGTGCTCAAGATCGCCGAGCGTGATTTCGGGAATAAGAGTCTGAAGAGAGCGGCAAAACAGAGTTCGGCTGAGTGACCTTGCCGTCTCACCTATGCACATTCGAAAATGCTTTTGCAAGAACCTTAGAAAGCCTCGATAGGTCACGGCGTCGAATGTATCTTTTGCATTGAAGTTGGTTTTTCGATAACCCTCTCTTGCTAGCGCTAAAACGGCGTTGGGACCGGCTTCAACGCCCCCATGTATCAATCGTGTGAAATGAACTCCGAGGAAGGGGAATTGAGGGTTTGGGACTGGGTAAACAAGGTTGCGAACCAAGTGTGTCCGTGCGGGACTCAGTTTGTAATACTCACCGCGAAAGGGAACGATACGACTCTTGGGATCGGCGCCCGCCATCTTGCACACCCGATCGCTGTATAAGCCTGCCGTGTTTAGGACGAAGTCGGTTAAAAATTCGCCTCGCGTTGTCACAGCTAGCCATTGAGAACCAACGCGGCGCAATGCCGTAGTTTTTGCCGCCGTCACAATGCGCCCTCCCCGGGATTGGATGTTCGAAGCGAGAACAGTGACAACCGCGGCATAGTCGACGATTCCTTCCTCCGGAACATGGATGGCGGCAACGCCGGCGGCGTGCGGTTCGATTTCCCGGATTTGCTCGCCGGACAACATTCTCAATCCACTCAAGCCGTTCTTCGAACCCCGCTCATAAAGGCTCTTTAAGCGCTCAGCTTCGGCGGCGTTTGTGGCGACTACAAGTTTCCCGCATATCTCGTGCGCGATACCGTTGGACTTGCAGAACTCAGTCATCTGGCGGATGCCGCGCACTGCCAAGCGCGCTTTGGCAGATCCGGGTTTATAGTAAAGGCCCGCGTGCAAGACTCCACTATTGTGAGTACTCTGATGCCGGCCGACTGCGGTTTCCTTCTCGATAATCGTTACCTCAAGGTTAGGTAGCATTTCCAGCAACCGATAGCCCGTGGCTAAACCGACAATGCCGCCTCCGATAATAAGGATAGAGTTGCTTGGGGCTGGTGTGGACATTCGAGCTTGCTAATTTGGGACTCGTCCACGTTCCGCCGGTCGAACGCACTGACGGCACTCTAATCGCAGCGACACTCGCGAGAACTCGATGGCAGCTTCTAGCGAATACGGTTATCTGAGTTAGTTTCCCGGAACCCGCGCGCACCTGGAATATGACGAATTGATAGCTGCTCTCGAGCGCACTCAGCCTGACTTACCGCCACCTCAGCCCTCAATTTACTCGCAGTCGGGGCGGCAGGATAGGCCGAATGCTCGAAACAGTTGAAGTTGTCGGGACGGAGTTGGTTGTATTCGGATTTGACAAGATGATCTCCAACGAATCCGCTTGCTCCTTCCACTAACACTCGCT
Source organism: Bryobacterales bacterium (assembly GCA_003167495.1). Taxonomy (GTDB): domain Bacteria; phylum Acidobacteriota; class Terriglobia; order Bryobacterales; family Bryobacteraceae; genus Bog-105. Next base: position 7,879 of record PMSX01000237.1, on the reverse strand, counting down.
TCATGTTCTACTGCGCTCCTTCTGTTCCGATTGTTTCTTTAAAGCGCTTTGTACCAAGCATCTGCATAAGAAAGAACAAAATGAACCGCGGGTTGTGTTTGAAATACCTCTTCCACAGACGGCGGGGTTCGGTAGCAAGCCGAAACAACCATTCTAGACCTACCTTCATCATCCAGCGAGGCGCTTGCCGCTTGGAGCCCGCAATGAAATCGAACGCGGCCCCGACGCCGACCATGACGGCATGCACTTTCGGGCGATGCGCCGCCATCCAGAAGTCTTGTTTCGGCGTATTCAAGCCGATGAAAAGAATTTTCGCTCCCGATTCGTTAATCGCACTTATCACTTGTTCGTCTTCCGCGGGAGAAAGTGGCCGGAACGGAGGTGAAAAGGCATAGGCTACCTTCAGAGTTGGGTTCAGCTTCTGCGCTTGTTTTACGAGCAGGTCGAGAACTTGAGGCGAACTGCCATAGAAGCCGACTGGAACGCCCTCAGTCGCGGCCTTCTTGAACACAATCGGCGTAAGATCCGGACCGTATACGCGCGTGGCTCCCCTGTGGCCGAGCCACCTGAGCGCCCACACTATCGGCATGCCATCGGGCGTCACCAGATCAGCTTCGTTTGTCACCTTTTGAAAGACTTTGGAGTCGTATGACTCCATGACGTTGTTTACCGTCGCCACGCACACATATTTGGATAGGCCTTGCTGTGCCCAGGACAGAATGAGATCGCTAGCATGCTCATAATCGGTGACGTTGACCTTCATTCCGAGGACAAACTTGTCTTCAACCAGTTCCATTTATGACGATTTCCCCGCTATCTGCACAAGAGTCTTGATTTCTTCCGCTTGCGGCGCGACCACACCGCTCTGCGCCGGCAACGACTTATACCTTTCGATCGTTGCCAGGTAGATATCCATCAGAAGAGAATAATTACGATCACCTGTATACCAGCGTTCAAACTCCCTGCGCGCTTCGATGCGCATCGCACGGGAGACTCGACTATTTGCATGAAGTTGACTCACCTGGGCCGCCAAGTCCGACGGATTCTGCGGCTCGACATGAAATCCCGTACGTCCGTGTTCGACAAGAGCTGCGAGCGCTCCGATCCTACTTGCAATTACCGGAAGACCCATCGCGAACGCCTCAACAACCACCAATCCGAATGGCTCATACCAGAGGGAAGGTAAAAGCAGCGCTGTGGCGTTCTTCATTCGATCGTACAACTGGGCCTTCGGCAATCGACCGAGCCACCGGATACGCGGACACCGCTCCGCTGCAGCCGCTACTTCGTTAGCTAGATCGCCGTCACCAGCGATCTCCAGATCCAGCGGTGGTGAGAAGCGAGTCCAGGCATCTAACATGGTAAGAATACCTTTTTCGGGGACAAGCCGACCAACAAATATACAATAGTTTCCCAACCCGGGTCCGCGACCTGGGTCAGGCTCAATAAAGTTCGGCTTGACTACCACCTTCTCGGGAGGAAAGCCGCCTTGGATGAATTTGCCGCGCGCGAACTCTGATAAGGCAATGTATGTCGTCACGTGTTTCCTGAATGTCCCGGCCATCCGGTGGACGGTCAACATGGCAGCCGCCGCAGCGCTCGCCGGCCTGCTCTGCCGATAGCAGGCATGCTGGATCGCGGGCCAGGACGAACGGGCGTGAGTACACTTCTCGCAGACGCTATTGTTGCGATATAGGACAGCGGACGGGCACAGCAACCTATAATTATGCAGCGTCTGGACGACAGGAATACCCTCGGCAACAGCCGCATAGTACACTGCGGGCGATACAAGAGGAAACGTGTTATGAACGTGCACTATGTCTGGTTTGCTGCTTCTGAGCAGCGCGCGTAGACGATGATAAGCTCGCTGGTTAAAGACCGTCTGGGCCAGCATTGCGATTGAGCCTCTGTTCGGTATATCGTCATTGTGCGCTTCGTACCGGACGACTTGGTGGCCATTTTTTTCCAACAGTTGAGCTTCTTGGCGAAATACTTCGTCCTCGCCACCAGGCTGGCGATAGAAGTTGTGGACAGATAGAACAATCATAAATAGATACTCACGAAACGCATGGCTCAAATGAGTTGTCGAATGGAGAGTTTACAGATTTGGATAAGAGGATGTCGCTTTCGATGATGTCGAGCCGGGTCGATTAAGTTTGTGAGCCTGCGGGTCCCTTGATTACCGCGATCGGAGTCTTGAGGATGATGCTGAGATCGAGGGGGAAGGATCGGCGGCTTATGTACTCCAGATCGAGCTCGATCATTTCTTGGAGCGACAGATTGCCTCGCTTCCCTACCTGCCACAAGCCGGTTAGCCCCGGGCAAACACGCGCCCTTTGCTCCGACCAATCGGCAAAATCTGTGCTCATACCATCCGGCCCAAGACAGTGCGCGGGCAAAGGGCGCGGCCCAACCAAACTCATTTCGCCGCGCAGAATATTAATCAATTGAGGCAGTTCATCAACACCATAACGGCGAAGAATCAACCCCAGCGGGGTGGTATGTTGCAAGTCGGACACATCATCTTCAGCAACGTTCCACCCGATAGGAGCCGGCTTATTCAGATCTTCGTAGGTAGTGCGGAATTTCAAACAGGTGAAATGACGCCCACCTTTACCGACGCGCGGCGCTCTCTCTAGAACAGGGCCTGCCGAATTGAGTTTTACAATCAGCGCAATCAGAAGCATTGCCGGACCAGCGAGAGCGAGAAGGACTAATGAGACTGAAAGATCAAAGACACGTTTAAAAGCATCCTGGGTGCGAGTAAAACGAGCCGTTTGAAGATTGACGACCTGAAGTCCGTTTAGTCCAGACCACTCAGTGCCGTTTTTTGGAGCCAATAAGAGCGAATGCGCATCAAGATGAGGCGCGAGACTTAAGGCAAAGCTGACGGGCATCCCCATCCGCCAGAACACTTTATGGCAGCGTTCGAGTTCAGCCTCTGGACACAAGCCGTTAACTACAATCACTGTGTCCAGGCGCTCTGTGTTAATGAGTTCGGCGATTTGTGAGGTAGTTCCAAGAACTTTAATCTCATCGTGACTGAAGTTGGTATCGGTTCCGTCGGGAAGGATCAATCCCCTAATTGCGGATCGAACCTGACTTTCCATCCGGGGAATGAGACGCTTTACGTCCGATGAATCGCCGATGACTGCAATACGAGGCAGGGACGATCGGCGCTGAGTAAAGGCGAGTATCGCCAGCGCCACGCAGCGTGTAGCGGTAAGGAAAACAAATGTAACCGGCACAGTACAGAGTACGAAAATGCGAGAGGCACCCGCTCCAAATTGGTAGGAGAAGAACGTTGTCAAAACAGCGCTCGCGCAAATTACCGCTGTGTTTTCCGCGGCCCAAGCCAGCACTTTCCATGGTCTGATTTCGTTCGGAACCCGGTATAACTTGAGCCTTGCCGAAACGGCCAAAAACAGCAAGAGAACGAGTCCAAGCGGAGCAACCCAGCCAGACGAGTTTTGCACCGTCACTTGACGCTTTGTGAGAGGATCCAGAGCGATACGGAGTCGAGTCGAACAGGCCCAAATGGGCCAGAAGGACAGCCCATCTAGAACAAGCTGGACGGCAGCGTAGCGCTTATATCGAAAGATATGCATTGGGAGACCTGAAAGCGGTTTTGTCCGCGCCTTAACTAGAATCCAAGTGTCTTTAGAGTGGAATGAACTTGGCGTCGAGAAAGAAGCCCGAGGAACTTGCGACTGTCACCAACGTGCACTCCAGACCAGGGAATTCCTCGTTAGGCAAGCTACGAGCTAAAGCGAGATATTTGTACGTTAATAGGGACAGGAAGATGTGTTCCCTGTGGCGCAGTTTGAGAACCTCTCAGAGAGAAAAAGAGAGACTTCTTGGAAGGCAAGAAACTTTTCTGTAACAACCTTCAACAATTTGCATCCATTATCGGTATTAATTCCAGCGATAACCAATGATGAAACACTATCTACCATACACAATGGATGTATTTTTTACACGATTTATTTTTCAGGCACCCCACGCGGCTTTCCGACGTTCGTCTATCTCGCGCGTCGGGCGTGGCCTCGCATTCTGCTTGCTTTGTTTATTTGCGTCATTACTTTCGCCCGCTGTGGCGTATTGCACCGTTGTTAATTGTGCAAATAGCAATTCCGATGGCGCCTCTATCCAATCGGCTGTCAACGCCGGGGGGACCGTCATAATTAAAAACACGTGTGGAGCGGGCAGCGGGACGATTAGAATTAACAAGGCCGTAACGATCACTGGGCCAGCGACCATCATGGGCAATCAAAACCAAGTGTTTCAGATTAACTCTAACAACGTGGCCATTAATAACTTAACGATCAACGGCGGCTGGATAGCGTTCGGCGGAGCTAACAGCTACAGCAACTTCGTTTTCACGAACAACACAATAGAGAACATCTGGTGCGGATACCGTTCGGGCGGCCCCGTCGCCTTGACCGGTCCGGGCATCATCAGTTCCAATATCTCGAACAATTCGTTTTTGAACATCTGGGGTGGGGGAAGCCCCGGCTATCCGAATACGCCACCCCAAGACGGCACCAATTGCCCTGGTGAGGATTGCTGGGGATCTAGTGCGTTGACCTTCAGCGGATTGGATCAGACCACGATCAGTAATAATACATTTGACAGGATTGCCGGCGACGGCATGCATATTACTTGGGAATCGTTCACTGGATACACTTATGCGCGAAGCACCAGTGGGAACGTGATCTCGTACAACACCTTCACTCATATTCGGCGTATACCGATGGAACTTCAGTCGCAACCTTCCGGCAATTGCCCGGGTGGGTGCAATTATAATCCATCCACAGGGGTTACGACGGGACTGCAAATCAAGGGCAACTACGTCCATGACTACGCGTTTCCCTTCTGGAACACTTGGGGTGCCAGTTTGGTTCCCGCTGGTGCGGTTGGATCCTATTTCATCAACAACACCTTCGTAGCAAATCCTGGAAATGCAGGTGGCTATGCCCCGTGCATGGAGAGTTCTTCCATTAATAACATCGTGCAGGGTAACGTTTGCGAGAGCATAACTGGAGCGGCCTGGTCTTACAGCGCGGGCGTCGCGCAGGAGTGGGGCGGGAATTCTACTCAAACATCGACATACCAAAATAACATTTTTTGTGGCACCCCCGTCGCGGGCCGCGTGGCGCATGAAACGGGATCTCAAACAACGATAGTCGATCAGTATAACTATAAGAATGGCAGTTCGTGCCCCGCCGGCACAAGCCTAACAACAAGCAGTATAGCTGCCACGTTCATTGGGAATGCATCTATTTCGGGCTCAAATGAGACCTGGCAGGTTTCAGTCGTTAGCAATCTTTCGGTTCGGTATGTTCAATTCTTTGTAGATTCATCTACTCAACCCGCATTTACACAGGAGTTCTCAGACGTGAATACGAACTTCGCCGCGGATCGAAAGTGGCTCTATCATTTGACGCTGAGTCCGACCAGCTTGGGTACTGGTAGCCACACTATCACCGCAGTAGTGACGGATGCGTCCGGTGCCACACAGAGCATCGCCCAGAGCACGAATGCCGGATCCACAACGGCGCCATCGAATGCTCCATTGACTTCTCCATCGACCACGCCCGCCAATTCGTCAACTCCGACATCGATACCCGTTTGCGGAACTTTGTTGGCGGCGGCTATGCCAAGTTCCCCTTGTACTCCTCGCCCAGCAGCTAAGGCGCAACTGGCGGGAGCGACAACTGCCGCTCCTCCGGCTAGCGCTACACCATCGCATAACCTTCCTCAAGGCATGATCTTGTGGCTGGCCAGCGATGCTGGCGTGGTCGCCAACGGCGACGCCGTTGACCGCTGGGAGGACCAATCCGGCAACGCCAATAACGCAGTTCAGGCGACGCCTGCAAATAAGCCCCTTCTCGTAAGCGGTAACAATGGGCTGCCGGCTTTACATTTCAACGGTACCTCTAGCTTTATGTCGATATCTTCACTGCCCGTTGATGGACTGACGGGCATGACAATATTTGCCGTCTCGTCTTGCTCTTGGGATGTCGATGCGGGCTACGGCTACTATGCCTTGCTGAGCTGGCCTGATGAAACTGCGCGTTGGGGCGAGACGTTCGTGGCAACATATAGATCGTTCGGCGAGTTCCGCTTTGGTACCACGCAAATCGACAACGAAAACAAGGTAACGATCCCTCTCAATCGTACAAACTCATTTGGCCTGAACGAGTGGATGCATACGGCTACGGTCGACTCCATGTGGATAAACGGGCAAAATGTAGCTTCCTTTCCAGGTAAGTTGCCAACAGTTGAAGGCGTTGGCAACACCGTTATGCTTGGCGTCGGTCACAGCAATACGTTTTACCCTGGCGACGTTTCAGAGATAATTATTTATGATCGTTCGCTCAGTGATACAGAAAGACAGTTAATAGAGCAATATCTGATGGGCAAATATCACTTGTGAGTCGTATTCGAAACAAGAACGGTTCGATTCGCCACGCCCGGTGCTTGCCGAGTAATTAGATACTCGTAGCCCAGCTTTGCAGCACCGTAAAGGCCAGCAGCAACGATCAAATCTACGGCAATAATTGTCGGCAAGTAATAGCGGTTCCAATTGAGCTTCAGAAAGGTCAGTATCAGCAGATAGTTGACAAGCAAGTAGAATGGCGGGACAAAGTATGAATCGTCGGCGTTTCCGAATAATACCTCCCGCCTCCTCAAAAGAAAGAAGATCCCAACTCCGGCAAGAATCGCATAGAAAATAGCAACGGCATTCACAGCCACTCCATCACTGTCCGCCGATTGGAGCGGAGGACCCAGCGAGACCAGCATCCGATGCAGCGACAACACCCGATTGCCGTGCCAGTTCGCCATGTATACCTGCCTTTGCATGGAGCGGTCCCAGCGGATGAAGAGGGCGGGAAATTCCAGAATGTTCGCTAGATTCCTTAATTGGGGGTAACGCTTCCCGGCGAGGGTGACGGCATCATGTCCGAGCGGGATTCGTCTCGATACGACCTCGCTCGAAAACGATCCGATCTCCTGGAAGATCGCATTCACTCGGACCGCTTGCCAGGATGGCCAGAAGACCGGATTTAGCGCATACACGGTACCTATGGAACAAAATGAAAATACAACAATCATGGAAGCGACTTCCCGCTTCCCTGCTTTGCGGGCTCGATAGCGAAAGATGAGAGTCAGAAGGAAAACGGCGCTCCCAAGGAGAATTCCCGTGATCTTTACCGAACAAGCCAAGCCTGTCAACACGCCGCATAGGGAAACGATTAAGAGACAGCGTTTCTTATCAGTGGTTTTGGAGAGAGCCACAAGTGCTAAACAGGTGCTGAGCAGAAAAAAATTGTAGAAGACATCAGTCATGGCTTCGCAGGCAACCGTCAGAAAGAGCGAATTTGCTAATAGCAAACCTGCGCCAATGATTCCGACCCAGGCGTTGTACGCCCAGAATCCAATAGCAAACGTCAGAAGACAACAGAGAACACCGAAGAAAGCCGGCGCAGTGCGCGCGCGAGTGAGAATGTCGCGGCTTGGGACGGTGCCTTGTCGACGGTTCTGTTCCTCTGTCTCATGGAAGTTGTAGTGGGCCATATACGGACGTGCTCGCGTCGAAGGGTCCAGAAAAAGCGGAGTCGCCACAAGCCATTCGCCTAGATGCAAATTGATCTTGCCCCAGGATCCACACTCGGGGCAATCCCACTTTTTCCATTCGAAGTCGCCGCTTCTGAGCAAGCCCATGTAGTAATAGCCACCCGAAATCCAGTCGGATTCGTCGCCATCGAAGGGGGTCTTGTCAATCCTGGGAAAAATTACCAGGGCGCTCACTGCACAGACAGTCAGCCCTAGAGAACAGAAGCTGCGCCACCGAGAGGAGCCGCCCGTCGCCCGG
>PMSX01000232.1 GCA_003167495.1 Bryobacterales bacterium | reverse complement strand
GAAGCGTTCAGCGCGCTCGATCCCGCTACTCGCCGGGGTATGCAGCGGCTGATCAAAGAATTGTGGCGAGAAACGCAAACCACCATTCTGTTCGTGACGCACAATTCCCGGGAGGCCGTTACTTTAGCGACGCGCGTCGTCGCATTGGGACGCCACATCGATGGCGATGACGGCGCTGAAATCGTTCTCGATCTGACTATTCCTGAAAATACGGATGAACAAACAGTGCGCGACCTGATCTGCCGTATCGAGGGAGACACTTTTGAGGATGGCGTTCTTTAAGACGGCAATATGATTTGCACGCGGGCTCGCTCTTTAGTCGTAACCTTCTGCGTCAGTATACCTGGCATCGCTCAAGTGCCGCCCGCCATCGCAGGAATTCGCGGCGGCACGTTTCCAGACAGGTGGATCACCGGAGGACCCAAATGCGTGGAAGTCCCCGACTGGCAGGTTCACGAATACAACGAAGATCTCTTCATGATTCGCGAATCCGGCTGTACCGACCCTGAGAAACCGTTCCTCTATCTGTTCTTCGGCAAGGATCGAGCGTTGCTGCAGGACACAGGTTCCGGCCCTGCCGAAACCGCGCGCGTCGTCACCGGATCCATATCGCAATGGCTGAGAGATCATAAGCGTGCGTCGATCCCTCTAGTGGTGACACATTCGCATTCGCACGGAGACCACATCGCGGGCGATAGCCAGTTCAAATCGATGCCGGGTGTGAGCATGGTGCCTCTTACCGTAACCGGGACACAGCAGTTCTTCGGGATTCGCAATTGGCCAACCGATATCGGTCAGATCGATTTGGGTGATCGCATCATTGACGTAATTCCCATACCCGGCCACGACATTCTGAGCCTCGCCCTTTATGACCGCCAAACCGGGATCCTGATTACCGGAGACAGTCTCTATCCAGGACGGATCTACGTAAGGGATTTCGAGGCGTTCAAAGCCAGCACGCAACGTCTCGTGGATTTTACCCGCGACCGCATCGTGACACACATCCTCGGTTGTCACATCGAGCAGAGCACGACTCCCTACGTGGATTATCCGATTGGCACAAGGTACGCGCCTTACGAGCTTCCAGCAGCCCTCTCGCGTGCTCATCTTCTAGAGATGAATGAGGCGCTTAAGGAAATGAAAGAGAGCCGCGACCGTAAGCTTTTGCGTGATTTCACGATCTGGCCGATTGACGCGCAGCATCCTTTCCCGCATCCAATTCCCACTGCGAAACCTTGAAGTTGGAAGGCCGGTAAACATGCTGCACTCATTTAGGTGCAACTACTGCCACCGGTACGTCATGCGCGTCACCCAGCATTTCCCACCGTTGTAACGCGATGGGCACGTTGCCATTGCCCCAAACAAAGTCGTTGAATCTGAGAAGGGAAAAGCTGTCGCCTTGTGCCCTGCGCGCATCCGCCAGCAACTGAGTAATTTGGAGTTTGCCGATCTGATAGCTTATGGCCTGCCCGGGCGAACTCGCAAACAGCGAGGCTTCTTCCAAAGCGGTCCCGCGGTCCATGGGCACTGTTTCAGCAAGGTAGTCAGCGCCCTGTCGCAAAGTGAACAGCCCAAGCGCCAGTTTTACATCCACTTCCACGCGTAGCGCGCGCAAGCGCATAAAGCTGTAAATGATTTCGCGCGTCCTAGGCTTGTTATCGAACAGACCTGCTTCGAGCATCATCTCTTCGGCATAGAATCCTATGCCTTCGTTGGCCCCGGAGTCGTAGTAGTGACGTCGAATGGGATCCGAGTGAGCCCATCCTAAGGTGAGTTGGAAATAGTGTCCCGGTACGCCTTCGTGGACAATGATCGGCCTCGGATCTCGTGCTGTTGATAGACTAAAAAATCCGAGATTCGGATTCGGCACTCGAATATAACTGGTGCCATCCTGGTCAAGCCGCGCCGGGCCTGTAAGATCGTCCGTTACGCCCAGACTCTCAAAGGGGGCCACATAATCCGGAAGCGGCAAATTGCGGTAATGCTTCATCCAGCCGGGTACCGTGAGCAAATGCTGCTTCGAGAGCAACTCGCGGATGTCGTCTTCATCCGTCTTTTCTTGTTCAATCTGTGCTGATTGTGTCGCAAACAGCGGTAATGCCGGTAGCTCGGCATCGCGGTTTCGTTCATAGCTTTCAAATGCGAAGGAACGGCTCAACTCCTGCCGGCTCATAGCAAGCAGTTGTTCCGGCGAATAGGGGAGCAACGCGACATTGCGAAGGAAGAAAATATACTTCTCCCGCCCGATCGCCGTATCTTTGCGCATCGACGGCACGCGCGTTTGCAACCAAGCCCGATACTGTGTGATAGCCGGAACGGCGGCCGCAGCCGCTTTCGCCAGCACCGCATTATTCTCGCTGGTTAATTGAGAGGCAAGTGCGCTCTGCATCTTCTGCATACGGCTTGGCAGGTCGTTGAGTGCGTCGATAGCAAGAAGCGCGAAAGGCTGGCGCATGTCGGTCAAATTTTCTTGCGCGGCGCGAAGAGTGGCGGGCACCGATTCCAGCCGGCTTATGATCTGCCTTTGCCGCTCCGCCGAGAACGGAGGCGGAGGCAGAAGCAGGATATACATGGCGCCCAATGTCTGGTCCACGTAGAATTCGGGGTTTCGCTTCCAAGCTTGTTCGATATCGAGTTCCCAGCGCACTCGCGCCAACGCTGACCCGATAAGGCGATAATCCACTCGCTCAGGGATCGGCGCGCCAGAAGCAGGCGTCAGATGGCTCCAGCGTTGTTCAAAGTCAGCCAGTTGTTGCCGGCGCTTTTTTACCGCAGTCTGAGACCAAGTGATGGCAAAGTCCGGTGCCCGGTCAATGCGAGGCATATCATCTTCGCTGAAGGGCTGTTCCTGGGCTCGCCACGCCCAGAAATTCTCGCTCAATTGAGTAAAGCCATCAGCAGCATTCGTCTTGGCGACGCTGGCACAAAGGAACAGTAGTAACACACAGCTTCGATTGCTAATCTGGAGGATCATTCTAGACAATATTCGCATCCCGAATCCGTATGCCGGCAGGAAATCGCGTTGAACTTAAAAGATGGGACCGTATCAGCCGCCGCCGGGGTCGTCGCTGCGAATGAGCGTCATTGTACCCCGGCGAAGGGCTCCGGGGTTGCGCCATTCACGCCACTCCATATAGGCAAATCCGGCGATGAGTGATGCCAGAAACAAGTGGGGCGTTATATTGTTCGGCCAAGCGGGTTCCGGGTAGACGGTGACAAATAAAACAGGCAACAAAGCAAGCGTTGCCACCCAGGGAAACACCACATGTTGCCACAGAGTGAAATTGCTCGGCTGTTCCAGGCGCATGTAGCGCGTCAACGCCAGATTCGCCATGATGTAGAGGATGATGACGGCCAGCGTGGCTATCGTTTCCAGGAAATCGAAAATGTAATCGGGGCGTAACAACAAGCCCACCAGCAGAATGGCTACCATTCCCGCAATCTGCGTAAACGCGATCGCGAACGTCGGTGTCCGGTGGATTAGATGAACGCGGCCAAAAATGACGGGAAGTGTGCCCGCCCGGCCCATTGTATACATTACGCGCGACGCGGCATTGGTGCAGGCGAGACCCACGCCCACGGCGCTGTTGACGATGGCGAGGACGACAAGCCACCAGCCTGCGCCCCACAGCGCATGGCCAAGGACGTAATAGGGATTGGCATTAGAGGCGAAAGCGGCCATGTTGCTGGTGCCCCAGCCCACGGAGCTCGCATACGAGGTAAGGATATAAAACGCGCCGATGCTAACCAGGGAGAGCATGATCGCTCGGCCGATAAATTTGCTTGGAAGCCGGGCCTCTTGCGCAAGTGGCGCAGGTGCCTCGAATCCGCTTAAAGCGAGAATGGAAAAAACCATGCCGGCCAGGACGCCTCCGAAGTGATGGGGCGATGAAGAAGGCGTCAGTGGCGCAAAGTAACTGGAACCACGTCCTGGGTGGACCAGGAAAGTGATCGCGAGCGCCAACATAATGAGCAGTTCAAGACCGCCCAACAGAGATGTAACCCGCGCCGAAATCTGAACGCCCCGGTGAGTGAGCGCCCAGATCAAGGCAGTCGCCAGTAGCGCGAGAAGCCACCACGGGATATTTACATGAAATTGCATTTTCAGCATGTCGGAGACCAGATAACCAAGAAACCCTGTACTGCCGGCCGCCCCGAGAATTTCGTAGAGCAGATAGCTCCAAGTCGCCATGAAGCCCGCTCGGCTGCCAAGCCCGCGCGTAGCGAACGAATAATAACCCCCGCTGGATGGAACGTACCGCGAAAACTGCACCACGGTGTTCCCAATGAAAAGGCAGATGATCGTGGATAACAGGAACGAAATCGGCATCACCGGCCCCGCTTTGAGAGCGATGATCGGAAAAGTGAATACGATGTTAGTGGCTGGTGCGATGTGCGTGACGCCCTGGAACACAAGTTCCGCTAGACCGAGCGAATTGCGCCGAAGCTGAGAATCTGTACCAGAATTTGTGGTCTTATCGGTCACGGGCTCCTATCAGAATCGATCTGAGAACTGAATGCGGATTTAGCGTTGCGCGCCTGTTGCCCCGGCTGCAATGGTCATCGCCTGCAGTAACCCGGTTAGGGATCGTTTGCTGGTTTCCAGATGGCTTACACCGGGCATTTCAAACTCACATTCAAGCGACATCGTTTCCCGGTATCCATCCTGAAGAAAGCTCTTGAGCTGTCCCACTAAGTCGTTCTGCCCCTTACCCGCGAGCGTTTCAGAGCAGTTCTGGAAATTGCCGCTGCATTGGACGCCCTTCAGATGCGAATGCCAAATGCGTTTCTTGTCAAGGGCCTGGTAGCCATCCGGAAAAGACGTCTCGCCATGCCAGTAGCCATTCCCTACATCCCAGTTCGCACCAAGATTGGGCGCTGGCGCCTTCGCCAATATCCTCGCCAGCTCGTGGCCGGTTGCGGCATTGCAAATTTCCTCATTCTCAATCACCAGGCGCATTCCGTCGGCATTTGCGACTTCCGCCGCCTTGCCCAGTTCCGTGGCAATCCGTTCAGTCAGCTGGCCGGGGTCGGCAACTCGCCAGAAACTGAAGCCGCGGACTTTGGTTGCGCCCAAAGCATGCGCTCTATCGCAGGCGCGTTTCAGCAAATCCATCTGACTCGCGTAAGGATAGCTGTCTTTCTCTCCCGTCACAGGCTTGGTTCCCGGCAACGTGCATTTATACAAAGCCGAATCGATAACCGACACGCGAAATTGATATTTGTCCAGCAGATTCTTCATCTGTTGAATTTGGGTGGGGCTCGTCTCTGTGTTGTAAATACCATAGACATGTCGAATCTCTACCCAGGCCAGCCCATAACTCTTCATAGTCTTCAAGGCTTCTTCAAAGTCCGCTGAGAAGCCATCGCTGATGGCGCCTAATTTGAAGCGGCTTAATGGTGTCGCCGTGCCCCATGCGCCGCAAGCGGCTCCCAGGCTGGCCAGGAATATGCGTCTATTCATCATCGGTCCTCTTTTCTATGCCGGTCCCATCTGTTTTAAGAGCTTCATCAGCCCATTCATCGAGTCCACGGTCGATGCGTATTGATCTTTGAGGGGGTTCTTATAGCGCGTCTCAAGCGACATCGTCCCCGAATAATTGGCCGCTTTTAATGCCTGGAATTGTCCGGCAAAGTTAATCTCGCCGGTGCCAATCGGCTTCCAATCCTTGCCTGCCGCGTCTTTCAAATGAATGTGGCTGATCCGGCTGTGATCAAGCTGGTTCCAAACACCGGGAAACGGCTGCTCGCCCATTTCATAGGCGTTGCAAGGGTCCCAGTTGTGCATCAAGCGCCTGTCCAGAATCGCTCGAAACAGTTTCGCGATTTCATCGCCGCTGCCAATATTGCAGTCATACTCATTTTCAACCAGCAACGTGACGTCGAATTTCTCGGCCACGCGGATTGCGCTATGCAGCTCATCGACAACCCGGTCAAAGATTGCCGCTGGTTTCGGCACGCGCCTGAATGTGAAAATGCGGAGCCGATCCGTACCCAGAATATGCGCCGCATTCGCCGCCCGCTTCAAGTCATCCAGTTGGCGTTTGTATTCGTTCTGTGCCGCATCGACATACGCTGGAGCTTCTCCCGTCGGCGTGGTGCCCGGCAAAGTGATCTTGTAAATAGCCGTGTCTAGAACAGACAACCTGACTCCCGCACCGTCCAGCCGCCGCCTTATTTCTTTTAGTTGCCCCGCAGTGGCCTCAGCATACACATAACTCTTCTTGCGGTCCAATTGCAGATATCGAATCTCGGCCCATTGCAAATGATAGGTAGGAAAAAAATAGCTCAAAGTGCGGTTAAGATCCAAATCCACTTGATCGGTAATAACGCCAAGCTTCCAAGGGTATGATGCTGAACGATAGAGCGTCCCCGCGATGGCGAGACTATTGAAGGCTCTGCGGTTTATGTCTGGCTCGTTAAGAAACATTTCTCGTAATAAAATCCAATGAATTGTGATTGTACCCTTCGCTGATTAATCTCGTGTCCAGAAATCCTCATTGACATTTCTGAAATGTTTATGATGGACTAAGCAGACATGGTAATTGCCGGCGAAATCCTTAAGGCGTCCCGCGCGTCGCGAGATTTTGAAATGCCTGCCAACTGCGCTCTCGGCCGGTTTTCTCGCCCAATTATCCGGTGGCTTTCCTTCTGGACCCTCGCTGAGTTTCCCAACGGAAGTTCGCGCCCGGCTTGCGGTAACCTCCTATCCGTTCCGCCAATTCCTTATTGCTTCGAAGAACTCCGGCAGAAATCCCAAGATCCAGGGAATGGATATGACAGGATTCCCCGCCTTCGTTGCTGAAAAATTCGCCGTCTTCAACATCAATCCGCTCATTAATCATTTCAGTTCCACCCAGCCGGCGTATCTGGATTCGTTCCGCGCCGCACTCGACCGGGCGAATTCGCACATTGTTGACTTGGGCCTTCCTGGCGGCCGCATGTATGCCGCCGACTCAGTCATCCGTGAATCAGCTGTTGCCGCCGGCCGCAAGTTTATCGATATCGCGGTTCAACTGGGGTCGCCAAGCGTTCGCCTGCATGTCGATGCCGATAAAGTTGATAAGCGCGACGTCGAGCTAGCCGCCACTAGTCTGGGCGCTATCGCCGAGTACGGCGCGAAAAGAAATATCGTCGTCAATCTGGAGAATGACGATCCCGTGGCGGAAGACCCCTTCTTCCTCGTGGCCGTGATCGAAAACGTGAAAAGCCCCTATCTGCGCGCACTTCCCGACTTTGGGAACTCCCTGATTGGGCACAATGCAGAGTTCAACAGCAAAGCAGTCGGAGCCATGCTGGCGCATGCCTTCAATATGTGCCATGTCAAAGATACTGTGCAGGGCAACGACGGAAAGCGCTCGCACGTAGACCTTGCAAACGCGTTTGCGCTTGCAAAAAAATCTGGTTACCGCGGCTATTTTTCTATGGAGTACGAGACAGAGCAAGGCGATCCAATCGCCGGAACCAAGCAGCTGATAAGCGAAACACTGCATTACCTCGCTTAAGCCTTCGTCAACGTGCCCGAATATCCCAAGGCTGTGTCTTCCGTCTTGGCATTTCGCGGGCGAGTTGATCTCCGAATGACAATCCGCGTGGGAATCGTCAGCGATTGGGGTTCTCTATCCGGGGTCTGAATGCGCCTTTGCACAAATTCCGCCAGATGCCTGCCTAGCTCTTCTGGGAACTCGAGGACACTCGTCAAAGGCGGGTCCATCAGTGAGCCTTCGCTGTCGTTAAAACCGGCAACACTGATGTCGTCGGGGATGGAAAGGCCCAGTTGGCGCAAAGCATCGTAGACGCCGCTGGCGATCTGATCGGACCCGGCAAAAACTGCGGTAACCGGTTCACCGCGCGAAATAATCGAACGCATCGCCAGATAGCCCAATTGCCGGTCTTCGGAGTGGATCTCACTCATCCGGGGCTGCAGTCCAGCTTGCAGCATTCTCCTGCGGTAGCCTTCCGCGCAGCGCGCATACCAGGGCATCTCGGTGTCGCCAATGAACCAGATATCGTGATGACCATCCCCAATCAGATGCGATGTCAATTCGAACGCTCCCTGCACATCGTCGGAATACACCGCATCGAATTTGTTGGAATCCCAATCGCCAATCACGTTATTCCCCAGCACCGCGAATGGAATTTCCCGTTCGCGCAGCGCGTTCAGCATGTTTGGATAATTGGTGCCTCCAAGAATCATCGCGCGCACCAGTCCGCGTTCAGTAAGAATTCTCGGCAGATGTAAATCTTTGGACGGCGTGGACGCCGAATAGCGGAACGACATGAACAGCAGTTCTCGTTCCTGGGCAGCGCAATACCTTTGCGAACCGAACAAAATCCGCGCTTGAAAATTGTGCAAGAGATCCCGGTTCGCCAGCATAAATGCAATGATGTTGGTCTTCTCATGGCGCCGCTGCTCCAGATCGATCCCGAGCGTATGCGCCGCCTTCCGAACCCTGGCGCGGATGCCCGCATCCACGTTCACCTGTCCCTTAGCCACTCTGGACACGGTTGCCGGACTCACTCTTGCCAGCTTCGCCAGATCTTTAAACGATTTCTTTTTCACAGCAGACTTTCCTTGCCACGGGTCGGGGATCTTCGCACAAGGAAACTCCCGGGCCACAGTCTCGAGTTTTCTTTCAGCATAAATGGGAAGTGCTCCCGTTTCGCCTGTTCTCTTACCTTCACACTGCTTTCACCGTCGTTCCTTCCAGCCCGCGGCGAATCAGAAATATCACGCTCACAGTCGCCAGAAGCGGTGCAGTGGCCGCGACGATGAACGCTGGCAAATACGAGAAGTGATCAACCAGCAGCCCTACCAACAGAGTGAAAAGCGTTCCCGCTAAGCCTGCGGCAAACCCGCTTAAACCGGTAACGGACGCCACTATTTCAGAAGGGAAGAGATCGGAGGGAAATGTCAGGCCCATCGTCGACCAGCTTGCGTAGCCGAACAGCGCGACGCAGATAAACGCCAGGGAAGAGAATGGATCCCCAATCAGCGCCGCCGGAATGCCGGCCAGCATAGGAATGCAGCTTACAATGCAAACCAACTTGCGCGCGCGTAATAGGGCCACGCCGCTTCGAATCAGCGCTCCCGAAATGATTCCGCCGGCAAAGTTGCCCAGGTCCGCCGCCACAAATGGTATCCAAGCGGAAGCGGCAATCTGTTTCAAGCTGAAGCCTCGCGTGTCGCTCAAGTACTGCGGCAGCCAGAAAACGTAAAACCACCAGATGGGGTCGGTCAACGAGCGCCCAATCACGATGCCCCACGTCTCGCGCCGTTTCAGAATGCCAATCCACGTTGCTTTGTCGCGCAGCAAGCTTGCATCACGCTTTTGCTGCTTCATTTCGCGCGTGAGGGGCGGATAGACCACCAGCCACGCCGCCAGCCATACGAACCCGAGCGCGCCCGAAAAAACAAACGCATATCGCCATCCAAATTTCAAAGCTATGAATGGAATGGCTATGGCCGCAATCGCTCCGCCTACACTAGAACCGCTGTCGAAAATGGCAACCGCCGTGCCCCGTTCTTCCTTTGGAAAGAATTCCGATACCGCTTTGCTTGCGCCCGGCCAGTTGAAACCTTCGCCAATTCCCAAAAAAAACCGCAGCACCCCAAAAGAAAAAGCCGAATTGGCAAAACTCGTAGCGCAACTGACCAGCGACCACCACACCACCGCGATCGCAAGGCCGAGGCGTGTTCCCACGATATCGAGGAAAATGCCGCCCAGCAGCCACGCTCCGGCATAGGCGAATTGAAATGAGCCAAAAATATTCGACAGCTGACTGTGATTCAGGTGGAACTGTTTTGAGATCAGCGGCGCGAGAACCGAAAGCGTCTGGCGATTGATATAGTTAATCGCCGTTGAGAAGAACAGCGTCCAGACAATCCACCAACGCCGCCTGTCTTTCACTTCTCACTCGCATAACTTCCAGCGGTAAACTTATGCAAAACTTCGGTTGACTCCGACATGGTGAAATTATACCTACCCCAAGGCTCCTAATCTAGAAACATTTCAACTGAAATAGGAAAGATTTCCTGCAACCGAACCCTGAATTCGCGACAAATCGGAACCCAACCAACATCGAAACCGAGATGGAAAGCGTTAGCGACCTAGGAAGTGGCGCCTTTTCGTTTCTGAAAGGCGAAGTGCTGCAGGACGATGTCCGGCGCTGCTTGTTAGGGCGAGTTTACAAAAAATTACATCAAAGATCATTTCCAAAATTTAAGATAACTTTAAGGCGATACTTGCAAACTCACAGTATGCGACAGGAGCAAATCACCGATTGCGATTTGAAGGACATTATGCCTTGGTCGGAACACAATGACTGCAAAGAACTGGAAGCTTTTCATCCTGACCGTGCCCACCGCTGCCCTCTGTGCCGTCCCCGGCATGAGGGGGATCTCCGCGGAATCGCGATCCACTACCGACGCTTAAACGGAGACCATCGTGGCAGCTACACGAGCCTTTCTGAGTTCGCTCAGCCCTGAGCAGCGTAAAAAAGTACAGTTCTCCTTCACGCCTCTGAAGACGGCCGCGGCCGGCAAGTTTAGCAGAAGCGGTATGGGTCCTCCTGGCGGCTTTGTCGGCGAGAAGTATGGCGACGCGGTCCGGTCCAATTACCCGGTCAGTGACGTGCCGCGGCCTGGTCTGCGTCTTGGCAACCTGAACGCCGCCCAGCGCGATGCGGCCACCCATGCGTTGCAAGTGTTGTTAAGTCCCAAAGGCTACCAGAAAGTTCTCGAGATCATGGGCTCCGATCAAGCGCTGGCGGACAGCGGCACGCCCTTCGCCTCTGGCACTGCTGCCTATACAATCGGCATTTTCGGAAGCCCGAGTGCTACTACACCCTGGATGTTGGGGTTGGGTGGACATCATCTCGCGCTCAACGTTACGATCGCAGGAAAACAGGGCGTCATCACGCCAACCCTCACCGGTGCGCAACCCGCTCTCTATACCTCCTACGGTAAGACAGTGGGCGTGCTTGCTCAGGAGAACGACCAGGCCTTCGCCCTCTTGAACGCACTGGACGAGACCCAGCGCCAGCAAGCCATTCTGAACTACCGTGTGAACGACCTGGTGCTCGGGCCGGGCCAGTCAGGGGTGACGATCCAGCCGGAGGGGCTCAAAGCCTCTGCGCTGAATGAGCCGCAACGGGCAATGCTACTTGATGTGATTTCAGAGTGGGCCGGTATCATCAACGAAGCTTACGCCACGCCTCGCATGAAACAGATCAAAGGCCGGCCTGGACGACACCTATTTTGCATGGAACGGACCCCATGAACCCGGTAAAAACGGCAGCGCCTATTACCGCATTCAAGGGCCGAAGCTTGTCATCGAATTCTCGCCACAAGGCGTGGGCGGAGATCTAACGATGCACGTCCACACCATGTATCGCGATCCCACAAACGACTACGGTATTAAATTTACAAACATCCAATGAGAAAATTACTCTTCGTCATCACCCCAATTTTCCTTGCGCTCCCGACATCAGCCGGCGCGCAACAGGCCGCACTAACCGCCCGCATCGTGAACGCCGCCGATACTTTCCTTGCGTCGCTTGACGACAGCCAGCGTCAGCGCGTCCTCTACGCTTTCAACGACAACGAGCAGCGAGTGCGGTGGTCAAACTTACCGACTGGATTTGTGCCTCGCGGCGGAATCAACTTCAAGCAGATGAGCACTCCGCAGCGCGACGCCGCCATGAAGCTAATCGGCACCGTTCTCAGTCCTATGGGACTTGAGAAGGTGGAGGAGATCCGGCAAGCCGACGACGATTTCAAAGCAAATGGCTCGAAGCGCGGTCCCGCAGGGCGTGGCGGTCGTCCGCCGGGAGGCCCACCGCCGGGAGGCCAGAACGGCCCGCCTCCGCAGTTTGGTGGTGGCCCCATCGGTCCTGGCGGTGCTCCGCCTGGCGGTCCCGGAGGAAGGCCACCCTCTGGCGATATGTTCGGAAGCGACCTTTACTACATCTCGTTCCTCGGCAAGCCTTCGACCTCCAGTCCATGGATGCTTCAGTTCGGCGGCCATCATCTCGCCCTGAACATCACGATCGCAGGAGATAAAGGCGTGCTGACACCGACGCTCACCGGTGCGCAGCCGGCCTCCTTCACCCTAAATGGGAAAACCATTCGCCCTATTGGAAGAGAGAGCGACAAGGGCCTCGCCTTGCTGCAATCCCTGGATGATAAGCAGCGTCAGAAGGCGGTCCTCAACTACACCGTTTCCGATCTTGTGCTTGGGCCTGGCCAGGACGATAAGAAGATCTCTCCCGAGGGTCTGAAAGCTTCGGAGATGAATCCCAAGCAGCAGGCAATGCTGTTGGATGTTATTGGCGAATGGGCTGGCATCCTGAACGAGAGTTCTGCCGCCGCCCGCATGGCTGAGCTAAAGGCGGATCTGAACGAGACATGGTTTGCCTGGAGCGGCTCGACAACCGGCGAGGCTGGAAGCAATATCACGGCATACTATCGCATTCAGGGTCCGCATCTGGTTATTGAATATGCGCCGCAGCATGATGAGCCAACCAATCACGTCCACACCATCGATCGCGATCCTACGAATGACTACGGACGTGCGCTGACAAAGCAATGACGAGGACGAAGCGGACAACAAGGATCGCGGCCATAACCGGCGCCTGTGTTTTTCTCTTCGGAAAGACTGCGTTTGCACACCGCATCGATGAGTACCTGCAGGCAACAATTCTCTCCCTCGAGACAAATCGCGTTCAGGCCTCCATGCGGCTCATTCCAGGTATACTCGTCGCGCCGTCCGTGATCGCCGGCATCGACACCGATAACGACGGTGTCTTTTCAGAAAGTGAAGAGCGCGCCTATGCTGAACGCGTGCTCAGCGACTTGTCGATCACCATCGATGGAAAGATTGTGCATCCGAAACTCGTCTCGTGGAGCTTCCCAGAGCCTGCGCAGATGCAGGACGGGCTCGGAGAAATCCACATTGAGTACAGCATTGAGTACAGCATTGAGTACAGCATCGAGCAAACCACCGACCTCCCGTCCAGCGGCCGGAATCGAAGTCTGATCCTTGCGAACCATCATCTGAATCGCACATCGGTCTACCTCATGAATGTGCTGGTTCCGCAGGACCGTGATATTAGCATCCTCGCGCAGAAGCGCAATGAACAGCAGTCACTCTATGAATTGGACTATCAGCAGGTGGCGGCTAGCGATGCCCAGCCACGTATGCCATGGGCTCGCGTTCGTATATGGCTGAATGGTGTCCAGTTTTCCAGCCTTTTCCGTCTAGGTATGCGCCACATTGCCGAGGGAACGGATCATCTACTGTTCTTGCTCGTTTTGCTGCTTCCCGCGCCGCTCCTTGTTTCGGGCTTGCGCTGGGGCCAGCCTACCGGTGTGCGTCAAAGCCTGCTTCGAATTCTAGGTATTGTGACGGCATTTACTATCGGCCACTCCATCACACTTACACTAGCTGCGCTCGGTGCCGTGAAAGTCCCGAGCCGCCCGGTTGAGGTGATGATCGCGGTATCCATTCTTGTTTCGGCGGTGCACGCGTTCCGTCCAATTTTTCCCGGCAAAGAAGCTTTGAGCGCCGCTTTCTTCGGTCTCATTCATGGCTTGGCTTTCGCTGCAACGCTGGCCCGGTTGGGATTGGGGCGCTGGGAGCGGTTCGCTGGTATTTTGGCGTTCAATCTGGGCATTGAAACGATGCAGATCCTCGTGGTCGCGGCCGTCCTGCCATCGCTGATGCTCATGAGTAGAACACGCGCGTATCCAATTCTTCGAATCGGCGGTGCGCTCTTTGCCGGTACGGCGTCTCTCGGATGGATAACCGAGCGGCTTCTCGATATCCAGACTCCGGTCGACACGATTGTGAACGCCTTCGCACGACACGCGCCTTTGATCGCCGTCAACCTCTTCCTGGTGAGTCTTGCATGCAGAGTCCTGGTCACTTCGCGCGCTCAGCGAATAGTGAGCACTGGAATCGCAAGCGGCGTACAGCATAGCGCGGCGCTGTTGGAAGGCTCTGGATTGCGAAATGTCTGAACTGTCTCTACTGCATTCGCTTAAACGGAACGGCAAGTTTTCACTAGAAAATCGAGCGTGAGCTGATCATGCCAGGGGCAATCCAACCCCAGTAGGTATTGCCTTTGAAGAAATTGAAGTCGGGCGACACAACGAATGTCTCGGCCATATAGGCGTATTGGCCGGATGCTGTCAGCAGAATCACGCCGGAAAAATTATTGGCGACGGCAGCGGGGCTTGTCGTGTAGTTCGCCGCACTGATATTCCCGCGGGAATCGACGAGGCTGCTCGGGTTGCCGAACGCACTCCCATGTATAGTGGCGTTACCAATGACAATTTGGTTGGTGAAGACCGTTTGACCAAGATTTGGACAACTCCCGGACGGATAGCCCCCGGCGATACAGTCGGTGGAACCAACGTAGGCCACAGTGGAAAGAATTACTACGCCGTTGCCCCCTGAGACCGTCATATTCAATCCCTGTGCTATTTGAACCAGCATGTTCTGGCTGCTTGTCTGAGAGAAATCCACGCCATAGGCGTACATGTGGGCGGCGTCGCGGCACACTTCAGCGACTTGATCGGCGCGAACAAGGCTCATCCCGAATACAAATACACCCAGCATCAACGGAAAGATGAGAAAGACCGAAATGACCAAGAACTCAATGAGGGAGCTCCCTCCTTCGGCGGCCCGTCGGCGAGCGCCGAAGACACCTTCTGACGTGCCTGTGCAGGCCGCGCTCCGAAGGACAAGTCGGTGTCGCCGCCGCTTAGTAGTAGTGCTAATCACCGCGTTTTCTTCTGCGCTAAGGGCATGGAGGCACACCGTTGGGAGGGCTCTCCATTACGTCGGAGGCAACGGCCCCGAGTGGTATGGGCGAAGCGCCATGCCATAGCGGCCCCAACAAGTGGACCATCACGCCACTAATCGAAACCTGAACCACATTCCCTCCTGCAGGCCCTGCGGCACCGGTGATCTGCGAAAGAGAGGTTGGGGAATAGTAGCTGACCGTGACATAGGTGCTTGCTTTGTTTGTTGGAACAAAGCCGAACGAATTCTGCGCGACGATTTGTTGAACGGACGAACCCAAGC
Source organism: Bryobacterales bacterium (assembly GCA_003167495.1). Classification (GTDB taxonomy): domain Bacteria; phylum Acidobacteriota; class Terriglobia; order Bryobacterales; family Bryobacteraceae; genus Bog-105. Next base: position 59,171 of record PMSX01000232.1, on the reverse strand, counting down.
AGCTATTGCCCGCTAGGATTTGTCCGGTGACGGCAAACCGCACACCTTCTCGTACGGCATATTGCAGGGTCGCATGCGCAAAGATCAACCAAGCAAGGTCGACCGTCACAAGCAGTAGAGCAAGCAAAGGGAGGAGGACAATACTGAATTCAATTAGAGCCGAGCCGGTTTCGGAGATGCCAAGCTTGCGAGATAAGTTAGTGCTGGACAAAGCGATTTTACCAGTCCCCCTAGACTAAGTACTCCGTAGCGGCGCGGGTGGGAGGGTGGCTGCCGCTACGTTAGAATTATCGGCAAGTCAGCGTAGGACATTGAGTGGATTTGAAGAAAAGATTCATAGTGACCGCCGAAACCTAACATCAAGGACGTCTGGGTCCGATAAATCAGATATGGTGAACAGAAAGGCGCGGCAAGGCGGCGCAACCCTCTTGCTGGTCACTTTTGTTTCGACTTTCGTGCTTATGCCAATCATCGGCACCTGTATGGACGGGGCAATTTTGTTTTGGGTTAAGGCGCGGCTGCAGGCTGCGGTCGACGCGACGGCGCTGGCGACGGCAAGGTCTTTGAATGTCGGCCAAACCACTGCAAGCCAAGAAACCAATGCCGAGCAGCTTGGGATACAGTATTTTACAGCCAATTTTCCAACCGGAGTGATGCGGACGACGCTGGTGGGTGGCGCGCCGACCATTACGATAAATGAAACGGTCGTTCACAAGCGGATAGTCAATGTCAACGCCTCGGTAACACTGCCTACGTTTTTCATGCGGATTATAGGGGTTAACAGTAGCACCGTATCGGCAAGCGGTCAGGCGACCAGACGCGATGCCAACGTGATGCTGGTGTTAGATCGTTCAAACTCGATGAATCAGAACGGTTCATGTGCAGCGCTGGTGTCAGTCGCGCAAAACTTTGTCAGCCAGTTCGTTGACGGTAGGGATCAATTGGGACTAGTTACCTTTCAAACCGGCGCCAACTTGGACTACGCGCCAACGCTGACCTTCAAATCGGGCAGCCCGAGTCTCAATTCAGTATTAGCAACGCTACAGTGCGCGGGCGACACCAGCACCGCGCAGGGGATGTATTTGGCGTACAACCAGATAAAAACAGTGATTAATGAGCCCGGGGCGCTAAACGTGATTCTCTTATTCACAGATGGTGAGCCGAACGGACTCGTAGCGAATTTCAATATCAAAACTAAAACGGATACCCGCTACGACGCGACGAATACCTCCTCGTTGGTGAGCACGCCTCCGAGCGGCTGTAACGCTTCCGACTCGCTCTCGGGAGTGATTTCCGACGGGTCGGCTGAAACCGCATCAACTGTCACGGCGCTGAATCAGACTGGGTACACTGTCGCTGTTTTGAGCTCCGCCGGTGTGCCGATTTCTAATACCTCTAATCCGACCACCATCAATGCAGCGGGTTGCGCGTTTCCAAATTCTGATTGGACTTATTCAATCTACGGGCGGCAGGATATCGCAGCTATTCCAACCCAAGATGCATATGGGAACTCAACGGTGGACGGAGGCTATATGGCGCTGGATTATTTTCCAACTGGAGACGCCTATGCTGGGCTAATTCGGCCAGATATGCCGCGTACGACTCGTTGGGCATCGTTTAACGCGGCTGATTCGATGGCGCAGACGATAAGAAACGATACGACATATGCGCCGGTGATCTACACAATTGGCTTGCAGGGCAACGAACCGATGGCGATAGATCAGGATTTCATGGAACGTCTTGCGAACGCTTCGGGGGCCTCGAATTTCGATGCAACCAAACCGCAAGGCGATTTCATTCTAGCGACCAGCACCGCAGGGCTGGCGCAGGCCTTTCAGCAAATCGCTTCGCAGATTTTGCGCTTATCGCGGTAGGGATGTTTGGACCCGGCAATGCCTAGCCCATGGTCTGAAGTGTGAAGCAAGTTTCCTGGCGCTGTTCGTGTTCACAGGGAGCTACGATTACGTGCCAAACTCAGGTCGAATTGAACTCCTAGACACGCTACACGGAAACCACAAAACGACAGCTTTTCCGGGTTCCTCCGCACATGGGGATTTATCAACAGGAATCCAAAGAATGGACGTGGCGCGGGCCTGACCTCTGCCCCTCCGTGGCGCGTGCTATTTTGAAAAGCTACTTCGCAGTTATACAATAAGCGTTAAATCAACTGGGGAAGCATGCTGGCAAAGAGCAGGAGCAAATAAAGAGCTACGCGAAGAATTTGCGCGGCTTTAGCGAGCGACCCGGTAAAAGGAAATGCAGAAACACGGTAGTGATTTGTGTTGCTTCCGAGCCGCTTCTCCCTCGAATCACGAGTGTAGCCTGGAGTGAATCGTGACGCCAAAGACACAGCTTGATTTGTTGAACGAGTCATTCCAGACCAGCACTCCCGCAAACCCGCTCTTCTGCCATCAGGAATTTCTCGAAAAGCTCGCCGAACACGGTCGGGATTCCATCGGCAGGCGTGCCGCTTTCCTGCTTCAAAGGCTTGCCGTGGACGCTCAACGCCTGCACTACAAATCGACTCAGGGCTTGAATCGCGGTTGGCGCCGTTCGCGGCTCGGCGGCAACCATGGGAGCCATTTCTATGCCTGGTGGGCGCCTAAGAACGCCCTGCCCCTGAAAGAATCCGGCGAGTTCTCCGATGTGCCCGAGGACGCACTCTTTGTGCGCGATATCCGCCACCACGACGATCACTCCCTCCTGGCGCCTCACGCGTTCCAGACTCACTACTTGCCGGTGACGGTTCGCGACCTCAGGCGCGAAGAATATACCGCGCCTCCCTTCACCCAGCCGCAAGCGCGTTTTGCAACTGCTCGCCAAACCGTTCGTTTGTTGAAAGGTTATCCCGGTTCCGGCAAAACGACAGCCCTTTTACACGCGGCCGATTCGTGTGGCGCTCAACGCGTCCTCTATGTTACTTACTCGCGCAATCTGGCCGCCTTGGCGCGCGGCTATTTTGATCGCTTCTGCTCGTCGGAGAAGCGCTTCCAGGTCATGACAGTCTCAGATCTGGTCCGGCGGGTGCTCCGGTCTGATCTTCCGGCTCAGTCTGAACAGGAAGGGAAACGCGCCTTGCTGCGGGATCTCGTCCCTTTTAACCGGACCTTGGGCGCTTGGGCAAACCTCCAGCCGGCGCTGTACGACGAACTGTACGCGCACTTGATTGGCGATGCGCTGCCCGTTGCCATTGGCCGCTTCAGTGCCTGCGCGCAGCCGCGTGTCTCCGACAAGACGTACCGCGAACGGCGCACTCGTTATCTCGGGCCGGCCGCGGTCACCTCACTGCTCGAAGCCGTCGGCCGCCTCGAGAAGCTCGGTTCCACGACTCTAGCCGCCCGCTATTTCCCGGAGCTGTCGCTCGCTTGGGACGCGGTCGAAAAACTACGCTCGCCGAATTTCCCTGCGAGTTTGCTCGACTTCGATTGCATCGCGGTCGATGAGTGTCAAGATCTCACGCCGATTGAGGCGATGCTCATCGTCGAGTTGACCGCGCTCATCCATCGCCAGCGTCGTGTCCACGTGCCACTCCTGCTTTCCGGTGACGAAGCCCAGACCGTGCGCCCCACCGATTTTGAGTGGGGCTGGCTGAGCGATCTGCTGCACTCACAGTTAGTCACGCCGGTGGAATTCAAACTCTCCGCGAACCTCCGCAGCCCCCGCCGCATCGCCGAACTCGTCCAGCGAGTCTGGGACCTGTACTCTCATTTGCACAAACAAGAACGGCCCAGCGGCTCCGGACAAGTCGAAATCGAAGACGACGCCACCGATCAGATTCTGTACTGCACCGCCAACCCAGGGCTCGACCTCAATGACCTCCTCATATCGCTCGCTGCGACGGAAGGGCTCGCCATCATTAACCTCGAAGAGACCGTGCCTGCTTGGGTTCCTGAAGCGGCCCGCCCGGCGGTGTTGACTGTAGCGGAGGCAAAGGGCCTCGATTTCAATGCTGTTTGTGTGCTCGATGCCGGCCGTCATCTGGAACGAATTGTCCGCGGCGAGGAAAGGCAGCGCTCAGAGTCCGACGTCGAATGGCTTAGAAAACGCCTGGCGATCGATCAATTGCGGGTCGCTCTGAGCCGCCCTTCTGAGCGCCTGATTTGGCTCGATGTCAATCCCACCGAGCAGATCGTGCGCCAGAGCACCACGTTTCTTAACGGCCGCGACACCGGCGGCGTCGCTTCCTGCGTACCGGCCGCTCTTCTGAAGAGCTTTGCGGAAGACGATCTCGACGTCGAAGAGCGTGTGCAGCGCTGCCAGACCGATGCGCGCCAGTATTTGGACGTCAAGCCTGAAATGGCGTGGTCTCGCGCGCAACAAGCCATCACGCTGCTGGGCCGCCCTGGCACGCTCTCGGCCGTTACCGACGAAGCGGCACGACGCACCGCCTATCTCACTTTGGCTGAGGTGTGCTTCGTCCTGGGTATCCGCAATACACGCCTCCCAGCGGAATTAGGCCGCCCCGATCTGTTTGCCGAAGCCCATCGTGCCTCCGTGAGTGCCCGCCGCTATAGCTTAGCCGCGTTGATCCAATTGATGGGCCACCTTCATCGCGCCACTTTTGAAAACCGGCTGCACGCCTTGGTTGAAGTTGCGAACCATCTGCCGAGTCACAAAAACGAAATCGAGCCCTGGCTGCGCCTCGAGATCGCCAGCAAATCCCTAGTTTGGGCGGAGGAGTTGGAGGCGGCGGTTGTCAACGGACACAACGCGGACATTCTGGTCAAGCTGCTACCTCCCTTCTATGAGGCGCTCGACCTCCCAGACCGTGACGCCCGCACTCAGCGCCTGCTCAAGCGTGCCATCCAACTACTCGTCAAGGACAAGCAATATGCTCCGGCTTTGGTCGTCCTGCGCGAACTCCCGGAACGTCAGCCTGCCGTCGAAGCGGCTTGTCACGAGGGTCTCGGCGATTTTCGCAGGGCAGCCGAGTGCCACCAACTCGCCGGCAATCTCAAAGAGGCTTTGCACTGTTACCGCTCGATTCCCGACTTCGAAGCCGCGCTGAAACTCGTCGGCGAAATGAAAGATCATCCCGCCGCCGATTCTCTCCGCTGGATCTCCGAGCTCCAACAGTTAGTAAGTCGCAGGCCGGACAAGTTTACCAAGGTAGTGACCCCGGCAGAAAAGAAACTCCTCGAAGAGATTTTGGAGCGCTCTCTCGGCGTTGCCCGTCGCAAACCCGCTCCTAGAAAAACCGCTGCGAAGAAAACGGCCCCTCGCCGAAAAGCACCGCCAAACCGAACGAAGGACTACGGCAGTCCGCATTTTTGAGCGAGGCGGACGTACCCCCGCGAAAGAAGCACCTTGCGATTCTTCTCCAAGGATCGTCGTTCGACGCTAGCGCCGGACGCCGGCTTGAGTCGCAAAAACCGCATATACTGACGACATGTACCTGGCGACTCTGATTTCGTCTTTCGCATTGGCAGTATGGCTTGAGGTAACATTCCGCGTCCACCTTTACCCAACGCGGAGAGAGCGGATCCTGATTACTCTGATTTTCTTTGTGATCGGCGTGGCCTGGGATTCGATACCCACCGTCCAAAAAGATCTGGGTGTATCCAGGTAACGGGCTCATCGGAATTTGGATCGGCGTCCTGCCCATCGAAGAGTACTTATTCTCGCTTGTGGTTCCGTTTTGGATTCTTACTTTTTACAGAGTACTGGAAGCGAAGCTCAGCGCCACTCGTGCGCACGCAAGGACGGAGTTGAGACAAAGGATTGACGCGCCTGTACTCCACAAGTTCAGATAGTGGACGAGTACCTTCCGTGATACTATCCGGTCATTATGTCTGAGGTGGTTTACCGGTCCAATGTGCGCATCGAGCGCGTGAAGGGCCCCGTGCGCCGGGCGTATCTTCCGGCCGAACAACGGCCCGTAATATTCGGAGTGCATGGCGCTATCGCTGAACATTACAAGGTGCCGCCCGCTGTTCTCGAGCCTCACGCTACCACCCTGGATTACATTGTCGCCGCCGCGGCCGGTTGACTGACTGGAACCTTCGGAGGCGCGCTGGAGGCGCGTCAGGTAGACGCCTCGAATGAGCGATTGGTGTCTGAAGCAGTCGGTGAAATTGAGTTGGAAGACAGCGTGCTCGTGATCCGCCGCATCCACGTGATCCTGAAGCTGAAGGCCCTGGAGTCTCATAGAGAGACTGCAAGCCGGGTTCATGGTTTCTACGCCGATAAATGTCCGGTGTATCGCACGCTGAAACCAGCCATCGCGATCACTACGGAACTGGTATTCGAGGCCTTGCCCGCGTAGTCTTCGGAAGCGTTCATCGGCCCCGCTCGTGGGAGGGGCAACGGCACCATCAGAGGAATGAAAAACAATGCGAGAAATCCCACCATTGCCATGAAGAGGAAACAATCGGCATAGCTCAGCACTTCAACCTGGTGCGCGGCGGACCGCGCAAGCCACCCGATGGGTTTCAGCCCAGTGTTCGTACCGCTATTGGTTTCGAGAAAGCGGGACACCGAACTCAGCGCGCTTACAGTTGACTCGTTGGCAATGTTCAAGTGTTCGTACAGGCGCGACGAGTGAAGCGTCTCACGCTGTACCAGCAAAATAGTCAGGAACGCGACTCCAAATGATGCTCCAAGCTGGCGAAATGTCATGTAGAGTTGCATGCCATCGAGTATCCTGCGCGGTTCCAGCTTTCCGATTGTGCCCTGACCGATCGCGGGCAGAAGCGTCGTGAGACATCCCGCGTAAAGTGCCAAGGGTAAGAGGAAGTACCCGTCCGGCGTCGAAGTAGTGAGGCAGCGGTAGAAAAGGAGCATCGCCGCGATTAGCATGAAGAAGGATAACGCGGCGGTCTTTCTCGGACCAAGTTTAGCTATAACCTTGGACATCAGAGGGCGGAGGGCTGCGTCGGCCAGCGCGTAGAAGGCGATCAGGCGTCCTGTCTGCGTGGCACTGTGCGTCTGCGAATCGACGAGGCGCAGAAACTGAGGAAGCACGAACAAGCTGCCGGAGAGGATCATTCCCGCGAAGATACCGATGAACACCGCCGCCAAAACATGGCGGTTTGTGAGCAGCGACATATCCATTAACGGAGAGCGATTGTTCGCGCTACGTTGCCACCACGCGAAGGCGACGATCGCGGTGACGCTGATGACGCTCAGCAGGCGAATCTGCTGCGACTCGAACCAGCCATCGATATGCCCGCGGCTGAGAATGACCTGAAGGGAGAGAAACGCAATTGCCGCCAGAATCAATCCGGGGAAATCCGCCTGCTGCAAGCGAGGCGACTCCGCTTTCGGCAGTTCAGGAAAATTGTTCTTCAGCAGTTGGACCGCTGCGATCGCCATAATCACGTTGGGTATACAAATCAGCCTCCAGTTGAGCCGGTCGGTGAGAAAGCCACTGAGGACCAATCCTGCGATGCTTGCAAAATGGAGTCTCACCGAAGTAATCATCATGGATCGGCCTCGTTTCTCTCTCGGCATAATCATGTAGATTCCAGCGCGCCACCAAACGGCAAGGCCTGCCCCCGCCAATCCCTCGATAGCACGCAGAACAATCATGACCCCGAGAGTCGGCGACAGCGCGCAACCCACCGACATCGTGGCAAATAAGGCCGAATTCCAAATGAGAAAACGCTTGTAGCCAAAATGCCCCGCTAACCAAAATGACAGCGGCACACCGAGAAAAAGAAAGGAACTGTAGACGGTCAATATCCAACTAGCTTCATCGAAAGATACGCCCAGTGATCCGGTGATATCCGGAATTGTTTGTGACCCCCGCCGCGAATCGATCCCGAGTCTCCTTTAGCTCACGCGTTGAAAGTCTGTATGCTTCGGTCGACAGCTGCAATTCCTTGCGCGCAGCGTCCAGCGACGACAAAGCGTCCCGCACCTCCTGCGTGATCAAATCGCGGCGCTCAGTCACCGTTTCCTGCGCGCGATCGGCCGCTAACCGCGCACGCTGCGATTCGGCTGTGATCCTGCCCCCGGTAAAGATAGGAAGCTTAATCTCTCCCTGATAAATATATGCCGGAAGCAATCCGGCTGGGTTTCGGCCGCTCTGGGCCCAGTAGCCGTCGAAATGAAGTTCGGGCAGTCGTTGTGACGCCGCGGCTTTCTGTTCATACTGTGCCGCCTGGCTAAGGGCGTCGACGGACAACAGATCGGGCCGTGTGTTAAATGCCTCAGTCAGCAATTGCTGCTCTTCTGGAACTTGTTCGTCGGTTGCGGTCAGGCTTTCGGTCGAAATTGCGTGTTGGCTCTCCTTCAACCCCAGCACCTGCGCAAGGCCATAGCTGTACGCTTTCGTTTGCGCCTGCGCCCGAACAAGATTCTCCTTCTCGACAAGTAGCTCAACGTTGGCGCGCAACGCATCTGTGCTGGTGCCTGTGCCCTGCTTCAGTTGGTCGTTGGCGAGGCGCAAAAGAACAGCCGCAAGGTCAATGCGGCTCTGAACTGCCTCCTCCGTCGCCTTCGAGCGCAGGAGCGAAAGATACTGGGCCACAACAATACTCGCAATCGACTCCTGAACCGCGGCGGCCTCGTCTTGCGACGACTTCTCCCGCAGCTTTCCCGCCTGATAAGTGCGCCACGCTGAGACCGCGACGATTGGGACATCAAAGTTCGCGCCAAGTTGCAGATTGCTGTACGGACCCACCGAGTACGGAGCTGATTCCTGGCCGATGAGCGTTGCGAGATTGAGCCCCTGCGGCTGTTCTTTAAGTCCCAACGTCGCCTTCGGCAAGAAAGCGGACCTCGCCACTTTCGTCGTCTGTTTGCTTTCGAGAGCTTCGATCCGCGCGCCCAACAAGCGAGGATTCTGTTGAAGCGCAAGCTTCACCGCCTCATGCATCGTGAGCGAAACAGTGTTCGGATCGGAAGCGTTATCAGGCGCCTGGGCGGATGCCGATAAGGCCAGGAGAGCGACAATTAAGAGCATCGGAGTACCACGAATAATCAAATGCCGCATCGCTGCTTCTCCCATCCGCAAGCCGAATTTATCAAAACCTAACGATTTTATTACGTTGGCACTCACGGCGTCCAATTTCTCCCAGTCAGCAATGGGAGATCATAGTCTATCTTTTTATGTGCTCCATTCTTATCCTCCTGGCCCTGCCGTTCTCAATCCGAAGCGCCAGTCCCCCGAATTCCAGTGCTCCCATCGTGCATGTAACTGGCGGAGCTCTCGCAGGAAAGCTGCAGGACGGTATCAGCACCTTCGAAGGAATTCCCTTTGCGGCACCGCCACTCGGGAATTTGCGCTGGCGCGAGCCTCAGCCGGTGGCGAGCTGGTCTGGAACTCGTGACGCCACCCACTTCGCCACTCCGTGCACTCAATCGGCCATCGGTGTTGATGCCTTCTTGGCGCCGCTTGCCGCTACCTACCAAACGCCGTTTGTGGTACAGCCTTTCAAATCTTCCGAAGATTGCCTGTATCTGAATGTATTTACGCCTTGGCCGCCCGCTGCGAAGGGCTTTCCCGTTATGGTATGGCTGCATGGCGGTAGCAACCGGGCAGGTACGGGAGCCGATGAAAGTTACAACGGATCTTCGCTGGCATCGCATGGAGTCCTCGTCGTCACCATTAACTATCGGCTAGGGGTCATGGGGTTCTTCGCTCATCCGGAACTCACCGCGGAGTCCCCACACCACAGCTCCGGGAATTATGGCTTGCTTGACCAAATCGCGGCATTGCAGTGGGTTCAGCAGAACATAGCGCAGTTCGGCGGCGATCCTCAAAATGTAACCCTCTTTGGTGAGTCTGCCGGATCCATCGATGCCACCACTCTTATGACCTCGCCTTTGACCAAAGGCCTCTTCCGGCGTGTGATCGCGGAGAGTGGACCTGCCTTCGGATTGGCCGCGCCGCTCACACGAGCCCAAGCCGAGGCGGTGGGCACAGCTGTAGCCCAAACAGCCGCGGGCGAGTCCACAACACAGGCAAGGGCGTTCGCGACTCTCCGTGGACTGCCGGCCGATCAAGTTGTTGACTTGGATCGCAGCGTTCTGGCATCGCGCTACCAGAACTTTGATCCAAATGGATCCGTGGTCGATGGCTGGCTTCTGCCGATGTCGGCTGGCAAAGCGTTTGCTTCGGGAAAGATCCAAAAGGTCGATCTTCTGGCAGGGCTGAACGGCAGAGAGCTCAGCGCGTTTCGGATCGGCGCAGCAGCGGCGGCGAAGCAATCCACTAAGCCCCCCCAAAAGACCGCGCCCACCGACGCTGTGAAGAAACTGGCAGACGCGGCTCACCCTCTTTATGGCGGATGGACTGACATGGCCGTCGCCGTTTATCTCGCTCAAATTCTCATGCACGGCGATATCGGCGTCGACCGCGCTAGTAACGATATCTTGATGGCCTGTCCCATAGGTGCTGAAGCTGCTCTTGTAAGGAGTGCGGGCGCCCGGGCATTCCTTTATAGATTTGATCGCTCCGTCCCCGGCAAAGGCGAACCCCAACTGGGCGCCTTTCACGCACTCGAAATACCCTACGTTTTCAATACTTTTACTGATCGCAGCTGGCGATGGCTACCTTTTACGGAAACGGATCGGAAACTCTCCGCGATGATCCAGATTTACTGGACTAATTTTGCTAAGTTCGGAGATCCAAATGGTTCCGGTCTTCCCGCCTGGAAGCCGTGGAACAACAGCGAAGAGCCCTATCTTGAATTCAGTCAGAGCGGCGCGGCACTGCCCCTGCGGAATTTCTCTCCGCCGTTTTGCCACCTCTCTCCTCACGGCTTACAAGAGAGGCTGGCGGGCAACTAACCGAATTTCGGCAATGCGGCTGAAAGTATCTCCAGGCTAAAATGGCGGGCGCATCATCCATTTGCCCGACTCTTTATAGAACGTGCCGAAAGGTATGTTGTTGTACATTCCAGCGCCGATGTTCGCTGACGCGACGTTCACTTCAAAAGTGCAGCGGTAACCCTGTGGCGTGGGTTTGTCGCACGCTTTCTTTTTGAAAAACTTGATCGTGATCGGCTCCACGTTCTGTACGCCGGGAGGGTGATTCATCTCATACTCCATGGCGTCTTTCATTTGCCCTTCGGACGGCTCAGACCCAGTGCAGCCGGTGAGGCCGAATGCCGAGATTAAAATCAGAACTGCGCTTCCCACTCTAAATTTGCTCATATTCTCTTTTCTTCTCCTGCTGTTTGACTTGAGAAGATCACTTCTCAATGGGCATTGCGCAAAAACGAGGATGAAACTGTCATTGTTGTTGCGCTGCTGGCTGCCTCATCGCTCCATCGCCAAAAGTCACAGCCTATTCAATCCGGCGCCACGGCCTCAGCGCGATCCTTCGTCTTCTTAGCTTCGCCACAATCAAGGGATAAAATCCGTAACAAATTCTTGGGAAATGCATCCTAATTGAAGAGCCCGAGCAAACTCGTTGGGAATGCGCTCCCGGCTGTGGGGGCAAGCTGATGGACCGTCTCCCCTATTTTGAGGAGTGCTGTCTATGAAGATCCACACCGGTTTTCCACATTTATCGATTGCCTTGTTACCTTTTCTATTTCTGACCGCGTCTGCGATCGCCGTGGGCCAATCCACTTGCGCCCAGTTCGGCACCGTCCCGATCAATAGTGGTCAATACACCTATCAGCAGGATGAGTGGAACTCGACCGCGCAGCAGTGCGCCACGGTTAACGGCGTCGGATTTACGCTCACGAATGCGAACTTCGATCTGCCCACAAACGGTGCGCCCGCTACGTACCCGTCCCTGTTCCGCGGATGTCACTGGGGAGCTTGCACAAGCTCAAATCCGTTCCCGATTCAAGAAAGTAACGTCGCATCCGCCAGCACGAGCGTCTCCATCACACAACCTTCCGGTTACAACAACGACGCTGCCTACGACATCTGGTTCAACCAGACCTCAACCACATCCGGCCAGCCGAACGGCACGGAAATCATGATCTGGATCAATCACCAGGGATCGCCGCAACCCTTCGGGTCGCAGACCGCTACCGTGAGTATCGACGGTACATCCTGGGCCGTTTGGACTGGGCGCCAGTCTTCATGGAACATCGTCTCTTATGTCCGCCAAACGCCCGTAACTTCGGTTAATAACTTGAACCTTCTGCCTTTCTTTAGCGACGCCGTTTCTCGTGGAAGCCTCGAAGCCTCCTGGTGGCTTATCGACGTCGAGTATGGCTTTGAGATTTGGACTGGTGGCCAAGGTCTCGCCGTCAGCGGCTTCTCGGTCAGCGCCGCAGCCGGTAACGGTGGAGGCGGCTCAACCTGCGAAACTCCACCTTCGGCTCCGAGCGGACTGACCGGCACCGCCGCCTCATCGAGCGTCATCAACGTCAGCTGGACCGCGGACACCGCGCCCGCGAACTGCACCATCAGCTCTTACAATATTTATCGAAGTACTGCCAGTGGATTTACGGCCTCGTCAAGCAACCTAATCGCCAGCAACGTGACCGCAAACAGCTACTCGGACAAAGGTCTCCAGCCTGCAACTACGTATTATTACGTGATCGAAGCAGTAGACGCCGCCGGAACTTCGGCGCCCTCAGCACAAGCCAGTGCAACCACCTCGAGCTTAAGCGGGAACGGTTTCTCGTGCCATGTTACTTACACGCTCTCCTGGCAAAACTCGAACGCCTTCGGCGCAAATCTCGCGATTGAGAACACGAGTTCGAGCGCCATCAATAACTGGACTCTCAGCTGGACTTTTGCCAATGGCCAAGTCATTACGGACTTGTGGTGCGGCGCACTCACGCAAAGCGGTGCAGATGTATCTGTCGCCAACCTGAGTTACAACGGCGCTATCGCCGCCGGCGCCACGTATACCGGCCTCGGCTTTAACGGCAACTGGAGCGGCACAACCAATTCCGTTCCCGCTTCGTTTGCAGTGAACGGCACGGTTTGCCATTAGAGTGAAGAGCTAAGATACTGCGCATCGTCCTCGACCGAGCCGGACTCAGATGGATGTGGCAATAGCAACCTCGCCTACTATGTAGTATGCTACCCTCATGCTCCAAGTACGGTCTCTCACCAAGACCTACAGCACCATTCCCGCCCTCGAAAACGTCAGCTTCACCATCTGCCCGGGCCAAGTGCTCGGCTATCTCGGTCCCAACGGCTCAGGGAAAAGCACCACCGTCAAAATCATCACCGGATTACTCGAGCCAACTGCCGGCAGCGTTTTCTTCAATGGCGCGAACATCAAGGACGATCTGGCAGCCTATAAGCGCATTGTTGGATACGTGCCGGAAGAAGCGAATTTATACCCGTTTCTGACCGGCCTCGAATATCTGGAACTGATTGGCAGGCTACGCGGCTTGAAAGGTCGTGTCATCGCCCGCCGCGCAGGCGAGATGCTCGAGATCTTTTCTATGACCCCGCACCGGCATTCCACCATCGGCACCTACTCGAAGGGTATGCGCCAGCGAATCTTGCTGATTGCCGCCCTGATGCACAACCCGGATTTGATTATTTTCGACGAGCCGCTCTCCGGACTCGACGTGACATCCGCGCTCATCTTCCGCGAATTGGTCAAGGCGTTGAGCCGCGCGGGGAAATTGATCTTTTACTGCTCCCACGTCCTGGAAGTAGTCGAGAAAGTCTGCTCGCACATCATCATCTTGCAAAACGGCAAGCAACTGGCCTACGGCACCGTGGAAGACCTCAAAACTTTTCAGCAAATGCCCTCTTTGGAAGCGGCCTTCGCGCATTTGGTTCAAGAGCGCGACGCGCCCGCTTCGGCAGCGGCTCTAGTAGAGGTAGTCAGCCGTTGAATGACGAACTCAAATCGCCGTTTGTCTGGCTTCCGCGCACGCCGTTTGGCGCCTTAGTCGCTTATTTCATCAAGCGCATCTTCGCTTCCGAAGATGAACAGAGCGACGACGAAATGAGCCTGGGTCTCGGCGTCGTGATTGCGCTGCTGGCTTCTCCTGGCGCATTCGCGTCGTTGTTTTTACTCGATAAGTACTCGACACTGCTGCAGTGGCTGCGCGGCCAAAGGCATTTTGATTTCTACCGGGCTTCGGCGGCTGACGAATACTTTTTCATTGTGCTTTCCATGACCATCACGGGTTTGGTTATGTTGATGCGCTGGAACCGCCTGTTCCCCGACCGTCGAGATTTTGCAAATCTGGCGTCATTACCCATCCCCATTCATCATATTTTCCTGGCAAACTTCGCCGCACTCGCCGGGCTCGCGTTCGTCTTCGCCATTGATGTCAATCTCGTCTCTTGCTTCATTTTCCCCGCCTTCGTTACCGGGAGCGATGGCAGATGGAATGCCTTTGCAAAAGTCGCCGCCGGGCACATCACAGCGGTCTTCAGCGCCACACTCTTTAGTTTTTTCGGTCTCTTCGCCCTCGTTGGATTATTGACATTGCTTTTACCCAGGCGTTTATTGCGCCCGGTTTCGGTGGTCGTGCGGATTCTCCTCGCTGTCGCCTTAATGGTTGAATTCTTTTCCAACCTGTTTCTGCAACTTTTCTCCGGACGCCTGCCCGCGTATGCCGCCTCTTACCTGAAATTGCTGCCGTCGTTCTGGTTCTTGGGTATCTACGAATCAGTAGTGGGTATCGCTAAACCCACAATGGAAGAAATGGCGCGCTGGGCGCTAATCGCCATGGCCTCGTCTGTAGTCGTGATGGTCGTAAGCTATGCGCTCTGCTATCGCCGTCATTTTTTACGCCTCGCCGAATCGTTCGATAATTTAGCGGGCAACACGCACGGTGCATGGTTCAAAATGCCTGAGTGGCTATCACGAATCCTGTTTCGGTCGCCCTTTGAAGAAGCTTGCATTTTGTTTGCCCTTAGGGTCATGACGCGCAGCGAACGGCACGCCATGTTTCTCGGCGGATTCTTGGGCGTTGGCCTCGTTATCGTGGCTCGCGCCGCCGAAGACGACAGAAATCAAATACCCTTGCTGCTGGCCTTCTTTCTCATCAGCGGGCTGCGGCTGGCTTTTGACATTCCAGCGGTTGCGACGGCAAACTGGGCCTTCCGTTTTTCGGCGAACGACATTTCACCCTCCCCGAACTCAGTCGCCAGGCGTCTGATGATGCTGCTCGTCTTGCCATGGCAGTTGCTGCCACCTGGCTCGTTTTTCGTCATCCCGCTCAACTTGGGTTTAACCGTGCTCGGAATGGATCTCGTGCTGCTCACCTTTCAGCGCATTCCCTTCACCTACACCGTGCAAGCCGATTCAAGAAAAATGGTGATCCGGTTCATTTTGGCTCTGGCCGGGCTCGTCTTCTTGGTGCCGTTTCTTGTCTGGCTGGAACACTGGGCCATTGCGCAATGGTGGCGCTATACCATCGTCGCCGCTGCGATGGTCATCGCCTGGCTGGATTTGCGCCGGCGCAGAAAAGCCAATGAAATAGAACAGAATCGAATTAGCTTTGAAGAACGAGCCCCTAGCGAGTTTGAGTCGCTAAAGCTCGCGTAAGAGCTCAACGCTATGTCCCTCAGACGTATCACTGCTTGTCGCCTCCGTCCAGTTTTTCGTGACGGTCCTGGTGCGGGCGCACAATCGCTAGCAAGCTCTCGATGCCTGTCAGAATTCGGCTCCGTTCGTGCGTCGTTCACCTTGAGCTGCTCGGTACGTTGTTGTACGATTCCATGAAGTTCGTGCAAGGAAGCATGCAGCGATTCGGTCGATTGCAGCAAAAATTGTTGCCGCGCGTCAATATCGCCTGGATTTGGGTTGAGACTGCCCATGCTTCTAGCTTAATGCAATATTCGATTTTCTCTACCGTCCGACCCGCCCCTAAATCCGAGTCACCGCTCTCGAAAAAAATCCCGGAATTTCATTCTCCAGTCCTCCCAACTACTTACACGGTCTTTGTAGGCTCGCGCACTTTATTTAAGGTTCGTTTCCATCCCTCGATTTGCTACTTTCCAGGTCCGCCGGAGTGTCATCTCTGTGCGGGCCATTTTTATTTCTCAGGAGCAAACGAACCATGGAAACTTCCGAAGCCAGCATCAACGCGAACCGCGCCAACGCACAATCGTCAACGGGACCAACCAGTGCCACTGGTAAGGCGAAAGCCTCTCTAAACGCTCTCAAAACCGGCCCAACGGGTGTGACGGTCCTCCTCCCATCCGATGACGCCGAGCCTACAAACCCACATCCTCTCCTACGAAAAACAATTCAAGCCCGTCGGCCCTGAAGAATGCGCCCTCGCGCAATCCATCGCCGATATTCGCTGGCGTCTCAATCGCATCCCCGCTCTCGAATTCGCGCTCATCACCATCGGCCGCCACCAACTCGCGGCACGGACGAAAGCTTCAACCGTCCGGAACTAAGCCCCGTCCTCCAAATGGAAATCCGTCTCGCCTACGCCAAAGATTTCCGCAATCTGCACCTCCAGGAATCGCGCCTCACTCGCCGCCGCGAAAAGGAAATGGTCGACTCCGCGCCCTCCAAGCCGACGCAAAGTACAAGAAACCGAAGAACTCATGAAAGCCGCCCGAGCCTACCTGAGCGTGAATGCCTGGTTGCCCTTCGTTTGCGCCGTGCCGCCGTTCAACGGTGCTCCGCCTGGAATAAAAATTTTGTGGCGGCGGGATTGGTGGTGTTTTGCTCGTCGTCCTTTTGGTTTACCTTCTTCTGGGGCGTCGGAGAATCTAGACACAAGAGGTGCCGTCGTTGTCAGCTTTACATGGCAACATCAAAATTAAGTGTGAGGCTGCCGCCGTATTGTCATGCACTGCGCCGCTATTTTAGCTTGCAGACTTGGACCTTTTCTTAGTCGTCGTCACAGCAGCCTCCTCTGGCTTCCTCGCTCGCCGCTCCAACCCAGCGGGCTTTTTTAGATTCGCCAAACTTTGCTTGAGCGCCTGCGTCAGATCTACGACGCGCGGTCGGCTCTTAAGATTGGCAATCGGACTCGGCGCTGCTTGGTCCTGCACTTTCGCGGCAATCAACGCCTCCAGCTTCTCGCGGTAAGTGTCCCGATACTTCTCAGGCTCAAATGGTCCCGCGAGTGAATCGATAAGCGTACAAGCGAGATTCAGTTCCTTTTCACTAACAGCTTTTGTATCAGCCCGGTGCTCCTCATTCGAACGTACTTCCGTCCTGAAGAACATTGTGTGGGCAAGCATCCCGGCTTTGCCGGGACGAAGCAGCACCACGTGCTCTCGACCGTGCATCGCGAACTGGGCGATCGCCACCAAGCCTGTCAACTGCATCGACCGATACAAGAGAGCGTATGCTTTTTCGCCAGCCGCCTCGGCTCCCACATAATAGGAGGTCTCAAAGTAAACCGGGTCGATGTCGGCCAGCTTTACAAATTCCCCGATCTGCATTTCGGTGGACGTTTGCGCCGCCGCGCTCTTTAGCTCTTCGGCGTCGATCTGGACGAAGCGGTCCTTCTCATATTCAAAACCCTTTACGACGGATTCGGCTGGAACAATCTCATCTGAGTCGTTACTGATTGACGCTTGTTTGACCGGAGTGAGGACGGGGGCAGGTATGGCGGCAGTGGTTGGGGTACTTTCGGAAACCAGAGTCAGCTTTGGTTGATTTTTCTGACTCGGATCGGGAGAAGATCTTAATGCCGCGCCAAGCCGAGAATCCCTCGAGTCTTTTGAGAGCGCGTCGAACGTTGGTGAAGGCTCTTCGCGCCGCAAGCGCCGGAGACTAACTCGCTCAGCACGGGCCGCCCGAAAAAGCCGCGCCGGTATGGAAATTACGCCGAAGGTGATGAAGCCGCGCCAAACTGCAGAAGCCATGAAATCCTCTTAAGATGAGATTACCGGAAGCCTAACGACGTTTCCGAAGAATAGGCTGAGTTGTTCTCGCCTCCGTCCGTGGAACTCGACAAAATGACAACCGGCAACGGGCTGACACAGCTTCCTGCCTTAGGCATGATGAAAGCAACAATATCGCGTGTGGCGACCTTGCTCATCTTGGTAGATTCATTCATTTTGTTCAGGCCGGAGGACTTACGATAAACGGGAAAGCGGAATCCGCGACGGTCGGCGAAGTTTTTCGCGAAATCAGCAAACAATCTTTTTGACATTCAATATTTAATGCACCGTCTACCAGCCAATATTTAAGAATCAATCGACAATCGGATGAAAATTTCACGAGCCGACGAAAGGGTGCGAATTGCGGAGACGGGGTGTTGCTTCCACGCCAAGAAATGTGCTGATCTATTGCGAATACTCTGTTTGCGGGCATCGTTTTCACTTTCGAATTACCGAAGCAAGCACATTGCCAAACTCCCTATTTGAGTTGTCAAACTCAATGGCGAGGGCTTGAGGAGCCCTCCGGATGCTCAAGCCCTGGCAGAGTGTTACATTTTTTCCATTAAAGGGTACTTTTATCTCAGAAGAGCAAGTGCGGCACGCACGACGCATTGATGCCGGGCACGATCCCCACTCGTAAATTTGGCAGACTCCGTTCCAACAAAGAACTGGCCAAAATGGCCAACGCAAATATTTGAGAAATACCGGAGCTAAGCGCGAATGGGAAAAATGATCGATAATTTAAAAAAAGACTCGCGGAGGTCGACAGCTATCTACCTGGAAAGCACGTCAGTCTAGCTTGCTCATTCCTATTTCCAGGAAGAGAGGGGGATGACTGGCAGGACTACGTTGGGAGGTGGTGCGAGGATGCGCTGCGCATGCTCGAGTGATTGGGGATGGCCTATGAGTGGTGCGAGTGGATCGCCAATGATGCGATAGGGGTTCAGCGCGGTGCAGGGAATATCGGGCGCGAGCAGAATATCGGCCAGGGAGGAGGCGCCACAACGCAAAGCTCGGGAGATGGCGAACGCGAGAGTCACATTGTGGCTATGGATTGTGGGTCCGGCCGCACCGAGGGCAGCGGCACATAGGCCGGAGAGGACCATTTCGTGTGACAAACCCAAGGCTGAGCATGTGAGGGAGAGGACGGCTCCGATGGGATGTCCGCATGCGAGGCGGGCGTCACCGGCATCGAAACCGCAGTAACCGGCCCAGCCGGCTGCCGTTCCGCGTCCAACATAGAATGCCGCGCCCGCTCCGCCTTGCAGGGCTTCGATCAGATCGCGGCGACCGATGCGTTCGGCGGTCCACTGAAAAACTGGCGCTGAGTCACTGAGAGAGCCCGCGAGACGGCCGGCGAAACCGAGGGCGCGCTCCTCCGATTCACCCAGGAGAACAAAAGGACCGAGGCCTGTGTTCGAAGTGCGCCTGAGCTGAACCTCGGACGCGGCATGGGCGAAGGTTTCCAGACGCTCGCTGTCGGGCAACCAGCCGGTGGGAACCTGCCTATCATTACCGGCGCGTAGAAATGCAGACTTGGGAGGCTTGCCAACGACGAGAGTGGCGAGGGCGTCGTCGAGATCGGAATCGGAGAAATTAGCGGTCTTCACCTCGCGCACCGCCCGATAGTTGCGATGCGCGAGGGTGAGTGGACGAAGGCGGGCCAGCGCTTCCGAGGAACCCGCCACCACCCAAGTGCTTGGCTCAGGCTGTTTCACGACGTCGCGGTAGCAACCAGCGCGCCCTGAACTACGTTGGCGTAAGGCTGCCATTCCTGGTATTCAGCTTGTTCGTTAGCGGGTCCGTAACGACGCACCCAATAGTGCTGGATGATCATAGCCTGTTGTTCGCGGTTGAACGAGTTGAAGTTGCCGTTGGCGTTGATGAGAGCTTGTTGCGCTCCTTCGCCGTTGATAGGTCCCAGGCCGGTAGTGCTATAGCCGTAGTTATAGCCAGCCTTGGAGAATTGTGCTTCCAGTGCTTCCACCATGTAGATGGGGCCGACTTGGACGTTCTGCCAGACGTGGGTGAGTTCATGAACGACGGTATCGGTTTTGAGGTTCTCCCAAGAAGGGAAATTGATCAGGGTCATGGTAGTGAATGCGCGCCCGGGCTGGCCCGTAAATTCCTGTTCAAGCCACTCGATGACATCGACGGGAATCGACATGACGGCGATGCGCACTTGACTGAGCGGGACAGATTGGGCAAAGATCTCCGTGCCCGCGGCTGACTCGGTCGCGTTGAGCGGCCGATAGGAGCCGGGGAACCACTCCAGCACTAGAGTGAACACGACGCCCAGAGCGCTAGCGCCAATCTCCGCCGCTGCCTTGAGAACATCAAGCGCGGACTTGCCGAGATCCTTGAGTGTGTCAAAGGCTTTCTTGGCGGCATCTTCGGCGGGTTGAATAATAGCTGATTCGACGATGTCTTTCAGCGTCTTGCCGATTTCGCCAAAAGCCGCCATCAGGTTGCGGGTCGCATCACCCGGGTGCGCTAGCGTATCGGCGACGAGTTCAGCCATGCTTGTGCCGCTTGCCAGCAATTCAGTGACGACGTCTTTGGCGATTTGGAGAGTGCGGGCGGTGGCCCAAATGAGGAGGTCGGCGACCTTTGCGCCAGCGGAGAGCAAAGCATTCACAAAGGTTTGCAAGCTGCCGAGCGCATCTTTTTCGACCCAGACGAGAATATCGTTAACGGTTTGTCCGGCACGAAACAAAGCTGCGCCAACCAGTTTGATGGCAGCGTCGCCGGCGGTTTTTACCCAGTCGATAATGTGGGCAAGAACGTTACCGGCGCCATTTAAAGCAGCGACAACAAGCCCGAGAGCCTGATCCGATTTGGCCTTTGCCCAATCGAGTATCTGGTTGATGCCGTTGCCGGCGGTGTCCAGCGTATCAACGACTGCTTTCCAGGCAATGGTGGCCACGTTTTGTGCCTGATCGACAAGCCAATCGAGCGCCGCGCCGACGGGTCCGAGGTGTTTGAAGACGGCGCTCAGGGCGCGCTGTAACACCTGTATTCCCTGTTGCAAAGCGGTGGCGAAAACGTTGGCGACGGCTTCTCCCGCCTGGACCGCTGCCACGATCAAACTCTCTGCCAGATCGACCGTGCTGGCAACCGCGGCATTGATAAACTCCGCCAAAGATTTGCCGGCATCGAAGATTGCCTTGACCGACGCCACCAGCAAGTTGCCGGTTACGGCTGCGAGGCCGCGAATCACCGGCAGCACACTTTGACCGAGATCGAAAGCAGCTTGCACGATCTTGCGAACGGAGGCCACGGCGGATTCCGCAAGATGGAAGATGAGGTCGCCAATGCTGCGGCCGGCATTGATAACGGCGCTGACGATCTCTTTCGCGACATCGGCGGCGGCGGTGACGACGTAGTCTGCAAGTTGTGCGAACTCGGTGCCGATTTTGGCGATGGATACCGTTACTGCGTGGACGAATTGCAAACCCTGCGCTTTAACGCTGTCGAGCAAAGTCGCGACGGTGTGTCCAAGACCCTGCAAAGCGGTGACGACGGCTTGTGTGATGTCGCCGGGATGAGTGATGGCAGCGACTAAGACGGCGCCGACCGTTTGGCCCAAGGCGATGAGAGATTTGACGGAATCACTGATGAGCGCCGCGCCAAAGCGCACGGCGGCGGCGAGAATATCGGCTATCTTTTCGCCGGCTTTCAGCAGGGCTTGCATGAACTTCTCTACGATGGAGATCGTTTTGCCAACCAGCCAGCGGCAGAAAGACTCGATCTGTTGACCAATATCTCTCAGCGCGCGTAGCGTGCTAGTCACGACGTCGACGGCGAAATCGGCGATGGATTCCAGTACTTCGCCAATGGAGCGACCCAGGGCAAGGATGCCTTCGAGAGTCTTCTTGAGGGCATCGTACGTTGCCTTGATGGCGCTGCTGACAATTTGGGCAATGGATTGGCCGAGGTGGAGGAGGGAATGAACGAGATTCTTCACCTGGTCGACAGTCCAGGCGGCGATTGCGCCGACAATGTGGGTAATGCCAGTGGCAATGTCGCCGACGGCTTTTCCCAAGGCTCTGCCGACGGTAACGACGGCGTTGCCGATGGCACTCGCGGCGCTTTTGAAGAAGTTGCCTATGTCGTCGAAGAACCCGTCGTGGACGGCGACTGCCTGCGGCAGTGGAAAGTTGGCGGCGAGCAGAGCTTGGCCCGCCCCGCCAAACCATTCAGCCAGGTTCGTGATGGCCTTCTGGTTTACCGACTTGTTATCTTCAACGACAAAATCCTGCATGAGGACTTGAGCCTGCGCGTCAGGCATGGTACCGATGGCGTGAACTACGCCGACGCCGTTTTCATTTTCGCGATTGGCAACGACGATAGTTCTGCGGTCGGCGGGTGCGGCGACTGCCACTTTAGAAAAGAAATCGGCAATGGTTTCGGCGGTGGGCAGGTTACGGACGTAAGCGGCGGAAAAGGTGGCCGCATGGGCGGGACTTTGCGCGGCGATTTTCGCAAACACCGGACCGAAACTTGCCACGGGCAGGTCTCGGGCTGCGATTTCTTTGCGCATACCATCTAAGTCGGTGGGCGCAAGTTGCAAAATCGCCGTGTGTATTTCAGGCCTAACAGATACAGTCGGAGTAACGGGGGGGTTAGGGGAGGTCACGATTCTATCCTTAATGGTGTGTGATACGGAGGGTACTAAGCAGTAGCCGAATTCGCACGTCAACGCGGTGCGCTTTTAGTGTATAGCGTAAAAGGAGAAATCGCTACAGATAACGGCGACTGGGTGAAGTAATTCGACAGAAGGCGAAATGGGTGGGCGACGACCGGCGTGATCTAAAGCGTTCGTTGAGTGGTTATATCGTACCCACCAATAGTGGTTATTGAGCGCCGTGCACAACTAGCATATGATCGAAACGTTTGAGGCCAGTTTCTCGAATTCCAGCGCAGGTCCACTCTCGATTTTTCACCTTACTCCGCCAAGACTCTCCTCGGTGGCATAGGGCTTGAGAATGCTGGTCTTGCTCGTCTTTCCGATTCCCGAGGCCGCTTTCTGGCCGTATTTCGCTGGGCTCGCCGTGCTTGCGCTTGGACTCGCGACAGTTTTTAGAAAAGGGCTGTCGCGGTTGCGCGGCGTGGACAAGGTGCTGCCTTTTGGCCCGCTCTTCTTTGCGGCTCCCATGGCGGTTTTCGGCACTGAACACTTTACTGCTGCGAAGGACATCGGCAGTGCAATCCCACGCTGGATACCAGATCACTTGTTTTGGGTTTACTTCGTCGGTGTGGCGCTTCTGGCCGCTGCGTCTAGCATCGCGGCCCAAAGGTACTCCGGTCTCGCCGCCACTCTGCTGGGAATCATGATCTTTTGCTTCGTGCTGCTGATTCACATCCCGCGACTGGCATCCAATCCTTCTGACCGCATTATGATCGCGGTTGTGTTGCGAGACCTGGCCTTTAGTGCGAGTGCGTTGGCGCTGGCCACAACCCAGGCGAGCGAGGCGTGGCACCCCGCTGTTCAAAAGGTCTCGACCGGTGCTCGCTACGTGGTTGGTGTGGCTCTGTTATTTTTCGCGGTGCAGCACTTTTTGCATCCCGGTTTTGTGCCGGTTGTTCCCCTTGGTCTAGCCATGCCGGCTTGGATTCCGTTCCATCAGCTTTTGGCGTACGTCGTGGGCGCGGCGCTCCTGGCCACCGGACTAGCGCTCGTCGCGAACGTGAGAGCGCGCTCGGCGGCGATTTGGCTAGGGATTCTCGTCTTTGCCGTGGTCCTGCTGGTATACCTGCCGATCCTCGCCGCACATCCCAGCGATATTGGCGTTGCCATGAACTACTTCGCCGACACCCTGACAGTTAGCGGCGCCCTGCTGGTGCTCGGCGGTTCCATCCTTAATACTTCGCGCGAACAAAGATGATCGTTTTGAGCCATTCGATTCGATAAAGAGCACGACAAAAGCAGTTGGGCTGTCGGGTGAGCTAATGCAGCATCCCGACGATCATCCTATCGCGGATTGGTTCACACCGGTATAGTGTTGTTTTTGTCCGCTGTCAGGGACGCGCCAGAGTTAAACTGAGCTTCGTGCGTACTTCACTTTGGGTTTTAGTGCTGGCGATTCTGATTGGATGCACGGCTGCGATTGCTCAGGATATTGATCTCTTGATTCGGAACGGTCGCATCGTGGACGGTACAGGTAATCCATCGTTTCTTGGTGATATTGCGATTCGCGGCGACAAGATCGCCGCCATGGGCCACCTTCGCTCAGCAAAAGCGAAGCGTGTGGTGGAGGCTGACGGGCTGACCGTGACTCCAGGTTTCATAGACATCCACAACCATTCCGACTACACGCTCATTGTGGATGGAGACGCGCAGAGCATGATCCGTCAGGGAGTAACCTCCATGATTCTGGGCGAGGGAGAATCGGCTGGACCTATAGGAGGGAAACAGACGACTGCTGCGCGGCGAATCCTCCCTGGCGGTGGCACACCCGACTGGACCGACTTCAATGGCTACTTTGCCCGCCTCCTCCGCCAGGGAATCTCCACGAATATTGGCAGTTACGTTGGATCGAGTCAGATCTGGACCTATGTGCGGGGCGAACAAGCGGGACATCCGACCGCCGCCGAGTTGGACCAGATGCGGGCCCTCGTTCAGCAAGCCATGCAACAGGGCGCATTGGGCGTCAGCAGTTCGCTTAGCGGGCCCCCGGGTTCCTGGATCGACACCGACACACTAGTCACCATGTGCAAGGCAGCCGCTCCCTATGGTGGAAGCTACTCCACGCACATGCGCACAGAGGGCCGGGGTGTGTTCGAATCCGTAGCTGAGGCCATAGATATCGCCCGGCGGGCGGATGTGCCGGTAGATATCATTCACCTCAAGATTGCCGATCATTCGATGTGGGGTCAAATGCCGGAGTTAATCGCCTCGATCACTCAGGCTCGCGAGCAGGGAGTTCAGGTACAGGCGAACGTCTATCCCTATCGGGCCGGCCAGAACGACTTGGCGACTATCATTCCTCCTTGGGTCCACCAAGGGGGCGCGCAGGCGTTGATGGGGCGTTTGAAAGACCCGTCTTTGCGGCCAAGGATCGAGCGTGAGATTCTAGGTGGTATTCCGGGCTCAAATTGGTACGACCACTACACAGCAACGGGCGGCTGGGATGGCATGCTTCTGGTGTCGCTCTCTAATCCTCGATATAAGAAGTTCGAGGGAATGCGGATGAACCAGGTGATAGCCGCGTTAAACAAGCCACCCATCGACGTACTGTTCGAGTTGCTTGAAGCCAATGAAGGGTCTGTTCCGACAGTCTATTTTCACCATTCGGAAGAAGATATGCGCTATGCGCTCAAACAGTCATTTGTTTCGATTGGCTCGGACGGTACGGCAGTGGCCACCAACGGCCCTTTGAGCAAAGGACACCCGCATCCGCGTTACTACGGCACGTTCCCGCGCGTACTGGGCCGCTATGTGCGCGATGAGCATGTCTTGACGCTGGAAGAGGCGATACGCAAGATGACCTCCGCCAACGCTGCAAAGATCGGGATTTTCGACCGAGGCATACTGCGGCCGGGTATGATGGCCGACGTCACGGTATTCGACGCGGCCACTATTATCGACAACGCTACCTTTGAAAACCCTCACCAGTATTCAACCGGCGTCAGGTATGTAATTGTGAATGGCCAGATCGTTCTTGACGACGGCCATCATACCGGCGCAAGACCGGGAAGGATTCTCAAACGGCGGGATGCCGTCCGCAATTAGAAATGCAATTTCAAAGCAAACTGTATCTCTCTCTGAGGCAGCACGGTTGAGGTGATCACGCCCGTGGCGCCGGGGCCATCGGTGATGTAGTTGTCCGGCTGGGCAAAGACGGGATGGTTGAAAGCGTTGAAGATCTCAAAGCGAAATTCGAGACTTTGATGCTCTGTGATGCTGAACATTTTTCGAAAATCCAAATCGGACGTCACTCCGCCGGGTCCAATCAGTACATTCTTGCCAGAGTTTCCAAAGGCGTATCCACTAGGCAGCGGAAAGCAATTCGGGTTGAACCACAGGCTCGGCGACTGTTGGCTCGAAGGCAAGTTGCCATTGCACGTCCGGTCGGTCCGAACAAGGCCTATGGAGCCGGTGTTGGAAGGGTCGTAATCCATGAGCGGCGAAAAATAAAACCCGCTCCGGAACGTGAAGATACCACCCGCATGCCATCCACCAAAGAACAAGTCGCCCATGCGGCTTGACCCAAGATAGCGGTGGCCTTTCCCTACGGGGAGTTGGTAATCCAGACTCGAAACCCAGCGGAACTTTTCGTCGAAGTCTGAGGGGCCGCGGTCGGCTGCGACATCGTACGAGTTCTGTGGCCACGGCGACGAGCAGCAGATCTCGGGTTGGTCGTTCATCGACTTGCTGTAAGTCAACGCACTCAGGAACATGAGTCCGTTTGAAAGGCGTTTTTCCGCCTTGATTTCGAGCGCGTTGTAGCTCGAATTCCCACGGTTCACAATGTCCGTAAACGGGCCGTATTGCGGATAAGGCAGGCGCGACTGAACGTCGCCGGGGCCCGGCACCAATGCCTGGTTAGGATCAAGCAGCGTCTGCAGGTGTGTGGATTTTGAACCCACGTAGGCAATCTCGAACAGAATGCTGCCAGGCAACTGCTGTTGGATATTGAAATTCCACTCATCCAGGACCGGGGCATGCAAATGGGAGCCCACGCCGCTACCTGAAATCGTTACACCTGCGTCTGTTGCCTGACTCGGGTTGAGCGGCGGAAAACCTCCCGAAACGGTTAACACCGGAGTAATCCCATCGCTGATGAACGTCGGCTGATAGAAGAACGGGAGGTTATAAGCAAGCTGCAACGGATCGCCCGTGCGAATCTCCTGGTAACTAAAAAAACGTCCATAGCCAGAACGGACGACTGTGTTCTTGAAGACACTCCAGGCAAGGCCGACGCGCGGGGCAAAGTCGTCCTTATCGGTAGTCACCAAACCAGGGGAAGCGCCATTCTGTCCAGCTACCACTAGCTGCCCGGTAGCGAAATCGAAGTTGCTCTGTTGGTTGTGCGCTTCAAAAATAGGGCTCGTGTAGTCGTAGCGCAGCCCCAGGTTCAGGGTCAACGTACGGGTAATTTTGTAGTCGTCTTGCACGAACCCACCATAGGTATGCTGGCGGTTCCCAAAGTAAGTTAGAGTGGAAATCGTGGAGCTGGTCGGGAGGCCGAGCAGCATATCGGCTAATCCGTTGCCGCTGCCGTCTCCCGAGGAGGGCGAATCCGCGGTGAATTCGCCGGTGAACGAAAAAGCGCCGCGAGGTTGACCAATCTGGAATAAATTGAACTGGCTGCGGCGAAGCTCTGGTCCTATCTTCAGGGAGTGCTTTCCATGAACAATGCTAAGCGTGTCGCCGTATTGGAATTCCTGGCTTGTACTCGTCGTCGGCGTATAACCGGGCTCGCCCAAGGTATGGTAAGCGCTGATTTGGAAGAGCGTTAAACCATTTACAGTGGCGTTGTCCGGAACGCCCGGAACCGCCAGGCCCGGGGCCGGATACTTTTGTCCATACGCAGGTGTGTTGTCAACATAATGTTCACGGTTAAAACCGACACGCACCTCGTTGACCATAGTTGGACTGATTGTGAAGGTATAACCGATGACCGCTCCTCGAGTGTCATCCAAGTATTGACCCGTGCTGTAGCTGCCACCGTCGGCTAGGCCGGGCAGCGGAGGCTGTTGAAAGCGATCCGTCTGACTCAAGGAAAATCGGGCGAAGATATGCTGCCGGTCGGAGATGTCGTGATCCACCCGAACATCTGCCTGGTCGACCTGTTCGTTTCCAGGGGTGTTCAAAACATAGTTATTTGTCAGCGCTCCTGCAACGTTCGGTATTGGATACAACTGCGCCACTGCATGGCTTATGGGATCGAGCTCTGAAGTAGGAATCACGTTGCCCGCAAACGGTGTTCGCACTACTTGGCCGTTGCTCAGCGTTGTGCTGTTCGGATCGTAGATCTGACTGCTGCCAAGGAAAGCGCTGAAATCCCCGTTGATCTGAGCCGTGGTTGGAACCGTAGAGATATCAGTCTCCGAAGTACCTATGCGCGTTCCTTGATAATCCATGAAGAAAAAGGTCTTGTTTCGCCGGATAGGCCCGCCGAGTGTCCCACCAAACTGGTTCTGACGGAACGGCGCTTTCGGTTGACTCGGCGGTTCGAAGAACCCGCGCGCATCCGTTGCCGAATTGCGAAGGAATTCGAATGCCGTTCCATGAAATTGGTTGGTTCCTGACTTTATGGTGGCATTGATGACCGCGCCGCCGCTACGGCCGAATTCCGCCGAGTAATTGCTGGTCTGAACCTTGAACTCCTGAATGGCATCCACATTCGTCTTCAGAATATTTCCAGCGTTGTCATTGGAATTGTTGTCTATTCCATCCAGCATGAAGTCATTCAAGTTTCCCCGCGTTCCGTTGACCGCGAACGCACCGCCGGCGTTGCCGTTCGTGGGCGTTGTTGCTCCATTGATGCCGCCGCCGTTTTCGGTGATCTTCACAACGCCCGTCGTAAGCGTAGCCAACTGCGTATAATCGCGGCCATTTAAAGGTAGATCTGTGATCTGCTCGCTTCCAATCACATCGCCAAGCGCCGACGATTCCTGCTCGACTACCGGCACCGTTTCATGTACGTTCACCGCCTCATTGACTGAGCCAACCTGCAAGGTGAAGTCAATTCGCAGGCGATCCTGCACTTCGAGCGCGATACCCGTCCGAGTTTCGGTCTTGAAGCCGTGAACCTCTACGCTTACGGAGTAGCTTCCTATCCGAAGCGGCGTCGCAATGTAGCTGCCCTGCGCGTCCGTTTTCGCCGATGTCTTCGTGTTCGTGTCCGTGTTGACCACGGTCACAGCCGCGCCCGGTACAACCGCGCCAGTGCTATCCACGACTGTGCCAACGATGGTTGCCATGTCGGCCTGTCCACAAACGGTAACCGGGGCAATCCCGACTCCAAGTAATAAACAACTACAGACCCAGAAACGTTTCTTCATGCAGGCTCCCTTGGATCTGAGAATGAATCTCTCAGAGAAACTGGCGTTTCGAAGAGTCTAGACTAAGTACAATCACAATGTCAAGCGGACGTTTTCTCAGTTTGTTTTCGTTATCCCTGCTGTCGTTTAGGAAAAATTTCTTCTCCTGTGCCATTCAATTGTCCTAATTGCGCTAACATACCGCTATGAGGGGTATCGCCTCCCTTTTCCTGGTGTGTGCAGCTGCGCTTGGCCAAACCAGCCCATTTTCGGATGGCCTTTACCCCATTCTCAAAAATGCGGGCTGCCCGACGTGCCATAACAGCAATGGCGTAGCCTCGGCCACTCGCTTGCATTTTCCCGACGCCAACGCCCCGACGGAACGCGCGGAAGCTTTTGGCCGTTCGCTCGTGAGGTTGGTGGATCGCGAACATCCCGCAGAATCATTGCTACTCAAGAAGCCTACCAAGCGGATACCGCACGCCGGCGGCGAGCGAATCAAACCGGGTAGCGCGGAAGAAGCCGCGTTAATTGCGTGGATTCGATTTCTTGCGTCGATGCCGGCCGATGAACTAGCTGCCGCTCTGAAGTACGATGAGGCGGGCACCGACGCTGAGAGACGCCAAGGCGCCGTATTGCGCCGGTTAACGAACAGCCAGTACAACAACACAGTGCGCGACCTATTGGGTGATCAGACCGCGCCCGCCACTCAGTTTCCACCCGAGGATTTTGTCAGCGGCTTCAAGAACCAGTATGATGCGCAGAATTTGTCTCCTTTGCTCGAAGAGGCGTTTAGCTCCGCCGCCGAGAAATTGGCGCAGAATGCTTTTCGCAAGGGCGATCTCCGCCACCTTATCCCGTGCCAGCCTGGTCCGGCTTGCCGCGAACAGTTCGTAAGAGAGTTCGGCCGTAAGGCGTTTCGGAGACCGCTTGACTCGGGAGAATGCAAGCGATATGTAGCTCTATTCGCAAGCGAGAGTAGCTTCCTTGCCGGCGCTCAGCTGGTAGTAGAGGCAATGCTCCAATCGCCCAACTTCCTATTTAGGTTGGATGAAACAGACAACCCTTCCTGGCGAGCCTATGCGGCGGCCAGCCGACTATCGTATTCACTCTGGGACAGCATGCCCGATGCCGCGCTGGTGGAAGCAGCCGCGCGCGGAGAACTCTCATCGCCCAGCCAGATTGAAGCCGTAGCAAGGCGTATGCTGCAAGATCCGCGGGCACACCAGGCCTTGGACGAGTATGTCGCCGAATGGCTGCGCTTCGATCGAATTCTCAACAGCAGTAGAGACCGGCGTCGCTATCCTAAATTCAGCCGCGAAACCGCCGTCGCCATGGCCGAAGAAGCGCGGCTGTTTGTTTCCGATCTGGTTTGGAACGACCGCAACTTCATGGATGCCTTCAGTGCCAACTACGGATTTGTCAATGCAGACTTGGCACCTGTCTATCGAGTGCCCGCGCCGGCCGAGGATTTCGCTCGCGTCACCTTTCCACCCGGCTCGGAACGAGCAGGTCTCTTGGGGCAAGCACTGTTCCTGTCGCTCTCGGCAAAACCGGAAGACACGTCGTTGACAGGCCGCGGCCTGTTTGTACGGGAACAATTCCTGTGCCAACATGTCCCACCCCCGCCAGCCGGCGTGAATACAAATCTGACTCCCTCCACCGAAGCCCACCCGCAAACGAATCGCGAGCGGATGAGCGAACACGCTAACAACCAGTTCTGTGCTACTTGTCATAATTTGATCGACCCTATTGGCGTTGGATTTGAAAAGTTCGATGCCGTCGGCGCCAGGCGCGATGAGTACAAATTGGTTTTCTATGGCGGTCATCAAAGCGGCCAGCACCAGCCTCCCAAGTCTGTCAATCTGACCATCGATACGAAGGGTTGGGTCACCGGCATTCCCGATTCTAATTTCACCTCGCCCCGCGAACTCGGTATAATCCTTGCCAAGACGCCACTCTGTCAGGAGTGCATGGTCAAACAATATTTCCGCTATGTCACAGGGCGGATGGAAACACCCGCCGATATGCCGCTCATCCGAAGAGTTTTGGAAGACTTCCGGCAGTCCAATTTCCGCTTTCAGGAACTGATGATTTCCCTCGTTCGCAACCGCGAGGCTTTGATAGACGAAAGGAACATGTATGTCGCAAGTAATCACAAAACGCCCTAGAATTTCACGCCGCCGGCTATTAAAGGGCGTGGGCGCTTCTGTGGGGCTGCCTCCTCTCGTTTCGATGTTCAATTCGTCGGGTTGTGCGTACGCGGCAGACTTAAGTGCCGGGGTGAAAAAGGAGGCGCCGATTGAGAATCGCTTCGTACTCTGGTTTAATGGCAACGGAATTCCGGAGCGCTACTGGATTCCCGCGGAGACCGGCGCAGATTACCGCCTGACACCCTGTTTAACGCCTCTAGCGCCGTTTCGCGACGATATCCATATCGTCACTGGCTTGGACAACTTCGCGGCCGGCCTGCCCGGTCCGGGGAATGGGCATCACAACTCAATGAGTGGCTTGATGACCTGTACCCGATTCAGCGGCCGGGGTGCAAGCGGGATTTCCATTGACCAAGCCATAGCGGGCAAAATTGGCGCTGACTCGCGCTTTCGTTCTCTGCAGATTGGCGTCGCCCAGGAGTCGTTCGGCGAAAGTATCCAGCGGAACATGAGTTGGGCGAGTTTTGATCGCGCGCTTCCGCCCGAAATGCTGCCGGAGCGCCTCTTCGACCGGCTTTTTGGCCATCGCGAGGAAGGGTGGATCAATCGGAAACGCAGCATCCTTGATCTGGTCATGGAAGATGCGAGTTCTCTCAAGAAGGAGCTGCCTAAGGATGATCAATTGCGGGTTGATGAGCAAATGGCCGCAGTCCGCGATGTTGAACGCGCCATCACCACTCTTCCCCCCGAATACCGGCGTATTGATCCTCCCGAATACGAAGACATGAAGGATTGGCCGCGTATCGCCAAATTGCAAAGCGATCTTCTGGCACATGCTCTGATTACGCGCCAGACGCGTGTTGCCTCCTACATGCTCACCAAATGTCAAAGTATTTGCCGCTTCCCGTGGCTCGGCTACACTGCGGCCCGCCATCACGATTACACCCATGCCGATGGCAGAGCGCCCGGCGCGGACGGCGTCGAAGGGCAACGCATCATGCGCGATATCTGTCGCTGGCACGTTGCCGAGTTCGCCTATCTCCTGCAACGCTTGAAAGCGACACCCGAGGGCGACGGCAACCTTCTGGACCACTGTTGCCTGGCCTTCGTGCACGAACACGCTGAAGCAAACCCGCATAAGAACAACGGTCTCGCCATGATCGTGGCGGGGCACGTTGGACGTCTCGCCACCGGCCGGCACACCGAAACTACCGGCACGGTTGCCGACCTCTATGTCACGCTTGCGGACGATGTTTTGGGCGTTGGTCTTGGTACGTTCCCAACTTTCAATCGAAAACTGACTGAGTTACTGGCCTAGTCTACAGATCTTCAACCGCGGCTTCAGACTTTGGGTTCGAAGGGGCCATGAGGATTCGACATTCCGGCTTGGCCTGCCGCAACTTTTCCAGTCCCGCGGCGGTTAGCTTGGTGCTCGTGAGATCCAAGAAATGTAGCGTTCGCATCGCCGCAAGTACTGGGATAGCGTCATCTCCGATTCGAGGACAATCGTGCAGGTCGAGCCGTTCCAGATGCGAGAGACTCTTAATAGTATCGAGGCCTCGCGCGCCGATCGATGTTCTGGCCAGCCGTAAGTCTCGCAGGTCCTTGAGCGTCGCTATCGCCTCCAGACCCTCCTGCGCGAAACTGACTGACCAGATTCCCGAATCCTCCCGTTGCACACCTCCGAGATCGAGAATCAACAAGCCAGGCAACTGCCGCAGCGGCTCAAGCCCCGCATCGGTGATTTTGTTGCCACCCAAGGTCAGTTCCTTAAGGTTAGTCAAAGATGTTAGTGCCTCAACACCGGCATCGGTTACCAGGACACCGCCAATGTTGAGCGCTTGGAGCGAAGTCAGTCCGGAGATGTGCTGAAGCGCACTATCGGTGATCTTCGTGCCTTCCAGGTTGAACCGCTCCAGGTGTTTCCAGCTCTTGAGCGCGGAAATCCCTTCATCGGTGATCAACTCCGCATATCGAAGATTCAAATCCGTGATAGCGGGTGCATCTTTCAACTGGCGCAGTCCGTGATCGCTGATGCGTGTTTGCGATAGGTCGAGCCGGCACAAGGTGGGAATTCTGGCCAGATTGGCAATATCTGAGTCGCCCACCCAACTCGCGCGCAGATCGAGAGCTACTATCCGGCCGTGGGCGTCGCTAGTCGTCGTACCGCCCGCGGTGGCAACCCACTCGAGCGAGTCTGGCACCGCTGCAGGCAAACATAGCGCGAAGAGCGCCGCCGCGAGTGAAGAAGCTGATCGCATGGCTAACTCCGTCCCCTACGAGCGGGCAGTGCGGAATCACGGTCAAAAACAATGCCGCAATCAGGCAATGCTTTTCTTAGCGTGGCTAGTCCTTTCTCGGTCACCAGGGTGTGATAGAGATTCAGGCTTGTCAAGCTGCGCATCGCCGTCAGATCATCCACTGCTACGTCCGTTACCTTGGCCATGTTGAGATGCAGTTCGCGGAGGTTGGCCAGATTTTTCAATAGATCGATAGCATGATCGTCAACAGATGTATAGTCGAGATTCAAGGTCGTCAGACTACTTAACTTTGCCAACGCTGCGATACCGTCATCTCCGGTGGTGGTGCGAGCCAGATCGAGTCTCTCAAGATGTTGAAGCGCGGAAAGGTTAGTAAGGCCTTTATCCGTGAAGCGGCAACTGTTCAGACCCAGTTCGCGGAGCTGAGTCAGTTTGCCTAAATTCGCCAACGCTCCGTCTCCCAGATCCGTTCCATTCAAATCAAGTACCTGCAACCGCGTCAGGTTTTCCAAAGCCTTGGCGCCGGAATCGGTGATGTCCGAATAACTCAGGAACAGCCGTTCTAAGTTCGGCATTCCTGCTAGCTGTTTCAGTCCATCGTCGTTTACCGGTGCACTCGTCAGATCGATCTCAGTCAGCGCGTGTAGCGATTGCAGGGCAGCTAATCCGGAACCCTGAACGAGTGTCCCGGACAATTGCAAGGAGCGAAGTTGCCATAGGTTCTTGAGAGACTCGAGACCCGAATCGGATACGGCCGTATCGTTGATGCTCAAACTCTGCAAAGCAGTAAGAGAATGCAGAGATTGAAGTCCTAGATCGCCGATCTGAGTGCCGTCTAGAGAAAGATGTTCTATACCAATCAGGCCAATTAGGTTGGAAAGTCCTGCATCCGTCACGGCCGTGGACGCCAGTGAAATCTCCACTAGAGTGTCACCGTGGAATTTGGTTCTGCCTCCTAGCTGGCGAACCCATTCGGCGACGGCGCGGTCACCCTTCCCGGCTGAAACATTAGGTGAGGCTTTATTTGGTACAGCCGCTGAACCGCCTGCAAACTCTACCCGGCATTCCGGCAGAGCGGCTTTCAATGAGTCGACGCCTGCTTCGGTCACGCGGCTGTAGCGGACATCCAAAGCAGCGAGATCCTTCAATGCGGCCAGCTTTGCCAGTCCTGTGTTGCTTACATGGCTGCGATACAAATTCAGCTCTCGCAAGTGCGGCATTCGGGTCATGATATCGACGCTGGCATCCGTCACCTCCGTCGTGCCCAGTAGATTGAGCTTTCGTATCGCGACCAAGTTTCGCAGAAGTGCGATTCCCCGGTCGGTCACTCGGGTTCCATACAGGTCTAACTCTTGCAAAGTCGTCAATCCGCTCAAATACCTAAGACCATCATCTGTAATGGAGTTGTTGCGCAGATAAAGCCGGCGCAGATTCTTCAACCCTCGTAAAGTCGCCAACCCGTCATCGCCAAACGACGGGCAATCGCTCAAATCGAGCGATTCCAACTCAGCAAAGGGAGCGAAGTTCGGGGTTTTAACGAGTGATTGGGAAAGCCGCAGTTCTCGCAGATGTGTCAGCGTTTTCAGATAACCGATACCCTCATCGTCAACGTTATACGTAGGAAGGAAGTGGAGACTGAAAAAAAGACGTTGCAAGTTCGTGAGTCCCACCAGGTACTTCAACGTGTTATTGGCGTCGAGCGGACTATCCGAAAAAGGAGTAAAAATCGGGCCCGGAAGCGACAGTTCCGTAAGGTTGCCCAGGCTTGCAAGTTTCGATAGATCCTTAGGGTCGATAATCGTGCCCACCAGGTCAACAGCAGTGAGCCGGAAGGGCGTGGTCGGAAGTTTTGTCAGGTCGCCGATTACCTCGCGTTGTCCGTTGATCATTACGCGGCCGCCTTCGCGTATGACCCAATCAGCGATCTGGCGCTCTGGCGCGACGGAAGCCCCAACAACCGCCTGACAGAATGCCGCTAAACAGATAATGATTCTAATTTTCCGAACCGCCAAGATGGACGCGAATTGATCGTACAACATTGGTAACCGCTGTTTTTACCTTATTGATTCAGTATGCGCCAGAGGGTTCCGCTGAATATTTTGGCCTGTGACTCGGCGGCTAGGCCACAAGCATCCAGCATATGGTGATAGCGCTCCACCGCGCGGTCGAATTCGTCTAGATCGCCGTCAAATACATCCGATCCAAACACGAGTTTTTCGAATGCGGTTTCTGTAGACTTCGGAGTGTGTGGACTCACCGCGGCTGTCCACCAGAAAATCGATTCGAAGAATTTGTAGTCGCTCTGCTTCTTGATCAGCGTGGAACCTGAAACGTCGAAGTAGACGTTCGGATTCCAACGCGCCACTTCGCCGGCCCAAGCGTAATCTGGATTGCCGAGGTGGCTCCCAGCACAGTCAGGCGCGGAAATCGCCGCGCAATGAGATCCAAAGCAGACGCGCGCATCCGATCGGAACTCACATCTGAGGCCACGTTCGGATTTGAGCGATTTACTATACCGGTATGAAACAGAATGATCATGTTGTATTTCTCAGCGCGTTCGTACACCGGCCAATAGCGGCGGTCGTCATACGAGTACTGGGGCTTCGTGATTTCGCCCAAGCCTCGAAAGCCCGCGGCGTGGAAACGATCGATCGTGGCTGACACATCGCGCGCGTCCAATTGAATTTCGCCCAGCCCGATCAACTGGCCCGGATGCTGACGCATAAAAATGCCGACCTGATCGAGGTCCTTCGGCGCGGTGATCAACAGGGCCATGCCCTGAACGGACAATAGCTTTGCGGAAAGCTGGCGCAGGAATGCCTCGCTGCCGTTGTGGTGAACGTGGCAATCTATTATCTTTGGCGGCGTCAACGGTGCCGAAATGGCCAGACAGGTGGCGCAAACCAACAACGTAATTCTCTGAACGAATGCTTTACTGTTTGGCATATTCGACGTATTGCTGCGCAATTTGGGCCGGCGTCAGTTCGCCGTCGTAGATAAATACGCGATAGCGAAACGTCAAAACGCCTTTCTCCTCAACGGTCCAACTACCGTCTTGCATTGGATCTTTGGTGAATTCCCGACGTCCGAATGGATTCGCCGCCAACAGCCCATAACCGCGAGCGTGCCATGTGGTGGGGTGGCGAAAACTTCTTGGATGATCGAACACAGCAATACCAATGGGGTGTCCGGAAGACGCGCCATAGTAATCAACCCAATCCGCGGGTTGGCCCCAGATCGCCGGCTCGCCCTCGGCTCCGCGTGAGTTAATCATATGACCTAATGGTGCACTCAGATCGCGGCTCACGCGAATCGCGAACGTACCCTCTTTGGTGTCTCCAATCACCATCGGACCCTGCGTCGCCTTGAGAGTGAATTCGCAATCGATTATGCGAGTCGCGCTGTCTCCTCGAAAAGTGAAAGTTTGCGTCTCTTCTCCGATCACTCTTCCCTTGGGATCCAGTAAGGAAAAGCTCCCTTTCACAATGCCGTAATCCCCGGCTTCACGCACTTCATCGAATCTTGTAAGAGTTGAGCGTCCGTAATCCTGCGTCGAGTGGCCGCCGTAGTACTTCCGAAAGACCGACTCTGCCCAATAATTCAAGCCGTCGATGTCTCCATGCGCGAAGTACAGTGGCCGTTGATGAGGCTCGAACGAAGAGGCTTTGGGGTCGCCGCCGGAGGCATCGTTACCCACCGGGAAGTCTCGGCTGATGACAATCCCCTGGGCGGTTCGCAACGGCATCAAATAGGGTTTGGCAACGTCCGCGCCGAAGTAATATGTGGTGAACGGCTTACCGCTTACGGTCACTGCGATTTCGCTACCCGTTTTGGTTAGATGCACGGGCGCCGCGGCAACGGTCACCGATAGTAAGAAACTTACTAAGATGCGGTAGACGATGTTTACATCTTTACCTTCGTTCACTTGGATGGGCGATTCGGACCCAACGTCTAATGCCGTAAATAAATCCGATACGAAAGATTTTAAAGGATAATGGCAAACCCGTCAAGGATTTTGTGTTGAGGGAGGGGCTTTTGTGGGAAACATCTCTCATCAGGAGGAAACGTTTCTTTATGCCTTTTCTGTACTAGCCCGGCCCGAAACCGGCAAAGCCTATGAGCTCCTGCTGGAGATTTGTAAAGCGCGGCAAAGTCACTGGCGGCGGGGCCACTCCTCTCGAAAGAAACCTCCGGGCAGAAATATTTCTTGACAAGCATCCATGAGTAGCTTTAAGCTCTACCAAACGTTGTTTGGGCGTCTACGCAGACGATGGCAAGTCGGGTTGGCCACGAAAGAATCAGAAATCCTCACTGACGCAGAAATCGCACCTCGCTCGTGCCACACGCGGTTAGCCGCAATTTTGAAAGATGTACCTGAGGTCGAAACTATGAGACATTCGCACTTTTCCCATCGTGTTACACCGCTCTTGGTGCTTGTCTTGACGCTCGCTGGATTCTGTCCTAGAATGGCGGCGCAGTTCACCACTGCCAGCTTGGCGGGCGCCATAACGGATCAATCCGGCGGCGCGGTTCAGGATGCCAAAGTGATCGCGCAGAATGCGGAGACTGGCTTTACGCTGACCGTCAGCTCGGGGCCTACCGGCGCTTACCTTTTCGCCCGCCTTCCTATTGGCAACTACAAGCTGACGGTTGAAAAGGTTGGCTTCAGCACGTATGTGCAATCCGGTATTGAACTGGAAGTGAATCAAGCGGCAACGCAGGCCGTAACGCTCAGCGTCGGCGCCGTGTCGCAACAGGTTGTCGTCCATGATGACACGCCCATCGTCACCACCGATTCCGCTACCGTGAGTCAAGTTGTGGATCAGCGGCAAATCGTCGATCTTCCGCTCGACGGGCGTCAGGTACAGCAGCTGGTCTTTCTTTCGGCAGGAACCACCGACGCGACAACCCACTACTGTGGATCAGACTGCGAAGGCGGCACCTATCCGGGTGAGCAGTACGCCAAGGTGAATGGCACCTTCTCCGAAAGCGTCAACTACCAAATGGACGGCGTCGCATATAACGATACATATATCAACGCAAACCTGCCCTTTCCCAACCCCGATGCCATTCAGGAGTTCAGCTTACAGGGCACCAATATGAGCGCTGAATATGGTAACGCCGTCGGCGGCGTTGTGAACGCCGTGACCAAATCCGGAACCAATACAATTCACGGCGACGTGTTCGAATTTCTGCGAAATGGCGACATGAATGCGCGGAACTTCTTTGCACCTGCCCAGGATCAGATCAAGCGCAATCAATTTGGTGGAAGCGCCGGCGGCCCTATTCAGAAAGATCATCTCTTTTACTTCGGCACCTACCAGGGCACGCAATATGCCAATGCGCCAGAAGGAAACATTGCCTTCGTGCCGACGGCTCAGCAGCGGACAGGCAACTTCTCCGATCTACCCGGCGTGCAACTTATAAATCCGGTAACAGGAGCGCAGTTCGCCAACAATCAGATTCCCATCAGTCTGTTGAATCCTTCCTCGCAATACTTTTTGAAAACTATCCCGCTTCCCAACGGGCCAGGTCAGGAGATCACATACCTCGGTCCCAGCCAGTACTGGACCGACAACCAGTTCATGCTGAAAGGCGATTACGTTCGCGGCAAACATCAACTGTCGGCTCGCTATTTCAATACCAAGTTCGACCAGCAGCCGTTTATTGCAAAAACCGACCTGCTGCAGGCGGACAACAGCGGTAACCAGGTTCGCGTGCAAAATGTGGCGGTGACCGACACTTACAGCTGGAGCCCTCATTTGTTATTCAACACTTGGTTTGGCTGGGATTCACAGGTGGGCGGATCGATTTCCGGCGCTCCGTTTTGCGATCCGGCAGCGGGTATTCAGATCGCCGCTACTACGCCATGTGAGCTATCACTGGGCGTTGGCGGAGGGTTCAATATTGAAACGAGCCACTACGGCGCCTTTAATCGCGGCGACCAGACCTATCGGGAAGACATCACTTATATTCGCGGCAGCCACGAGCTACACTTCGGCGGCGAGGCGCTTCGCATTCGGGCGCCCATGGCCAACACCTATGAGCAGAATGGAGTTTTTTCTTTCACCAATAATCTGTCGGGCAACAACATAGCCGACTTCATGCTCGGGCAAGTGTCGCAATTCATTCAAGCCGGCGGACTCTATCTCAATTTCACCGGCATTAAATGGAGTGCGTTCGTGCAAGACAATTGGCACGTAAGTAAGCGCCTTGTCATCAACGCCGGGCTGCGCTGGGACCCGTGGTTCCCATACAAAGATAGCGAGGGCCGCGTCGCGTGCTTTGCTCCTGGGCAGCAATCGGTGCGCTTCCCGAATGCACCGCTCGGCTTGCTATTCGGCGGCAGCGATCACGATCCAGGCTGCCCGTCCGCCTCGATCAATAGTGAGGCGGCAGACTTTGCGCCACGCCTGGGTTTTGCTTATCAGCTAACATCCGATGGAAAGACCAGCCTGCGCGGGGGCGCCGGCATCTATTACGCGATTCCAAACACCGTGGCGTTTCAAGACGTTGTGGGCATTCCTCCCTTTGCGCCGATTATCAGCCTGACAGATGTAAACTTCAGCAATCCATATGGAAGCGCCGGCGTGGCAAACCCGTTTCCGGCCGATTTCGGCGGCATCACCAAATCGACTCCTTCAAACTCCCCGTTCCCACAAGGGCCGCTCGCGTTTACACAGATTTTTGCGAAGAATTTCCAACTGCCGGAGATTTATTCGTGGAACCTCACGCTTGAGCGCCAAATCGCGAAGAGCTGGCTTGTGCGGGCCGCCTATGTGGGAAATAAGGGAACGCATCTCTATGGTACGGCCGACCAGGAGAACGGGCTTTATGAAGCGAATCCGGCGATTTATATACCCGGCAACAACCCTAATGGGACGCCGATATCCACTGAAGCCAATGAGCAATCGCGCCGCCTTTTTCCATCGTTCGGGTTCGTGAACGAAATTGACTCATCCATCAATTCCAACTACAACGGCCTCCAATTGACTGTCGAAAAACGCTTTGATTCAGGTTTCTCTCTTCTTTCGAGCTACACGCGGTCGAAAGAATTGGACGACTTTGCGCCAATCGGCAGCTATAATTCCAGCACCAATCCGTTCAATCGCCACTTCGATTACGGACCCTCCGACGAAGATATCCCCAACGTCTTCAAATTCACCGGAACCTACCAAGTCCCGCATCTAAAGGTCAGCGGGTTTACCAGCGCATTGCTGAATGGCTGGCGGCTCAGTAGCATCGTCAGTTGGCAAGGCGGCTTCCCATTCACGG
Source organism: Bryobacterales bacterium (assembly GCA_003167495.1). Lineage (GTDB taxonomy): Bacteria > Acidobacteriota > Terriglobia > Bryobacterales > Bryobacteraceae > Bog-105. Next base: position 18,802 of record PMSX01000232.1, on the reverse strand, counting down.
TATACAGCGGCGTCGACAATTCGCTTAGCGGCATCTACGAGGATCGGGCTGACTTCACCGGAACCAATATTGGACAAGCGCAGCTTGGCTACGGACGCTCACACGGGGCCGAAGTCCAGGAGTGGTTCAACACCTCGCTTTTTCAGCCGAACGCGATTGGCACATACGGCAATATCGGTAAGAACGATCTAAGAGGCCCGCGCATGTTTAACACCAATATGGCGCTCGCTAAAGAATTCAAGATCACGGAGCGGCTGGGCGCTCAATTCCGCCTAGAGGCTTTCAATGCCTTCAACAACGTGAATTTTGAGCTATATACAGCCAATGGAAGCACGGGGCTCGACCGCACTCAAGCCGATCCAACATTCGGGCAGATTTTTAACGCCGCATCCCCCCGCGTTTTGCAGCTTGCGTTGAAGCTACTGTTTTAGAGACTTGCCGTCGGCACAGGCACACTCGCCGGCGGTTTGAAGTGCGGGTCTCGTCACTGGGTTGTACCGAGCGCGTAGGAAATAAGTACTTTGGCCGACCACTCACCGTCCTGCTCAAGCGAGATGTTCCCCGCACGGTTGGCGGTAGCGTAAACATCATGCAAAGCTGCCGTTTTCATTACGACGCCAGCGGCATCTACAGCGCCCGTAATCGCCACTTTCCGCGGTGCCAAAGCAGCGATTAGTTCCGGCAGATCGGTGTGATTTAGGAGGTCTGGAACGAAATTGGCGAATGGATGATTGTAGACCTCCGTTTCGACAATATTTTGAAAAGAGACCAGTCCGCCCTGCAGATATAAGCCGGCAATCAAGGGCTCCAACGCCGCTGCGAAAATCGCGGGCACCGTCAGCGTGCCTGACGCAGCTATAAAAATGGGCCGCCCCGCCATATTCTGATGTTTAGAAAGAGCTCGAACGACTGCGAGCACATCGGTAACGCGCTGTCCTACTAACGGACGGCCCAGCATGAGCGAGCCCCAGGCGTAGTTTTCTTCTCGCTGATGCCATTCCTCATACTCCGCTGCTCCTGGACTAAAACCAGGCACCATGGAACCCACACCGCGTACATCCGCCGAACAAATCACGCAACTATTCTCCGGCAGAATGCGATCCACCTCCGGATTGAACCACAGCCGGTCGTTACCTTGTGGATCCAACACCAGCAGCAAGGGCTTGCCAGGCGAAACAGCCTCCGGGGTCATCAAGAACGCCGGTATCCAAACTGCGGGATCAGATTGAATCTCCAAGTTTTCCACGATCACATTGCGGCTCTTGACGTGTCCGATTACTTTCGCCGGCGCCACTGGCTTTGAAACATCAACCTTAAGCAGCGATTCCAGGCGAATCGGTTCGTGCTTCACGGCTCTCGCGCTGTTCATGCTAAACGGTGTGGAACTCTTAAGCGAGCGAATCACGCTGCCCGATTCTGTCGCCCAAAGTGTTGCGGTTGGCTCGGGGCTCGTTTCGGGTTCCGCCGCCAGCGGTTGTTTGTCGCTCTTCAGCCAACGATTAAACCAGTTATACACAAGCATCCTGCTGTCGTAGGCCAATGCATGCGGCAAAGGAGTATCGGCCCACGCCAATTGTTCCGCTCGCCCCAGCACAGTGTAAACTCGCTTGAGCTTTTGAAATTCTTGCCATCCATTCGTAACGTAATCCGGCGAATAAGTGACGTAAAAATCGCGATCACTCGGCCAAATGAGTAGCGGCTTCGGCGCCAAAGGATACAGTAGATCCCAACGATCGAACCCATCGCGTTCGGCATCCACAAAATCTTGCTCCGCGTCATCGGTGGCGCCAGGCGCACGGAATGGCGAAGCCAGCATGTTCTCAGTGTTACCCATACAAACCGCCGCCGCTGTCAACCCGTCGTCAGCCGCCGCCAATAGCATGGTTAGCGTTCCGCCTCCGGAGTGGCCAACAGAAGCAACGTGTTTCGAATCCACTTCCGGCAGCGATAGAAGATAATCCAGACTGCGAATGGCATCCCAAAGCTGAAAACGGGTCGATGAATCGCCGAAGAGCAGCATCTGCTTGCCCGGCAGAGTGTGCTCTTCATCGCAGCTAGCAAGGCGGCTCCCAGATCCGGATTCATTCAGGTAATTGATTCGCTCTCCCTGGCCCATTGGATCGAACGCCAAAACGATAAAACCCAAACGCGCGAGGCCTTGACAGCAGCGTTGATAGCTTGGAAAAGCCTTTGCCTCCCAATAGTGTCCGCTTTGAAACAAGACGGCCGGAAACGGCTTCTGCCCATTGGAAGGCACATAGAGATTAGCCGAGATAAACAGATTGGGCCGGCTTTCATAAATGAGTTTGTCCACGCGATATCCTTCACGTTTTAACGTTCCCACGATTCGCGGATTCAGTGGGCTTCTGTCGGGCTCGCCGCCGATCAGTTTCCAAAGAGTCGCCCGCACTTGCTGCTGCTTGGCTCGTACTGCCTCGGGCGACGTTAGCCCGGCGAGCGCCGCGTTGCGCTTCTGGCTCGCTGCCAACGCCAATTCGGCGAGATAGGAGGGAAGACAGCGCGAGTAGTCGCGAAAGGGCGAACCTGGGAAGTGGGACGCTTTCTCAATGGTTGACGTGTACGACTTCGACGCCGAACACAACAGGATACCGCCTAGCAGCCCTCTTCTGGTCATTTGGTAATTGTCGCGCACATTCAGCGAGTTGCGCAGGCAGTTAGGGAAATATTTCTCAGAACTCGGGAAACACTTCTTGACTTTTTTGGAAGGTCTATGATTCACTAGGCAGACGTGGCCATTGTTTGCAGATCGCGAGGACGCCGCCCGCCGCTGCGGCTCAGCAGCCTTTATTCGGCCTTACAATATCTAAGTTAGAGAGACTTGTTAAAGGAGCCTTCTATGTCCAAAGAATTAAATCGGCGCGATTTTCTGAGCGTAGGTACTGCGAGTGCCACCGCATTAGGGGTGGTTAGCGTACTCACCCAGCCGGAACGCGTCTTGGGGGCCAACGATCGCGTGCGCGTTGCCATTTGTGGCGTTCATGGCCGGGGCAATGATCACCTGGAAAACTTCGCCAAAATCAAGAATGTCGAAATCGCCGCGCTTTGCGACATTGATGACAGCGTATTGAGCAAGCGCTTGGCGCAGATGGACAAAATGGGGCTTCCCAAACCGGTGACTTACGGCGATGTGCGAAGGCTGCTGGAAGATAAATCCATCGATGCTATTTCTATTGCTACGCCAAACCACTGGCACTCCTTGATGGCCATTTGGGCTTGCCAGGCAGGCAAAGACGTTTACGTGGAGAAACCGTGCTCTCACAACCTTTGGGAAGGCGGGCAACTTGTGAAAGCGTCAAAACGCTACAACCGGATTGTGCAGCATGGTACGCAAATCCGCTCGTCCACCGCTGCGCGCGAAATGGTTCAGAAGCTGCAAAACGGTTTCATTGGCGAAACGTATATGGCTCGAGGACTTTGTTTTAAGTGGCGCGACACCATTGGCCGCGCGGCTGTTCAGCCGGTGCCGGCCGGGGTCAATTACGATCTGTGGACCGGTCCGGCCCCCGTGCACGAATTTACCAAGAACCGGTTCCACTACAATTGGCACTGGAATTGGACCTATGGGAACGGCGATTTGGGCAATCAGGGAGTTCACCAGGTGGACGTCGCGAGATGGGGTATGGGATTGCGATTTCCGAACAAGGTCAGCGCGATGGGCGGCCATTTTATGTTCGACGATGACCAGCAAACACCAAACGATCTCAATTGCGCCTTCGAATTCGATCTGCCGGACGGCAAACGCCGCATGATCACCTTCGAGGTCCGGCATTGGATTACTAACCACGAAGCAGCGATTGGAACTCAAAAACTAGGATCTCCGGACCCCAAGAAATCTACCGGCTTAGCAAAACTTGGACCCACGTCTGGCGGCCATAATACGGTCGGGAATATCTTTTACGGATCGAAAGGGTACCTGTCCACCGGTGACGAAGATGCCGTCACGTATGCCGCTTGGCTGGGGGCCGATCAGGATGAGCAGCCACCCATTAAAGGGGGTACCGAGAAAGCGCATTTTCAAAACTTCATCGATTGTATTGTCAGCCGGAACAAAGCCGATCTCAATGCTCCTATTGAAGAAGGGCACATATCCTGTGCGCTCGTGCACTTGGCCAACGCTTCCTACCGGCTGGGCAGAACAATCAACTTCAATCCGGAAACGCAGCAGGTGATCGGCGACGAGGAGGCTGACCTGCTTTTGCGGGATAGCGATCGGGGCTATCGTCAGCCGTTCGCCGTTCCCCAGGACGTCTAAGCTTTGGCCGGGCTCCAAATCGATCCCCAGACTATTTCCTCATACTGCGCCAAGAGCGGCTTCATCCCAAGCTGGACTCGCCGAAATGCGTATATTGTCGCTTGTCGCCCCGGTATTTCCCGCATAGATCCGGCGCACTTCATCAATACTAAGACGACTATTTGAACCATCGACCGCCCCTGCAAGCTGGACGGGACGCGGAGCGCATTGCGCGGCTAATACGGGAAGATCGGTGGATCGAAATAAATCCCAGGCAAAGTTCGCGAGCGGCTGCTGGTAGTTTTCGGTTTCGAGCAAACTTTTGAAAGAGACCAAGCCTCCGGCTAAGTAGATTGCCCCTATATTCTCAGAGGCGGCAAGGGCAAAGAGCGCCGGAACTGTGAGGCGTCCTCGCGCCGCGATAGCCACCTGCTCTTTGCCTCCCAACCGCTCGTTTCCTATGGCTCGCACCAGCGAGAGGATGTCCGTAATGCGCTGCGCCAGCAGAGGTTCGCCAAGAATAAGCGCGGCCCAGGCATACTCCTCTTCGTCATTGTGCTCGATCGTGTATGCAGGATTGCCTGGTCCTACTTCGGGGCGGCTGTCCCCGATACCGCGAATGTCGGCGGCGTACACTATTCGGTGGCTCAGTGCCAGTTGGTGATACAAGCCATCCTCTTGTGCCCCGGAATTCCGCCCGCGATCATCCAAGACCAGTAAAGGCGGACGGCCCAAGTCCGGCGTGGCGGGAATAAACGACCACACGGGTATCCAAACTCCACCTGCCGAATTTGTTTCCGCGGCGGCAAGCTTTACACCGCGTAAAGGCACCTCTTTCAGAGTTCGAAGCTTTAACTGAGCGGGAGGAAGCTTGTAGGAGACCAACTTCTTCCAAGACACACCTGTTCTCTCGCCTCCGATTGCCGCGGCTTCGCGCTTTACCCAGTCAAAAGGCCGCAAACTCCCAAAGTCACGAGTGACATTCCCTGTCGGGCCCGTCCAGAGCGCCTCCTCCGATTCAGGAGACACCTGTGGCTCCTCGGCAATAGTTCGCTCGGAGTTCATGAGCCACCTTTCGAACCATTGATAAATCGCCAGGCGCAAGGAGTAGCTCAGACCATGCGTCATCGGGGTGCTGGTCCAACCAAGTTGATCCGGTCGCCCGCAGATCTCATAAACCTTCGCCAGATTCTGATATTGCTCGCCTCCGTCATCCAAATAGCTTGGTGAATAGGTCCCAAAGAAGTCATGCGCGCTTACCTGAACAAGCAGTGGCTTGGGAGCTACCGGATACAAAAGATCCCACCGGTCAAAAGCCACCAGACCCGAGCCGATTAGATCCTGCTCCGCATCGTCTGTTGAACCCGGCGCTTGAAACTTCGCAGTGGCGACGTTCTCTGTATTCCCTGAAGAAATCGCCGCCACGCTAAGGCGGTCGTCGACACAAGCCAGCAGCATCGTAAGCGTCGCGCCGCCAGATTGACCAGTGGCCCCCAGTCGCCTACCATCCACTGAAGGATGTCCGGCTAAATAATCCAAACTGCGAATCGCATCCCAGACTTGGTAACGGGTCGCCGAATTGCCCAAAAGCAAGAATTGCTTTCCGGGGACACTATGTTCTTCGTCAACTGAAGTAAGCCGCGTACTTCTGCCCGACGCGTCCGGATAGTTGATCCGCTCTCCTTGGCCCATTGGATCAAATGCTAAGACTACGCATCCCAGCCGGGCCAAGCCTTGGCAGCACTTCTGATAACTTGCGTATCCTTTGCCACTGCCAGCGTGGCCCATTTGAAAAAGAACACCAGGATACGGTGGTTTGCCACTGTCGGGTATGTAAAGATTCGCGCTCACCATAACGCCCGGTTGGCTCTGGTAGACAACTTTCTCCAAGCGGTAACCAGGGCGCGAAAAATATCCAGTTACCCGCGCGTCCAGCGGCGTTCGTTCGGGTTGGCCGCCCACAAGCTTCCAAAGTGTCTCGCGAACCCATCTTTGGCGTTTGCGGATCGCCTCTAAGTTAGTGAGCAATGATAGCTCTCGATTGCGTTCCTGGTAGGCTTGGCGAGCAAGGCCAGACAAGTAATCGGGTAAGCACTTAGCATAATCGCGATAGTAAAACCCCGAAAGACGCACCCCCTGTGAACGATGCTGCAGCGCGCAGCCCACCACTGCGCCTAACAGTTCCCGTCGCGATACGGCGCGGTGCTTTAATCTCTCACTTTTCACTCGCGTACCTGCTATACGCTGCGCTGATTTGCGCCGGGCCGAAATCTCCTTCGTGAATCAAGACACGGTAGCGGAACGTTACCGACTTACCCTCTGGGACGGTCCAACTGCCGTCTCGCTTCTCATCTCCGGTGAACTCGCGAAGGCCGAAAGGATTCGCCGCAAACAGCCCATACGCCCGCGCATGCCAGGTTGTCGGATGACGAAAACTCGTTGGCGAATCGAAAATCGCCACTCCCACCGGCTTCCCGGAAATCGTCCCTGTATAATCCACCCAGTCCGCGGGCTTGCCCCAAATCGCCTTTTCTCCTTCGGCTCCGTGCGAGTTCCGCATATGGCCGAGCGGTGCGCTTAGTTCAGGCGCTAGCCGGAGGCCGAACGTTCCCTCCTTGGTATCGCCAATATCGAGCGGCCCAGCGGTCGCGTAAAGCACAAATTCGCAATCAATCACCCTGGTCTGGCCGTCTCCACGAAACGTAAAGCTCTGTGTCTCCTCGGCAATCACGCGATTGTTCGGGTCATTCAGCGTGAAGCGCGCTCGCACACTCGCCGCCTCGCCCGCGCTGGACGCTTGTTCAACGCTCTTCAAAACCATATGCCCATATGCCTGATGGCCGTGATCAGAATAATAGGAGTCGAAAACTGGTTCCTGCCAAAAATCCAATCCGTCCAAATCCCCGTGTCCGAAAAATAGCGGCCTTTGGTGCGGTTCAAATGCCGAAGCCTTAGGATCGCCTTGGGAAACGTCATTTCGCACGGGAAACGAGCGTGTGATAATGGCGCCCGAAGCCGTTCGAAGCGGCATAAGATAAGGCTTAGCGATCTCAGGGTCGAAATAGTATGTCGTAAAGGGATGCCCGTAAATGCTGATCTCAATTTGCTTTTCCGCGCGCTGCAACGTCACGGTGGCACTGATTAAGCTCGCGCAGCATAAGATCGCCGCTCCGCCGAGGTGACTTAATCTTTTGACCAGATGGAGTGTTTTCATGAGTCTCCCAATTGCCGGCTCCCACTTCGAGTAGGCGTTTCCATCACTGATAATCGGGACGCCGAATCGCTGTCCAGATAAATATTGGCGTTCGGATGCCTTCGCACCAGGGACGCAGGACAGGCCTCTGAAATAGGACCTTCCAGAGCATTGCGGACCGCCTCCGCCTTGCGGCCTTCCGGTACGCAACAAACCCACGCTTTCGCTCGAAACAACCCGCTGCACGTGATCGTGACCGCTTCTCTAGGCACGGCTGCCACGTCCTTGAAATGGCCTTCCCCCGCTTGCTGCCTGCGGCAGGCTTCATCCAAAGTGATGATCTTCAACATTGCCGGATCGTCGAAATCTGCGACCGCTGGATCGTTGAACGCGATGTGGCCATTCTCGCCGAAACCTACAAACGCAACATCAACGGGCGCGTCGCTCAATAATTTCGTATAGCGGTCGATCTCGGCTGCCACGTCTTGGGCATCCCCATTCAAGTAATGCGTGATGCCGGGATGCACCTTTTCTTCCAGTCGCGTCCTGATCCAGTATCTGAAGCTCGACGGATGGTCCGCTTTCATGCCGGCATACTCGTCCATATGGAAAAGTTCAATGGCTTTCCAATCGATGTCTTCTTTAACAATTGCATCGACCACTGGAATTTGAGAGTTGCCAGTCGCCCCGATCACACGAGCACGACCCTGCTTGGCGATCGCGCTTCGAATGACCCGTGCCGCCTGTGCCGCCGCTGCTATTCCCGCACGTGCCGCCGAGCCGCAGACAGCGACGTACGCACTTCCGGCTCGGAACTCCTGGATCAACTCAGCTGAATCGGGCATTGGAGCGATTATACACAGCGTACCGGCTGAGGCCAAGAAATATTTCCAACACGCCATAGATCGCTCATCAATCGCTCAGTCGGCACTATTGCCCCGCGGAAGAGGTCGAGCTATCACGGAAACTCGGTGCGTTCTAGAAACATTCCTCAAATACTTGACAATATTTCCGCAAAAGCCTTCCTTGCAAGACACATTCGGCGATCATGTAACGTCGGTCTAACGGGGACGCCCTGTCCAAGGCTCAACGGATCATCCACCATTGGGCTTCCTGCCAGTTCGGACCGCAACCTCTTCAAATGGCAAAAAACGCGAGAGATCTCCGGTTCAGATATTAGGGCCCGCGCCAGTAGCGCGAGGCCAGAGTGATCGGCCATCGCGTATGACGCGCGAAATCTCAGCCGCGATAGCAGCGAGGAAGTTCTGATCATAGTTGTCGACTTCAGCGAACTCGTCGAGGCTGACGCTGAGCGACTTCTGCTTTTCGAGGCGAAAAGGCCAATCTGGCAGGCCAATTCAAACCTGCCGCGTTTCACGACGCCTATCGACAGAACGTTGAACTTTTGATCGAGCAGAAGAAGACGGGGCAGAAGATTACAACCGTTTCGCCACCACGCAGAGCGCCCATAATCGATTTGACGGAAGCGTTCAAACGCGTCGTCGCCGATCCTCACGCATTGGCTGGTCGGAAAACCGTAGTCCACATTACATTTGACGCGGCTTCTTAAGCAAACCGATATCTGGCTAGATCCTTGGTGATATGGGCTGTTCACATCACGTATTGATTTCGTAGGATACTCATGTCATGCGGCTCGTTCTTGGTCTATTGACTCTCGTGTCGCTCTCAGGTGGAGAGCCGAACGGCACTTTGATGGGAGTCATTAGTTGCCGTCACGGTGGCGAGATACCGAATGCGTCGATTACAGCTCGTGACGCCGCCACTGGCGCAAGAGTTTCGACAGTTACAGACGTGAACGGCGAATATGAACTCTTCTTGCCAGGCGGAGACTATTCAATTGTCGTTTTGAAAACCGGACTTGAGACACAGCAGGTTGGAAGTTTCAACATGCAGGCGAAGTCATCGGTCTCATTGAACTTCTTCGTGGATTGCATACCCGTAACCGTCACGGATTCGAACGTGATAGTGATGACGAGGGCCGACCCTGGGCCGGTTAGCCGCGAGCCGCTAACCTCGTTACCGGTCCCCGATTTCGACGCGCCAGCAAGGGGTTTACGGCCAGACCTTAGCTCAGTCGAAGCCGAGGCCTTACGCAAGCGATTGGAGTTGAGCCCCACCCAAACGAGCCGAATCCTCCTCATCTTGCAACGGAAACAAGCTCGGCTCGTTAGCATAGACAGTGATAGAGATTTGCCGCCACTCTTACGCAGGAAACGCATCACGACAGCCGACAGCGAGGCAGACGGTCAAATTCGAAGAGTTCTTAGTCGTAAGCAACGTCGCGAATATGCTGTAGCTAGTCACGAGCTTGCCATCAAATAGATCACATACTATTCAAACGCAAGAAGTGTACTCGATGCGTCGCCGTATTCCTAGCGATAAATCCCCAACTGTTTAGAATCCGAGATGCATCCTTTTTGGCTGCAAAGTGTGAAGCAAATTACGTTTCGTCGACGTGGTGCCGCTGATCTCCGGGCCGGCGGACCCAGCAGGTCTATTTTCCAACGCTTCTTGCCGGGACTACTGAAAGTCTGGGACGACACCGCCAAGCCGCACCTTCGTTATCCGGTAGGTTTCGGCGTGTAGCAGACTTATATGCGGCCCGCAAGCGATGTCGAGTTACAGTATGAATAATGTGAAACGATTGATTCGAGCGATCGTCTGCGTCTGCTTCTTAGGGTTGCCACGGTTAACGAGCCCGCAGTGGATACCTTTTCTCAAGGGCCATCCCAAGGATGTCTCCGTGCGCGATATCGCACTAATGGGCTGGGGGCCCGTGTCGTCAGACGCGGAGACGTTGAAAGATATGCGGGAAGCGGGATTCAACGTAGGCGGTTTTTGCCACGTTAGCGATCTGCCGTCGATTGAAGCGGCGGGATTGACCTGTTTCGTCGATGATCCGCGGGCCAATGGATATGACTGGAAAAACTTGCCGCCTGACAATGTTTTAAAGGAACGAATTGTCGCATTGAAACAGGATGTCGCTGGACATCCAGGGGCAGTCGGCTTTCTCTTGACCGACGAACCCGCGATGGCTGCGATGCCTGGGCTGGGCAAAGTGTCGAAAGTGCTTCACGAGGCCATGCCGGACCGGCTAACCTACGTCAACCTTTTTCCATCTCAAGTGCCCACAGAACGGCTTGGAACGGACTACGACTCTTATGTTCGGGCTCTAGTGAATACGGTGGGGCAATCGTTTCTGAGCTATGACAATTATGCCCTTGTGAATGGCGAATTGGATGACCAGTTCTATACCAACCTGGAGATTGTGAGACGCCTAGGGATCGACCTGCGAACGCCTTTCTGGAACTGCATCCAGTCGAACGCTCATTACAGCTATGCGGAGCCGACCGACGCGAATATTCATTTGCAGGCATACGCTTCGCTTGCCTACGGTAGCCGCGGCATTCAATACTTTACGTATTTCACGCCGGCACATGGCAATTTCCGGTTGGCTCCCGTGGACGTGTTTGGCTATCGGACAGCCACCTGGGACATGGTGCGCCGGGTGAACCAGGAAATTGCCATGCTGGAACCCACGCTGGGGAAGATTCACAGCACCGGCGTTTATCACTATCCGTACGCGCCTCGCGGGGGACAGCCCTTAACCAAGAGCTCCCTGGTGGAACGAGTAGAAATGACAGAACACCGGCTTGTGGCCGCGCCCGCCGCGGGCAGAGTTCTGATTGGTGAATTTGTAGATGCTTCGAACAAACCCTATCTGCTGGTTGTGAACAAAGACCTGCAACGCTCGTTTCTGCTGAATATCTACCTTCGGGACCAGCGGTGCAAGCTAGTTCTTATATCGCAATATACCGGCAAGGATGAAGAATTCACCGGCGAGCGGCACTGGATTCAGCCGGGCGGCGGCTTTCTTTTTCGGGTGGATTGACTCAGGCCGCGGATTCACCGGAGCGGAACGGCGACTAGCCAGCCATATGGATCCGAAGAGCCCATGTTTGAAGTTTAAAGGTTTATTGATTTTGTAAGAAGCGTGTTTGCCGATGCGCCAGTTTTCTCGGTCGTGTTGCCGTGGCGGCGATCATACCAACCCTGTTCGCCTCAGCGATTCATGGAACGCTTTCCTGTGCGGCCGGGAGGCAGATGAGAACAAAGCTTAACGAAGCGCGACTCTTACCCCGGCCGGCTACGGTCCTGATTCAAGCTGCGCCGCAATACACAATCCAAAATCTGTGTCAGCTCACCGACAACCTCAGTTGGACCAAAGGTAAGCACAGCGCGCCACTCGCTGACGAGCGCGCGCGGATGGGGCCACTGAATTGGGAGGACCTTTGGAACCCGAAGGTACGGAGAGCCATTTGCTTCAATCCGCCCGCCACGCCCTCCGTTCTGCCGATCACTTCCAAGATGACCGAATTCGTGTTGGCCGGCTTGACAAAGGCTCAAATGACTGCCCGGCGCACGGAGGCGGTGACGCGCAAGGAACTCCCGGTGCTCGAAGCCGGATCTGTGTCCTACATGATGGCGAAAGGAAGCTACTTGGGCGATGCCGTGGTGCATTGGCATCCGCACCTCATGTTTTATGGCAACCGATCCGATGGGACACAATGGGGTGCCGATGCCGAACACTCGCCTGTTTTCTTGAACCCCCAGTTTCAGGGTGCCCCAGAGCCTTTGACGACTTATGTCGTCGTAGCGCCAAAGTCGTCTGACGGCACCCCGGCGCCTTTGCATAATCTCATTGCGCGGAAATTTGATCGAATGTCGTCTCGTTACGCAAACGACCGTTTCTGAGACAACCAGAAAATGCAGGTTCAGCGGTTGCCGGCGAAACACGAGTTTATTGGATCACACTGGCCAAAGTCCGCGTTCTGAGAGATCCGGCCGTCCGCCGGCGCTCATGGAACACAACGCCGTATCTGAGGCGCTCGCGGCATTTGTCCGACCAAGCGACCTAAAGACATTTGCGGACAAGCCCGGCAGGTGGTAACTTTGCGAAGACCTGAAGCAAGATCATCCGCCTCAATTCTCCACCAATTCTAGGGCAGGCGCTCCGTTCTTAAGCACGCACCCTACTCCCTCCGCACCGTGGGATCGTCGCGCTTAAGCCTGGAATACTAATCCCGGAGTTGGATAGATCCGATATGTAGCAATTGAATCGTCTCTCTCAGAAGGGCACCCCAATAGGAGGAAATATGAGACTTTTGCCAGCCGAAACTTCGGTTTCGTTGCGGGTAGCAGAAGTTGTAGCTGCGCTGTCGCAAGCGCTGGATCTTGGATCGGGGGCCACGCGCTGGCACTCTGTTCGTACGTGCATCCTAGGGATGCGCATCGCCGCGGAGCTCGGGTTAGCCGGGGAGGTGCAAGCGGATATGTATTATGCATTGCTACTGAAGGACGCCGGTTGCAGCAGCAACGCGTCCTCGATCTATCACGCGCTTGTTTCCGATGATATTGCTGCCAAGCGCGATGTCAAAAAGACGGATTCGACCAAGCTCGGTTGGGAAACGTTACAGTATGCCCTTACGCACGTGGCACCGGGCAAGCCATTTCTGGAGAGGGTCCGGGCTATTCTGCGCGTCGCCGCCATGCGGAAGCGGCAGGCGCGGGCGGTGACGGCTTTGCGCTGTGAACAAGGCGCGACCATGGCTCGAATCATGGGGCTGACGGAGGGAACGGCCGAGGGCATTGGGGGCCTTGACGAGCATTGGAATGGCGAAGGAAACCCTAACGGTATTCGCGGCAGGAAAATCCCGATCAGTTCCCGCGTCATGTTGCTGTCTCAGACGCTGGACGTCTTTTACACCAGTGCAGGCGCGGAGCAGGCTCTGGAAGTGATCAATATACGGAGCGGTAGATGGTTCGATCCCGACGCCGTTCGGGCGGCGCGTTCCTTGGCGAAGCGGGCAGACCTTTGGACCGGTCTGGAAACACACGATCCGCTCTCTCTGGCGCTCGCTTTGGAGCCCGGCGAGCGGATGATGTCCGAAGGCGATGTCAGTCTTGACGCTGTCTGCCGGGCTTTTGCCAGAATAGTCGACGCCAAATCACCTTTTACCTACAATCACTCGAACGGCGTGGCGAATGCGGCAGTAGCGATTGCCCAGCAGCTAGATCTCGCGCCCGCTCGCGTTTTGTTCGTACGCTACGCGGCGCTGCTGCACGACCTCGGGAAGATGGCGGTCTCTAACGCCATTCTCGAAAAACCGGGGAAGCCGGACGAAACCGAATGGAAGGTTTTGCTCCAGCATCCGGCTCATACCTGGAATATTCTCCGATGCATCGGCGGATTCGAAGAATTGGCCGAAATTGCCGCGTCTCACCACGAAAAGCTAAATGGCACTGGTTACCACCGGGGTCTGACTGCGGCCCAACTGCCAATGGAGGCCCGTGTTTTAGCTGTTGCCGATATCTTCGATGCGCTGTCAGCCTCGCGGCCTTACCGGGATGCGCTGCCTGTTGAAAGAGTGTTGAATATCATGCGCAAGGATGCTCCGCACGCCTTGGACGGCGACTGCCTGGAGGCTCTTGAGCGGTCCGGCATCGGCTGCGACCAATCATTTACCGATCTTCAAGCTCTGCAAACAATGTTGGCGAAAACAAGCCAGGGCTTGCAACCGACACCACAGACTGCCGAGGCTGTCGCCTCGCGCTACGCCGCGGGGGTTTATGAGTAGATTTATGAGCTCTTCTATCTTCGTCATGAAGCGGTCGAGAGACACCTTGCCCTCATCCGTCAGTAACAGGAGCGCGGTAGCAGTGATTTGCTTGCTAATCCGGATTCGTGAACATACCTTCCCCCGGAGGTTTCGGTCCATCGATCTGCGGATAAACGGCGGTCATGCATCCGAGCATCCGGTCGAACGAGTTGTTCTCCAACATTAGAACGACGACGTGTTGAATCGGGTCGCCTTGTGCCATGAAAATGCCTCTTGAACTCCGCCTATAGATTACTTCAAGGCGAGATCTTGGCCGCAGTCGCCGAGGGTCCATCGCCAAACTCTCAACTGGGGTAGACAGGATTATTTCGCGGGCCCCGGTCAGGTCATGCACGGACCAAGGGGGACGAGATCAAATGCCTTTGAAGGCGAGGGCGGTGACCGTTCCCGCCGGCGTGGCCGAATTTCCACCGCTTTCGACTTGCACTCCGCACTCAATGTCAAATTCTTGCGTTTCATGCCAGAAGCATAGTAAACAATGTTGAGACCGGCCTTGCCTTTGAAACCTTTGTAGAACTCGTCGAACAAGGCGCAGATACGCCGGGGGAGATTCGTGGGTGTGGCAGGGCCGCGCACGACGGCCGCGGGTTGTGACGCGACTTGGAGAATTTCTACAGGGGTGAAGGCCACGAGTCCCCTCTTAGGGTAGGCGGGGCCCGGGCCGATGAGCTGATCTTTGCGCGGAACCAGTAAGGACTGGAAACAACTGGCGAGCCCGATGCGCCAGCCGCCCAATTCTTACCGTCTTGAGCGCGGTAAAGAACATCAGATGTGCTCCGTTGTGATCGGAAAAGATTGGGATTCCGAACCTCTATTTGCAAGCACCGCGATGCTGGTCGGTATCGGCAAAGATGGGCCAGGCCCGCGGGGCGCAGCAGAATTGATTGAAAAGGGGACAGCGCTCCCAATATCCTCAATCTTCCGAACCGGGTGAGTATCGCAGGCCGCGGAGTTCGCTTTGATACGGTGAGTCGAGGATGGATCGGTCAAATGGATATGAAGGTGTAGCTGGGCTACCCGCTGTGGTGCCCCTCGTCTGTTGGATGCCGGGTATTACGAGCGGCGGCGCCCATCGCGAGCCCCGCGACCGCCAATCATTCGGATACGGCGGCGACCACGTGTTCGGCTTGCCGGAGGTGGCTGAGGTCGTGACCGGCGGCTTGGGCGACGAGATCCTTCATCGTCAAGCGGCCACGCTCGGCGTGGACGCCGGAACGCTGCCATTCGTCCGGAGTAAGTCGCGCAAACATCCGCAGGTTAGCTTCACGGAGAAGGCGGAACTGGGTGAGCGATTCCTGCGGGTCGCGGGAATCATAATCACCAAGGCGGCACCACAGGTTCTGGTCGTATCCGGCAAGTGCGACGCCCTCCTTCTCGGCAATCTGGCGGTAGCGCCAGCTAAGTGCCATTTCGCCTTCGGCCAGGTGCGCGGTGATGGCGGCGAGCGACCATTTTCCGGGAGCGGGCGGCCGGTTCAGCCTGTCTGGGGGAATGGACGCGATCAGACGTTCCAAGGCAGCCGGCGTCTCCGTCTGCACGGCAATGGGGTCCTTACCTTCGACGAGGGATCGAAGGCGAGCTACGTATTGCGCGGCGGACATTTCTCTTCCTCCTGGCCTACAGGATACAGCACGTGAGATGTTGCAAGCTCGTGCCGGCTTGAAGGGCCTTCAAGGGTGCGACCTTTCCGTTTAGACCAAGGAATCCGATTGATAAACGCCCTTCACGTCGAGATTATTCCAACGCCTCGTTGGCGAGTGCGCTGCAGCGGTTTGGCAGAGAAGGCGGCCGCTAATCGAAGAAAATAGTTCCGTTGGAACACGGTCGATTGAATCAGAA
The DNA here is from genome assembly GCA_003167495.1 of Bryobacterales bacterium. Taxonomy (GTDB): domain Bacteria; phylum Acidobacteriota; class Terriglobia; order Bryobacterales; family Bryobacteraceae; genus Bog-105. The sequence goes on along the minus strand of PMSX01000232.1, from coordinate 2,817 downwards.
CAGTAGACTTATGTTGAATGAAGAAAATAGGATTTCTCTCGTTCGGCCATTGGACGCTTTCACCGCAGTCACGAACTCAATCGGCGGCTGACGCGCTGCTGCAGTCCATTGATCTCGCCGTGGAGGCCGAGCGCCTGGGAATGGACGGAGCNNGTGATCGACATGCGGTATGAGAACCCTCATTACATGGCTGAGGATGCTGGCGCTGCGGATCTCATCGCCGGCGGCCGCCTGCAGTTGGGAATCAGCCGCGGTTCTCCCGAGCAGGTGATCGATGGTTGGCGCTATTTTGGCAACCGCCCGGTTGAAGGCGAGGACGATGCAGGCATGGGGCGACGGCGCGCCGAAGAATTCCTTGAGCTACTGGCCGGCAAAGGCTTCGCTCAACCGAACCCACATCCGATGTTTCCCAATCCACCAGGGCTGCTGCGTCTTGAGCCGCACTCGGAAGGACTGCGCGATCGTATCTGGTGGGGGGCCGCTTCTAATGCCACAGCTGCCTGGGCCGCCAAGCTCGGAATGAATTTGCAATCCTCAACCCTCAAGTTCGACGAGACCGGTGAGCCGTTCCACATCCAACAAGCAGCGCAGATTCGCAATTTTCGTGCAGCCTGGAAGGAGGCTGGCCACGCTCGCACTCCGCGCATTTCCGTCAGCCGCAGTATCTTCGCGCTGATCGACGATCATGACCGTGCCTATTTCGGAAGAGGAGGTCAGGAAGAGGACCAGATCGGTTTTCTTGACAAAAGCACACGAGCGATTTTCGGCCGTGGCTACGCTGCCGAGCCGGATGTTTTGATCGAACAGCTCAGGAAAGACGAGGCGATCGAGGCAGCAGACACGCTATTGCTAACTGTCCCAAACCAACTAGGCGTCGCCTACAATGTTCATGTCATGGAGGCAATTCTGACCACTGTCGCCCCTGCTCTCGGTTGGCGCTAAATCGCCGACTTCGAGGTACTCCACTGCGATCCGAAACGCTGGCCGCATTAGTTGTCGGCAAATATGGCGCGGATGTTGCAACACATTCTGAAGGATTGATACGGGTGTCCAGGCCCGCACCAAAGACTCTCGATACACTGTTTGCTGCAGGGATAGCCCCAGGCGAATTCCGAATTGCCAGTCTCTATAAGGAGTCGAAAATCATGAAATCAAACAGACGCCGCTTTGTGCATGTGCTTGGAACGAGTTCCGCGGGGATCACCCTTGGCGGCGCGCTAGCGGTTCCACATTAGCGGAGAGGCGAAGGATCAGGATGAGCAGGTTCTGCTTATCGGGGACAACATTGCCGTGGCCGACACACAATGCGGAAAGGTGAGAGGATACAGGCTACGCGGGATCAACTATTTTCTCGGCATGCGGTATGGCGCGGATACCTCCGGAGCAAACCGCTTTATGCCGCCGCAGAAACCCAAGCCTTGGACAGGTGTCTAAGCCGCAATCTGGTGGGGCGATTCAGCGCCGCAGAATATGGACAACCGCTATGCTAACGCATTCGGCTCATTCCGCGATCACTGGAATTATGGAGATGTCACCGAAGACTGTCTGCGGATCAACGTCCAAACGCCTGCCATCAACGACGGTAAGAAAAGGCCCGTGCTGTTTTGGATTCACAGCGGCGGGTTTGTGAATGGAAATGCGATTGAACACGACGGATACAACGGCGAGAATTTCGCCCGCTTTGGGGACGTCGTGTTTTGCTCCATCAATCACCGACTGGGTCCGCTCGGCTTCTGCAATCTGGCCGGTCTAGGCGGAGAAAAATTCGCCTCTTCCGGAAACGTAGGCATGCTGGACGTAGTCGCCGCTCTCGAGTGGGTGCGGGACAACATCACCAACTTTGGCGGCGATCCAGGGAACGTCACCATCATCGGGCAATCCGGCGGTGGCGCCAAAGTGTGCTTACTGACTGCAATGCCGAACGCCAAGGGTCTGTTCCACAAAGCAGTTGTGCTGAGCGGGGCTTCTCGAAAAGCAGGTGTTAAGTCGCGTTCCGAGAGCCTCGGGGCCGCGGTGGTCAAAGAGGCCGGCCTGACCGGAGACGACTTAACGAAGTTGCAAAACATGCCTTGGAAAGATTTCTATGAAATTGCTACTCGCACACAGCGAGCCATGGCCCAGCAATCCGGCGGCGGTGCAGGAATGGCGTTCGGATTTGCGCCCGTGGTGGATGGCAAGATTCTGCCTCAACATCCCTACGATCCAGTCGCCGCGCCCACGGCAGCCGAGATACCGATGATCATCAGTTCCGTCGAGAATGAGCAATCGCCCAGCTGGACGGATTCATCACTGGAAACGGTCACGATGGAACAGGTCGTGGAGAAAGTAAAGGTCAGAGCCGGGTTCGGCGCAGGCTTTGGCGACCAAGCCCAGCTAGTGGTTGCGGCTTACGCGAAGGCATTTCCGGACAGAAAGCCTGTTGAAATCTGGTCGCTGGTCAGCAGCAACCGGCAAGGCGTGGTGGCCTTAGCGAATGTAAAATGCCAACAGGCCGCGCGGGTCTACGTCAATTGGTTTACGTGGCAGCCGCCTTTGTTCGACAAGCGCATGCGGGCCTTCCATACGATAGATATTTGCTTTTGGTTGCACAATACGGATCTGATGCTGACGCACACGGGTGGCGGTCCTCGGCCAAGAGCGCTTTCTACCAAAATGGCTGGCGCCTTGCTACAGTTCATGAAGACCGGTGATCCCAACGGAGCAGCGCTTCCCCAATGGCCAAAGTACTCGGCAGCTCGCGGGGAAACGATGATCTTCGACGATAAATGCGTGGCCCAAAATGATCCGGACGGGGAAGCTAGTGTAGTGTCCACGAAT